>NZ_WUMG01000007.1:0-184109 GCF_009827015.1 Delftia sp. CH05 | reverse complement strand
CTCGTCACACATCTGGTCGCCAACATGCCCCGGAACTTCAAGGCCGACTTTGGCGCCGGCATGCGCAGGCAGTGCATGGCTCTTGTCATGCGAACCTACCAGGCCAACACCAGCCAGGAGAAAGCTCCGATCCTGGGTCTGATGCGCGAGGAAGTGGAGGTCATCAACCTCTCGCTGCGCCTCGCCGTCGATCTGCGCCTGATCTCGCACAAGCAGTTTGCACGCGCCATCGCCCTGACCACCAGCATCAGCAAACAGGCTACGGGCTGGCAGAAACACTCGGAACGCGCGCCCGCCGCCGGCCTGTCACGGCAAGTCGGCCATGGCGCCTTGGAATCTGGTCGAGCCGCTGGGCCACAAGCCCACCGACAGGCGCAGCAGGGATATCGCCGGCAGCAGCCGTAGTGATCCCGCGTAGTTCGCCCGCTGAACACTCGGCGGGCCGACGTGAACGCTCGACACCCCTGGGCTGTCGATTTCGAGAACGGCAACACGAACAACAACAACCGGAACAACGAGTTCCGAGTTCGGCCTTTCCGCATATCCCACCGAGAGTTTCTATGGATTCAGGCTACTCGTTCGAAAAGCTGGTGCAGGCGTATTTCGACTGCCGCCGGCACAAACGCAATACCGCTAGCGCGCTCCGATTCGAGCAGGATCTGGAGTGCAACCTGGTAGATCTCCATGAGGAGCTGAGCGACGGAAGTTACCGCCCCGGGCGCTCCATCTGCTTCGCAATCAGCCGGCCACGGCCGCGCGAGGTCTGGGCATCGGGCTTCCGCGACCGCATCGTGCATCATCTGCTCTACAACCAGGTAGCCGACCGCTTCCACCGCCGATTCATCGCAGACTCCTGCGCCTGTATCGCCGGGCGCGGCACGCTATACGCGGCCCAGCGGCTGGAGGCAAAGGTGCGCAGCCAGACGCAGAACTGGGCGCGGCCAGGCTTCTACCTGAAGTGCGATCTGGCCAACTTCTTCGTCAGCATCGACAAGCGCGTGCTGTGGCCGCTGCTGGTGCGCCAGATCCACGAACCGTGGTGGCGCGGCCTGTGCAAGATGGTGCTGTTTCACGATCCGCGTGAGGACTATCTTGTGCGCGGCAGCGCCGCCACGCTGGCCGCCGTGCCACCGCACAAGCGCCTGTCCAACGCAGTCCGGCACCAGGGGCTGCCGATCGGCAACCTGAGCAGCCAGTTCTTTGCGAACGTCCTGCTCAATGAGGTTGACCAGCACGTCAAGCACGCCATCCGCTGCCGGCACTACACGCGCTACGTCGATGACATGGTGCTGCTGCACGAATCGCCTCAGTGGCTGGGCCAGGCCCTGCACAGCATCGAAGCCAAGCTGCCGGACCTGGGGCTTGCGCTCAACCCACGCAAGACCGTGATCCAGCCGATTGCGCGCGGTATCGACTACGCGGGCCAGATGATCAAGCCCTGGCGCCGCATCACGCGGCCACGCACGCTTCACCAGGCGCTCAGCCGGCTGGAGGCCATGCCCGATGCCGATGTCTACGCCAGCGGCAACAGCTATCTCGGCCTGGCGCGCCAAGCCAGCGCCAGCCACAACGCCCAGGCGCAGATCTGCCGGGCTTTGCTCAAGCGAGGGCATGCCGTCGAGGGCCTGCACCTCACGAAAGCGTTTCGACGCACGACCTGACACCCAGACCCGCTTCGGCGGGTTTCCTGTTTCTGCCCCATGACCCCGACCCCACCGCCTACCTGCGAGCTGCTGCAGCGCGCAGGCCACGTCATCAACACCACCAAAGCGCTCTGGCGCATCACCAAGGAAGCCTCATGACAGCAACGAAGCAACAGCCCATTGCCGGCTACCGCATCAGCGACCCGAGCGACCCCACGATCAAGCCATGGCTGTCAGAGACGCCCGACGACAACGGCTACACGTCAGAACCGCTCTACGCCGGGGCAGCTCCGGCCGCTGTGGCGCCCCAGGGCGTTGTGGCGTGGATGACGCCCGAAGGCGACCGCGTTGTGACAGCAGAGACGATGGACGGAGCGCGCAAGGATGGCGGGGCCAGCCTGTCCAGCCTGCGACCCTACACCGTTGCCCTGGTACGTGGTGCTGTAGCGCCCGCCCAGGAAGCGCCTGCAGCCGTGGACTTCGCCATGGCTTACGGAGGCCGTCGCGTGCCCGCATACGGCAAACGTGGCGATCCGGTGCTGCTCTACCCAGACGATCTTGTGCGCATGCTGGCAGCAGCGACCCAGGCATCTACTGCGCCATCGGCCATTGCAACGCAGGTCATCGAGAACCTGCTGCAGCTGGCCCGCATCGTGAACACGGCAGTGGAGGACTGGGGCGAGTCGTTCGAGGATGGCTCCAGCGAGGTCACGTTCCACAAGGAAGAGGCCGACAAGCTGGAAGAGATCCTGGAGTTCTTCGACAGTCTGCCCGACGCACCAGAGTCCGAAGGCGTGATTCTGAGCGGCCCGAACCGCGCACAGCGCGTGCTGCGTGCCCAGGCAGCACCTGCTGCGCCTGCAGTGGATGCGCCATCCAAGGTCCTGAGCCAGGCCGCGCGCGACGTGCTGGCCGAGCGCCGCCGCCAGGTCGAAGCCGAAGGCTGGACATCCGAGCACGACGACCAGCACGACGAAGGCGAGATGTGCTTTGCGGCGGCCGGATATGCAGCAGTTGCATCGGACAACCTGCAGGCCATCTCCAGGGGCATCGACCGCGACCTGACGCTGGACGACAACGTGTACCCGCCGACCAACTATCCATGGCCGCGCTCCTGGGAGTTCAAGCCATGCACGCCGCGCCGCGCCCTGGTCAAGGCTGGAGCCCTGATCCTGGCCGAGATCGAGAGGATCGACCGTTGCAGCCCGGACGCAGCCCAGGCAGCAGCCAAGGGGGAGCACGATGACTGAAGCCCGCGTAATCGACGTGTGCTGCGGCAGCCGAATGATGTGGTTCGACAAGGCCGACCCGCGCGCCATCTTCGGCGACCGCCGCAGCGAGACCCTCACAGTCACCGACCGTTCGCACCGCGAGGACGGCACGCGCACGCTGCACATCGAGCCGGACGTACTTATGGACTTCCGCGCGCTGCCCTACCCGGAAGGCTCGTTCCGGCTGGTGGCCTTCGATCCGCCACACCTTGAGCGCGCCGGCCCCCGCAGCTGGCTCGCGGCCAAGTACAGGAAGCTCAGCGACGACTGGCGCGCGGACCTGCGCCAGGGCTTCGCCGAGTGCTTCCGCGTGCTGGAGCCCGAGGGCGTGCTGGTCTTCAAGTGGAACGAGACCCAGGTGAAGCTCCGCGAGGTGCTGGCCCTGACGCCCGAGAAACCACTGTTCGGCCAGGTCAGCGGCCGCGGAGGCCTCACGCACTGGCTGGTGTTCATCAAGTCGCGCCCCGCAGCGCACAAGGAGAGCTGAAATGGCAATCAAGATCATCGAAGACCAAGAAGACGTGTACCTGACCAGGGATGAGCTGATGCGTCTGCGTGATGAATACGAGCGTGGCGTGAGCTTCATGGTCAACCCGCCCAGCTTCGAGGCATGGGTTTCTCAGCGCGCCCAGGCGCAGCAGAAAGGACCGCAGCATGCCGATACGGCCTGAAATGCGCGCCCTCTACCCTGCCAACTGGCTGGAGATACGCGCGCGCATCCTCGAACGGGCAGGCAATCGCTTCGAGCGCTGTAAGGCGCCGAACCGCACCCGCATAGCGCGCGGCGCTGGAGCCGACGAGGGGACCTACATGCTGGACAGTGCCGACGTGTATTGCTCGGAAACGGGCGTGCACCTCGGCCAGACGCACATGTGCAACTACGAAGTCTCCAAGATGGTGGACGTGGTGCTGACCATCGCGCACACCCACGACCCGAACCCGGCGAACTGCGCAGATGACAACCTTGAGGCGCTGTGCCAGCGCTGCCACAACAAGCTCGACGCACCCATGCGAGCGGCAAACGCCCGGACCACTCGGCGGGCGCGGCTCGCTGTGGGCGATCTATTCGAGAAAGGACAGACCCCGTGACCACAGCACCAACACCCGAAGAAGTCCACGCGATGGCCGCCGAGTTGGATACATACACAGCGTTCGATCCGGGAAACTGGCCGTGCCACAAAGCTGCCGACATGCTGCGCGGCCTGCAGACCGAGAACGCCTCCATGCGCACCACGCTTGAATACGTGGAGCGCTGGGCCAACCACCACGGCACCAAGCCTCACATCACGGCAGAGCAGGCCCTGGGCTGCATCCAGCATCACCCAGACATCCACGACATAACCAGGGGCTACGCAGACTGCAAGAGGCCGGACACCTTCGACCCATACGCCCGCATCGCAGAGCTGGAGGCGAGTAAGAACGCACGCATCCACGAACTCGAAATGCAGGCCCTGGACCTGGCCAGCGAGAACAGCATCCTCAAGCTCCGGGACGCGGATGAGCTGGAGGCGCGCAAGCCGCTGCCGCCCGCGCGCGTGGAACAGATCATGGACGACGCCGGCATCAGCGTTCCCGTAACGCGCACAGCTTTCGCGGGCGGCCTGCGCCACGGAGAGCTCGTCCACGGCATCACCGGAGGATCGTCATGAGCAAGCGAGACGTGCGCCAGGCCCGGAAACGGCGAGACGAGGAGAAGCACTACAGAGAACCCGCCGAGAGCGGGTTTTCTTATGCCTGAGCCGCCCAGCGCCAGCCAGTGGGAGCTGGCTGACAGCGCGTATCAGGCCCACCACTTTCAGTGCCCGCATTGCATCGCGGCTGGCGTCACGCGGTCTCAGCCGCGCTGCGATGCCGGGACGGCGCTGTGGGACGCATATCAGCATGAGCGCGACCCGCGCGTGCAGCAGCAGAAAAAACTAGGAGTGCAACAACATGAGCCTCACTCTCACACGAGAAGAAATTGAGGAGTTGACTGGCTACCAGTGGCCGTCCAAGCAGCTTGCCATCCTGCGCCAGCAGGGTTTTTTCAGGGCGCGCATTGGCCGTGCTGGCAATGTCCTGCTGGAGCGCACCCATTACACCGCCGTGTGCGCAGGCAGCGCCATCAAGACGGACAGGCCTCAGGTCCGCATTCCCAAGCTCCGACAAGTCGCATGAAGAAGAAAAGCCACCTCCCGAAGGGCGTGCATGCAAAGCATGGCGCCTACTACCTGGTGCGCCAGGTCAACAAGCAGCGGTCCTGGATACGGCTGTCGGCCATAGCCGATGGCCTACCCGCCCTGTATCGCGCTCTGGCAGATGCCGAAATGCGCGGCGCTGTGGATGACCGCATGCAGGCGATCTGCAGCCAGTGGCTTCAGGAGGTCAGCACGAAGCATGCAAAGAAGACCCAGGCGAATGACATTTACCAGGTCCGGACAATTTCACAGGCCTTCGCTGAATTCCGCGCTGAGGATATCCGCACACCGGATGCCGTGGAGTTCCTGAAGGCTTTTGCGAAGATGCCCAGGACATATAACGCATACCGCTCAATGCTGCGCGAGCTTATGCGTTTTTCAGAGGAGAAGGGGTATAGAGAGTCTGGCGCGAATCCGGTGGACGCGATCCGGACTGCGAGCGTGAAGGCGCGCAACCGCTACATCACTGATAGCGAGCTGCGGCGAATCAAGGTGGCGGCGCTGCGCAGTGGCGGCCAGCGCGCGAAGCAGATCAACCCGGCAGGGCGGATGATCTGTGCCATTCTGGACATGGCCTATCTGACGGGCCAGCGCATCGGGGACGTATTGGCCTTGCCCTGGGCCAACGTCGGGCGCGATGGCGTCCTGTTCCGTCCGTCCAAGGTCGAAGACAGCACAGGCGCCCAGGTGTTGATCGAGTGGACGCCCAGGCTGCGCGAACTGATTGCACGGATCAAGGCAGAAAAGAATGTGGGGCTGACATACGTGTTCACCGGGCCTGACGGCGGCGCGTACAGCTACGAGGCGCTGAAGTCGGCATGGCGCCGCGCGCTGACCCGGGCCGGAGTGAAGGACGCCCACATTCACGACCTGCGGGCCAAGGCGCTGACCGACGTGGATCGCCTCCATGGGGTTACTGCGGCTCAGCGAATGGGCGCTCACTCCACACAGTCCCAGACTGCCGACTATGTGCGCCACAAGCAGGCGATTCGCTCAAAAGCAACCCGCTGAATGCGCCCAAAAAACCGTCTACAGCGCTACCGTAAGTCGTTGATCTATTTCAGCGCATAGATCGGCCAAGTGTAGACAAAATCAACGTAAGTGTTTGATTTAATTCACTTCTATCGCTGCTTTGGGAGCAGAGGGTCGCGAGTTCGAATCCCGCCGCTCCGACCAAATGATTCAAGCCCCTGGTTCGAAAGAGCCAGGGGCTTTTGTCTAACAGAATCCAAAGCGTCCAACGCAGCGCCGCCAGCACGAGCCCTCGCGTCAGGCCAGCAAACCGACCACCGCGACGGTATGGCAGGCGCTGCCGGCAACCACGAACAGGTGCCAGATGCCATGCGAATGGCGCATGCTCGAAAGGCTTCGGTAGAACACCGTTCCTGCCGAATAGAGCAGTCCGCCCGCGAGCAGCCAGGCCAGGGTCTGCGCACCGTGGCGCAAGGCCATCGGCACCGCGCCCCCCAAGCTGAGCCAGCCAAGGCTGATGTACAGGGACAGGCGCGGCGGCGAATCGAAACCAAGTGCACGTATCGCGCCCTGCAATGCGAGCGCCCATACACCGGCAAGCAAGGACCAAGCCCACAAGCCAGAGGGCGCCATCAAGGCAAAGGGCGTGTGGCTGCCGGCAATCAGCAGGTAAATGCAGGCGTGGTCGACGCGCTGCCAAAAACGCTTGCGTGCCCCGGTGCAGCCATGAAAGAGGGCCGAGGCACCGAACAGCGCCGCCAGAGAGAGGCCAAACACCACAGAGCCCGCAATCTTGCGCGCATCGCCGCCGGCCACCGTTTCGCAGATGAGGCCCACACTGGCCACCACGCCCACGAGCAGGGCTGCCAGATGACTCCAGGTATTGAACCGCTCGCCGGGCTGGCACCAAACGCTTGTGCCGCTCGGCAAGCCTGCCTGCAAGTCTGGCATGAAGCCTCCTGTCGCATGACCAAGGAACGCCGGACGCCGTGCCCGGCTCCTCCACCTTACGGCTCAGACGTGACAGGGCAATGATTGCGACTCACACGCTGCAGCGCCGTCCGCCGGATACCCCACGACGTGCCGCGTCAAATTGCAACGCCAGGCCTTGAAACCATCCCTAAACCATCCATATGGATGGCATAAGGATGTTCCATGGCCGCAAACACAACCACCTCCAACCCTCGCGTGAGCGAATCCGAGAAGCTCACCATCAATCTGGGCTATGTAGACCTGGGCCAGATCGACCTGCTGGTCGCCGAAGGCTTCTACGCCAACCGCAGCGATTTCATCCGCACAGCGATACGCAATCACCTGCGCAGCCATGCGGACGCGGTGCAACAGGTCGTCGCCCGCAAGATGCTGGTCCTTGGGATGCAGCATTTCTCCCAGGCCGATCTCATGCGGGTGCAGGCTGCCGGGGAAAAGCTGCAGATCCGCGTGTTGGGCCTGGCCAGCATCGCGCAGGACGTGCCTGCGCAGCTTGCCGCCGAAACCATCGAATCCATCACGGTGCTGGGAGCGCTCCAGGCCAGCCCCGCCGTTCGTGCCGCTCTGGCCGGCCGCATTACCTGAGAACCATTCCATGAAACAGCTTTTTCAAGACATGCTGGGCGAGGCGACACGCCTGACGCGCACCGGCAATCTGCTGGAAGCCACCGAGCTGATTCAGCGCACGCTGCGAGGCCAAAGTGCGCCCACACCCCACGACAAGCCAGCCGCAACCAGTCATCGGGATGCAGGCTGGATCGTCGATGCCGAAGCCCGCTTCATCGACGATGCTCCCGAACTCGCCGTGCCTGCGGGCACATCGCAGGCAGGCACCTCCAGCGACGAGCAATGGCTGCTCGGCAGCTACTCTCACGGAGGCCGGCAACTGGCCTATCGTCTGTACGTGCCGCCAGGCAGTGCCCTCGAAGCGGGACCTCGCCCGCTCATCCTCATGCTGCACGGCTGCACCCAAGGGCCGCAAGACTTCGCCGCCGGCACGCGCATGAATGACCAGGCGCGCAGCGCTGGCGTACTGGTGCTCTATCCCGAACAAACACAGCATGCAAACTCGCAAAAGTGCTGGAACTGGTTCAAGGCCCAGCACCAGCAACGGGGCCGGGGCGAGCCCGCACTGCTGGCAGGCCTCACGCGCCAGGTGATGGCCGACCATGGCGCGGACGCATCGCGGGTCTATGTCGCCGGACTTTCGGCCGGAGGTGCAATGGCGGACATATTGGGACGCACCTATCCCGAGCTGTTCGCCGCCGTGGGCGTGCATTCGGGCCTGGCCGCCGGTGCCGCGTCCAATCTGCCCTCAGCCCTCGAGGCGATGCGAAGAGGCGCAGCATCTGGCTCGGCCAGCGGCCCCAGCGTGTGTCCAGTGATCGTGTTTCATGGTGACGCGGACACCACGGTACATCACGACAACGGCGCGGCCGTCGTGCATGCTGCACGCAGCGCGCAAAGCCCCACAGGCGCACCTCGCGTCAGCCAGGGCCATGCGCCGAACCGCCAACGGTTCACCCGCTCTGCCTATATCGCAGCCGATGGCAGTACCGCCATCGAGCACTGGCAACTGCATGGCGCAGGCCACGCCTGGTCCGGCGGCAGCGCAGCGGGCAGCTACACCGCGCCGGGAGGAATCGACGCCAGCGCCGAGATGCTGCGCTTTTTCCTTTCGCACCAGCGTGCGCGCAACTGCTGATTCGGCGCCGCTGCTCGCATTCGCCAACAACATGATTTCAAAGGCTCACAAGGGTTAGGAATGGTTGCGCTTGGGCCTATTACTCCGGAAGAGCAGGCTCAGCAATAAATGGGCTGGCCAGGACACCAAGGGCCCCCAGGGCCCTTTTTTGCCTGCATGGAGTCAAGCTGCCTCGAAAGGCATGGGAAATCACCGCGAGGCACAAGAGACAAGGCAGCCATATGAAATTCACGATGGGTCGAAAGCTCTGCCAGATGAGATAAGCGCAGCCCTGACCATTTCGGAAGCTGGAATACAGGAGCCTTGTCCATGCTGGAGACCTTGATAAATCAGGGCTACGCCTGCGAAGGATATGCAGTGAAAGCCAGGCAGGACGTACAGGATCTTCTTGTAAGCCTGGCCTGCAGGCCTGCATGGCAGCAGATGCTGCGCAGTAATACGCGGTGGACGCACTGCCAGCGCCAGCGGCATGGTCCGCGAGAGATACCTTTACCGCGCTCTTCCACACGTCCACCTCGATCTGGGAGACCTTCGGGCAAGACAGCGCTCAGTCGCCCTTTCCCGGACAGCTGCCGGCCGATCAAAACCACACGGGGACCCACAAAAGAAAAGGCCCGCAACTGCGGGCCCTTGATCAGATTCAGATCTCGAAAGCGGTTCGGTCCGCTGCGTCCTTGATCCAGCCGGGAGGCTTGCCCCGGCCGGTCCATGTTGCGCCAGTGGAAGGATCACGGTACTTGGCCACACCTGTGCCAGCAGGAGACTTGCGCTTACCGGTAGCAAACACGTCTTCCTGGGTCAACTGGAACTGCTGGACCAGTTCACGGACCTTGGCGATGGCACCGCCTTTTTCGGCTTTGAGGACCTCGGCAATGCGAGCCTCGATCTCGGCCTTTTGCTGAAGGAGAGTCTTGTAATCAGATGTCATGGCTTTTTCTTTGGATGCATGCTAGCAAAAACGCATTCTATTCAAAAAATGCTCCGCACCCCAAAGCACAAGCTTTCCACCGCCGTGTGCTGGGACAGAGAAGCCCTTCCGCGCGGCACGCCACACCCGTAGGCGAGGCTCCGTGGCCGACGCGGCGGCTGCCCAGATCAATCGCTGCCGCACCTCTGCACACTTGCGCACACCTGTGCGCGCCAAGGAGTCAGCCCCTTGGGCTGCAATGACTTGCCCTCGGCTGCCGCGATGTGGGGATAGTTGACCCGACACGTCAAAAGAGACGGTGCTGTCGCCTGCGGCGAGCGATGGCAAAAGCAAGAACGATTCACCACCCAAAGAGGAGCGGCGGATTGATGAGAAGTAAAGCAAATAGATCGGGACGCTTGACCCATCGCTCTTGGCATGGCGCAGGCCTCGAACGATGCAGCCCCCTCCGAAACCCTGTGGACTGTCTGGCAGCGTCCTTCATGCGCCGGCGCGACCTGATCTTTCACACGCCCGTCGCCCTGGCTGGCAACCCGACCGCAGATCGGCGTATGCGACTTTGGGAAATGGCAGCAGCCTCTGTGGAACCCGTTCCTACAGCCCTCCAGAATGCGCCAAGCCAGACTGGGACCTTTCCAATCAAGAAGGAATTCCCATGAATCCCAACATCCTCCAGCGCCGAACCTCTCTCGCCATCGTGATGACCGCCGCACTTTTGGGCGCATGTGCCCAGTCCCAGCCCTCGCCCAACGCGCCGGTCACCGCCGTCATGGGCACGGTCGATCTGAGAGAGCGCATGCCGCTCCCGTCCGATGCCGTGCTGGTTGTGGAGCTGCAGGACACCTCTCGCGCCGATGCCGCCGCCCCCGTGATATCTCAGCAATCCGTGCGGCTTGAAGGCCTCAAGCCCCCGTTCAGCTACAAGCTGCCCGTGGAGCCCAATCGCCTCAATCCTGCGGCGCAATATACGGTGACCTCACGCATCACCCAGGGCAACCAGCTCATCTTCACCAATGACACCGTCCACCCGGTCCTGACCCGTGGAGCAGGCCCGAAGGCCGATATGGTGCTGGTGCGGGTTGCCCCCTGACCTTCCCTAAAAAGACAAAGACCGCAGGACATTCCGGCGGGCTTTGTCGCGCAGAGGGCACCAGGCGGCCATCAAGGCATGCCGTTGGCACCATGCGTGCGAAAGCCTGGGCGTTCGCAAAGCCGCTCATAGTACGCACGGACTGCGGGCAAGTCAGGGCGATCCATCGGGGCAGACAGCCAGCGGTGGGCAGACAGGCCCAGCACGATGTCGGCAAGGGTGAGTTGCGCGCCTGCAGCAAAGGCGCCTGTGCGCGACAGTTGCTCCTCCAGTATGCGCATGTGGCAATGCCAGTTCGCCATGCTGCTGGCCAGCAGCGCAGGATCCTGATGCTCCGGACTGTTTCTCACCAATCCCATGAAGGCATAGCGCCAGGAGTTGTTCAGTTCGGTCGCCTGCCAGTCCATCCATTGCTCGACGCGTGCGCGCTCTGCGGGTGCTGCAGGCAGCAGGTCATGCCGAGCCTGGCGCGCGGCAAGATAGCGGCAAATGGTGTTGGACTCCCACAGCACCAGCGCCCCATCAAGCAGCACGGGAACCATGGCATTCGGGTTGAGTGCAAGAAATCCCGACTCCTGCGTTGACCGATGGCCCGAACCCCACTCTTCCTGTTCGAACGAGACTCCCAGCTCCACGCAAAGCCACAGCACCTTGCGCACATTGATGGACGATGACTTTCCCAGAATCCTGATCATTCGCAGCCTTCTTCGGTTTCGGTGATTTGCAATCCTGCATTGTCCCGTCCAATCCGATGAGGAATGCGGTCAGATTCCCACTGCTGCCGCATGATGCAGACATGCCTCTGGAACAGCCTTCATCCCGCCGAAACCACTCTGGCCCTATTCCGACCGACACAGACCTGTGGACTGCATACATCGATGCAAGCGCACTGCCCAACCCGGGTCGCATGGCCTTCGGAGCCGTCATCACGGCGCCCGACGGAACACGGCAGCTTCTGTCCCAGGCCTGCCCCGACCAAGGCTGCAACAACGAAGCCGAGCTGCGGGCCTTGATGGCTGTGCTGCAGACCCTGCTAGGCCTGCAGGCTCGCCGGCTGGCCATCTTCACGGACAGCAGCGTCCTGGTAGAGCAGTTGGCGCCATCGCCCCGCCCCACCAGGCCCATCGTGCGGCTGGCCGACCTTTTCGATCAGGCCCGCGCCATGCTGGCCGAGTTCGAGCATGTGCAACTGCGCTGGATTCCTCGTCACCGCAACACCGAGGCCGACGCGCTGGCCAGAGCGGCCCTTTTGCAGCCGTGACCCTGCGCTTGCCGCACTCAGGCGGCCTGCTGCCTGTCCAGCCGCTTGAGGAACACACCAATCTCCTTGACGACCTGGGCATCTCCCTTTTCCTCAGCACAGGCCAACCCCGTGCTCCACGCCTGCCGAGCCCCCGAAGCATCGTCCAGCGCCAGCAATGCCCGGCCCAGAAGCTTCCATGCCACCGAATAGCCGGGATCGAGTTCAGTGGCGCGCTGCAGGTGCGAGTGCGCCACAGCAGGCGCATCGCCATCAAGATACGCCTTGCCCAACGTGCAGCGCATCAAAGCCGAGTCATTGCCGGACGCCAGGAGGCCCTCGAGCCTTTGCGTCATTTCGTTCATGATTTCATCCTTTGGTGGCAATGCATGTTCTCGATCCAGCTGAAATTGCGGTCATGCTACAATCTCGCGGTTGTCTGCGCAGACAATGCTGTATCTCACGCCGGCGCGTCGTGCACTACGACGAAAAAAACAACGGTGACAGCCGCAGAGACGTTCTGCCGTAAAACGATGGTCGCGTAAGAGCCATCGTCCACATCACCCGCAAAAAGCCCGCTTTCAAGCGGGCTTTTTGCATTCCCACTGCCTGGCTGGTCTCACGATGGCGTGTGAAAAAAGCAGGATTTACGACTCAGTTGCATGCAACTTCACCCGAGTTAGCTCCGTCAAGCACCTTGTTTCAATTTACACTTGACAACTAGGAAGGACCGGGGGCGCCAGACGCCAGCGCTCTCATTTCAAACTCTTAGCATGTGTCCTTCCTGGATTGATCGCATGGAACGCTCCATTCAGCGCCCCGGCCGCCTCCGCAGCCGGGGCGTTTTTTCTTGACGACGATCGCTCAGGCGCCCTGGCAACAACCGAAACGGGCACAAAGGCAAGTTTTTTCTCAATTCCAGAGAAAAGCACAGGTTTATTTGAGAATGATTCTTGTTTGCGCGTATGATTCAACCCATGCCGCAGCATTCATGGTGTTGCAGCAGTTCAGTTTCATCGTGGGGCGACTCGTCAGGCCAGTTCAGCCTGCAGTCGTTTTTGCCAGCCAGCGGTATGCCGGTTAGCCAGGCTCTTTTTTTAAAGCACGATCATTTCTGGATATTCAATGCATCAGTTGCACTGAGGCAGCGTCCACAGCAGGCGCTTTTTCTTCGCCCCAACACTGCCATCGCGCATCCATCGCGCACCGGCCTGCGACTGCACACCAAATTTCTCTGAACTCCATCGCATCCAGGCAATGCCCTGGCTGCAGATTTCCTTCGCGCAATGCAACAGGCCCGGCCCGCGCCAAGCGCAAGCCGGGCCTTTTCTATTGCCGGATCAGGAGCCGCGACGGCGCAAACGGATGGCCAGCCCGCCCATCATCAGACTCAGCAGAGCCACAGCCCATTCGCTCAGTGAAGGAATCGCCGCTGGCGTGCCGCCGCCGACCGCCGCAGCAGGCACAACCAGTGCAGAGGGATCTTCCACCCGGCCGTTGGCCACCAGATCGTCATCACCCAGGCCACCATCGCGCAGCACGAAGGAGACGACGCGCCCCTGCAGCGTTGCCAGTATCCGATACCAGTGCTGCGTGGCGTTGTCGCTTGTGCGCCCCCACTTCCAGTACTCGGCACCGCTGGGCAGATCACTGGGATAGGTCAGCTTGACAGTCACGAGCGCACCCGCATCACAGCCATCGGTATTCAGCTTCAGCAGTCCGTGGGGCACCACAGCCCCCGGACGCGGTGTGCCAGGCGCCGCCATGACCTGAGGCGGCTCGGCCAGGCGGCAGTTGATACCGCCGCCGGCGACTTCGCCCGATACCGCCATCTGGCCCGACCCGGTGATGTTGAAGCGGTTGGCCTGGTCCACAGGACCTGCAGCAGCCGCCAGCAACGGATAGCTGGCAGTCACAGGCGCATGGACCCCATCGCTCACGCTCAGTTGCAAGCTGGCCGAACCGGCCACCGATGCCAGATAGACGGCGGAGCGAAATTGCTCCGACACCTGAGCGGGGCTGCCGCGCAACTGTATGCCCGGCTGCGCGGCATCGGCGTCTTCGAGTCCAAGCACCTGCCCGTTGCTGGCAACAATGGACAGCGTCACGACAGGACTGTCGGCATCTGCCACCTGCACATCGGCCAGATCGGCCGCCTGGCCAACCACCACGGATTGCGCATTGGCGGGCAAGCCACTGAGCGATGGCGCCTGCCCACCTAAATTCAGACCCAGCAAAATCGGATTGTGGTCGCTGGAACGATAGGCCGTCGGCGCATAGAAGCTGGCCTGCTGGTCCAGCGACTTGTACTCGAGGTTGTAGTCCAGGACTTCAGGCTCCTCGGCATTGATGGCCCACTTGACCGCGCGCCCCACGCTCGGCTGCAGGCTGGCACTTACCAGCACATGGTCCAGCGAGCCCCACATTCCATCGAACGCATAGGACAGGCCCTGAGACACCTTGGCGTAGCCGCCATCCTCCAGCGCCTTGATGGGGTCCTCCTTAGAGTACGCATTGAAATCCCCGACCAGCACCACATGCGGGCTGGTCGTGCCTGTGGGCCGGGTTGCCAGCCAGCTGCTCAGTTGCTCGGCCGTCTTCACACGCGCGGCGTTGTTGGCGCCCTGGCCGTCAAGCGCGTCTGCATTGCCCGGGCTGCTGAGCACACTGCCCTTGGATTTGAAGTGATTCACCACCAGCGTGAACTGCTCCGTGCTGCCGCCTACCGCAAAAGTCTGTGCAATCGGTACGCGAGCGCCGCCAACGCCTGGGTTGAAGGCGTCGTAGGTGGTGACGCTGGGTGCCGCTGCGCTGCCCACCGGCGTGACACGATCGCTGCGATAGAGGATGGCAACGGTGATCGCATCCGTGCCAGCACCCGCCACCGTACCTGAAGCCTCGCTGAAAGGCGCTTTGACCACCGCATACACGGCGCCGGCAGGCTTGTCCGCACTCGCGTTCAAGGCGTCGGCCAGATCCTGGATGGCGCTGCCCGGGCCAAAGCCGTTGTTCTGCACCTCCATCAGGCCATACACATCGGCGCCCAGCCCCAGCAGATTGGCCACGATCTTGGCGCGCTGCCTGTCCAGCTCGGCAATGCTGTTGGCACCACGAATGCCCTGCTGATTGCCCAGGGGCGTGCTGAACATCACCTGGGAAGAGCCGCTGGTGGCGCCCGTCAGGTTGAAGAAATTGAGCACGTTGGCTGAGGCAATCTTGAGCGATGCCGCCCCCACAGCCTGCTGCAACTGAGCAGCCGAGGGACGCGCCGCCCCCGAGAACTGCGGCGTCTGCGTGGGCTGTACGCGGTAGCTGGTCAGATACGGCTCGCTGGCAGCTGCATCCGAGAACTGATCAAGCACGCCGATGACACGGTCCACGCCATCGCCGGCACGCAGCGTGTTGGAGGCCGACAGAGACTGTCCGCCGCGGCCCGGCACAGAGGCGGGATTCTGTGCGCCAGAGCGATCATCCAGAATAATCTGGCTGCGCTGCAATGTCTGCACATAGGCGGCATAGCCCGTCACGCTGGGCGCATTGAGTTCGGTGTACTGCGCCAGCGGCGCGTCGGCAGACAGCGTGACATTGCCGTAGCGGCCCAGCGTGCGGTTGTCGCTCACCACCAGCTTGCCGCCCGCAGTGGCGGACGCGACCTCCACACGCATCCCCTCCAGACGCTCCCACTGCCCCATATCGCTGACAGGCAGCGTGACGCGCACGGGCTCCGGCAAGGCGGCCGCGCCACGGACCACGAAGTCCGTGACGGCGCTGAGCTGGGTCTGGTTGCGAAACTCGCTCACCGAGGCGGAGACCTGCACCAGCTTGCCTACCGTGCCCTCATCCACCCCGGGATTCGCATTGCCGTAATAGACGAAGACGCCCTCCGAGGTGGCAGCATCGCCATCGGAATCCGCCTCCTCCTCCTGCACGAAGAAGCCGCTCAACCCTGGCATATAGGCCGTTACCACGGCGCTCACTGTCACCTTCTGCCCCACCAGGGGAGACTGGTCGCCGGAACCCTGGAGTGCAGAAATTCTGGTGATGGGCGGCTCGCCCCCCGTCGTGAAGCCCAGCGCCGTGCCGGTCCACACATTGCCCGAGGTATCCAACACCGGCTCGCCCACGGGAACCAGGCTGTAGGACGTATTGACCGCCAGCCGCACACCCGCGTTGAGCGTGATGGTCGAGCCACTGAATTTCACCTGCGCCGCATCGCCAGCCTGCAGCATTGCCACCACGGTGCTGCCCTGGCGCAGTTCGAAGCTGCCGCTACCGGGTTTCACCGCCTCATCAAAGCTCAGCTTGATTTCGGGATTCAGCGCCACCCCGGTTGCCGCCGCAGCAGGAATGGTGGCCTGCACTGTGGGTGGCGTGGTATCGGGCAGTGCCAGGGCGATGGAGACATCGTCAACGGCCAAGCCGTGATCGTTGCCCACATCATTGAGTTCGACCCAACGCAGCCACAACGTGGCGCCTGGCGCCCAGCCCAGACCGCGCAGTTCGCCGCCCACATCATTCACCCGTCCGGCCACATTGCCATCCACCGGGGCGGCAGTACCGGTAGCGATCGGCGATTTCCAATTGAAATTCGCACCCGCAGGCAGCCATTCAGGCACATCGGCAAAGGTCGTGCCCATGCCGTACTCCAGCTCCATGGGCTGCTCGGAGGTGTTGCCGCCATTGCGCCATTGCTCGCCACTGAATCGCAGGCTGATGCCATCCACCGCGCCGCCCGTGTCATTGCGCATCGCCAGTGCAATCCAGCCGGCCACGGCACCCTGGGAGGGGCTGCCAAAGTAAGCTCCACCCGATGCCACGCCACCCAATGCACGGTCCGCATCCAGTCCCAGGCTGTAGAAGCTGCCGGCATTGGACGCGCCATTGCCTGCCGCATATGCAGTGATGCCCGCCAGGTTCCTGTTGAAGAGAAACCAGCCCGGCAGGGTGCTGTCATTGGCCCAGGCCAGCCCCGTCCCGGACGCGGCCAGGGTGTCGAAATTCTGCGCATAGGTGCCAGTGAAAGGAACCTGCGCCCATACGCTGGCGGAGGCCGAAAGAAGCAAGCCTGCACCATACAGACGCCAACGATGGCGCTGCAGCGGCGGACTCATCGGATTGGCCGGGTTGAATACAAACGGAATCAGCGTGCGGACAATGGACATGGACGTGCAATAAAAAATAATGCGCATCCCCCCGTGGTTGCGCAACTTCCGGTTTATCGCGCATGGACATGACCAGCCTGTGACTCGGCGGATGCTCCCGCGTCCTACGCGCAGACTGGCCGCTCACCCATCTGCCACTCCCCACACGGTATGCATCATTGCACCCAGTTTCTGAATCGTTTCATTGCCGGCCCTGGGGCATTTCCTCCTCCCTCCCTCTCATTCCCCCAGGAAGCCTTCAAAAAGGCACCGGCTCTTTCTTCCCAGGCCAGCGCAAGCCGCTGGCCTTTTTCTTGGGCGCGCCACGTCGCTGGTGGCTTTTCGTGCGTCCGCACACTCCCAAACTCTTTTTCTTACTCATAACTTACAAAAATTCATTCCCGTGATATACACGCGCATCTCCCACTGAAAATCATCATCGCCATGACATCCGACTACAGGGCCCTGCTGCAACAAAAAGCCGATCTTGAGAAAAAGATCGACGCTCTGATCAAGCACGCAAGAACGGATGCGATCACTGAAGCAAAGGCCATGGTGCAGCAATATGGCCTGACGAAAGAGGATGTCTTCCCCTCCGCCAGGATCAAACCTCGCAAGACCGGACAGCGCAGCGTGGGCGAACCCAAATTCCGCAACCCCGAAACCGGCGCAACCTGGACAGGCCGCGGAAAGCCGCCCAAGTGGATAGAAGGCAAGGACCGCGCAAGCCTCGCCATCTGATCGCCAGCCATATTCAGGCGCGATGCCATACCATGTGCTTCCATCACCAGGAGGAAGCACACATGAGCAAACAGAACTCGGACACGCTGTTGGCTGCAGAACTGGCCGACCACTTCATAGAAGTCATTTTGTCGACCAAGCCCGAACTGCTGGTGTCGGGCATCGGCGGAGTGGCAGACCTGAACCATATACAGCATGGAGCCAAGGCCCTGGCACATTTCCGCCTGACGCTGATCCAGGAACTGTCCCAGCAGCCCATGCCCGACATGAGCAGCCACTGAGGCGGGCGCGAGGCAACGAACAGGCAAGAAAAAACCGCCACACACTGAGGTCTTCAGTGTGTGGCGGTGTCTTGGATGGTGGAGCTGGCGGGAATTGAACCCGCGTCCGCAAGCCTTCGCCGGGCAGATCTACATGTTTAGCGTTCTGTTTTGAGTCTCGCCTCCCGAGTCGCGCAGGCGCACGCTACCCGGGATGCCAGCTTCCTTGGATCTTGCCACGTACTAAGAAGCCCAGCACGCAGCCAGCTGATGTGAATTCCCTTGCAGCCGGGAGGTATTGCTACCCCCTTGCCCAGCCCATCAGCGTGCTGTTGCAAGGCTCACCGGATTTAAGCGGCGAGTGCGAAACGTTCGTCGTTTGCAGTTAGTTTTTTGAATGGAGATTTACGAGCGTCAATCAAGCTCGACATGCACCACACCGGTCCTGAACCCACGTCGAAACCAGGACAGCCCCAAGGCTCCTATCTTAGCCTCTTTCCAGCAGTTTCAAGAGCTCCAGCGGAGAATTGATTTGCGCATCCGCCTGCCAGTGCAGCGTATCGCCGGCTGCGCCAAGGTAGCCGTAGCAAGCCGCCACGGTCTTCATGCCTGCGGCCTTGCCTGCAACGATGTCGCGCTCGTCGTCACCGACATAGACAAAACTCTCGGGAGGAAGGCCGATACGCGCGGCAGCCTCCAGCAAGGGTGCAGGATGGGGCTTTGCATGGGGCGTGGTGTCGCCGCTGACGACGGCTGACGCAGTTGCGAACAGCGGCATCTGTTGCGTCAGCGGATCGGTAAAGCGCATGGACTTGTTGGTGACCACGCCCCAGGGCATGGACACAGCCTGGAGTCGTGCAATCAGTTCCTCGACACCCTCGAACGCATAGGTGCGCTCTGTCATGCATTGCTCGTAGTTGCGGAAGAACTCCTCGCGCATCTGCGCAAACTCGGGCGAGTCGGGCGTGAGCCCGAACCCCACCCCCAGCATGCCCCGCGCCCCCGCGCCCGCCATGGGTCGATATCGCTCATAGGGAATTGAAGGCATCCCCCGATCCGTACGCATCCTGTCTGCGGCTGCACCCAGGTCTGGTGCACTGTCGATCAAGGTGCCGTCCAGATCGAACAGCACGGCTCGGACTTCTTTCCACATGCGGCTTACCCTTCGGCCCGGCGCGTGGCCAGCATGTAGTTCACAGATGTGTCTGCACTGAGCCAGTAGCGCCCGGTGATGGGGTTGTGCTGCAGGCCCTTGCTGGCCTGCAGATCAAGGCCTGCCTGACGGGCGAACATGGCGAGTTCGCTGGGCTGGATCAGTTTCGCGTACTCATGCGTACCCTTGGGAATCATCTTGAGCAGGTATTCTGCCGCGACGATGGCCAGACCGAAGGCCTTTGCACTGCGGTTGATCGTGGAGAAGAACACCCAGCCGCCAGGCTTGACCAGCTCAGCACAGGCCGATACCACGGAGGCGGGATCGGGCACATGCTCCAGCATCTCCATGCAGGTCACCACATCAAAGGAACCAGGCTGCTCCTGGGCTAGACGCTCCACACTCACTTCGTGGTAGTGAATGTTGGGCGTACCCGTCTCCAGTGCATGCAGCTGGGCCACGCGCAATGCCTTGGTGGCCAGATCGATGCCAACCACTTCGCGCGCACCCTTGCGCGCCATGGAGTCGGCAAGGATGCCGCCGCCACACCCGACATCCAGAATTCTGCGCCCCTTCAAGGGAACTTGCGCATCGATCCAGTCCAGCCGCAGCGGATTGATCTGATGCAGGGGTTTGAACTCACTTTCCGGGTCCCACCAGCGATGGGCCAGGCTGGAGAATTTCTCCAGCTCCGCCGGGTCGGCGTTGAGGTTGATTGCGTTGCTCATGGCGTCGATTGTCGGCGATTGCGGCGACCGTTCAGCCATAAAAAAAGCCCCGTTGCCGGGGCTTTTGCGAGAAGCAATCGAAAGATTACTTAGCGGCGCGGGTGCCGACCACTTCGATTTCCACGCGACGGTTCTTCGCGCGGCCTTCCTTGGTCTTGTTGTCGGCGATAGGCTGCTTTTCGCCCTTGCCTTCGGTGTAGACGCGGTTCTTTTCGATGCCCTTGGACACCAGGTAAGCCTTCACAGCTTCAGCGCGGCGAACCGACAGCTTCTGGTTGTAGGCGTCAGAACCAACGGAGTCGGTGTGACCCACGGCGATGACCACTTCCAGGTTGATGCCCTTGACCTTGGAGGCCAGGTCGTCCAGCTTGGCCTTGCCTTCGGGCTTCAGAACCGACTTGTCGAAGTCGAAGAAAGCGTCGGCAGAGAAGGTCACCTTGGAGGCCACGGCCGGAGCGGGTGCCGGTGCGGGTGCGGGAGTTGCCGGAGCGGGCGTTGCGGCGGGAGCCACAGCGGCGGCCACAGGCTTCAGAGCGCCGTCGCAGTCAGCAGCTGCAGTGGCGGGCGTCCAGTTGGCATCGCGCCAGCACAGTTCGTTCGTGCCGTTCTTCCACACCAGTTCGCTGGTGCCGTTTTGCCAGTTGTCGATGGTCTTGCCACCGTCAGCAGCCTTCACTTGTGCGCCAGCGGCCGTTGCGAGGGCGGCAGAGGCAAACAACATCGCCACTTTGTTCAGTTTCTTCATGGTTCTCCTCTTGGGGAAAAAGCCGCAGCAGGGCTGCGAATCTGTGGACGTCATCAGTGACCATCACCAAAAACGTTGAATTGATTGTGCCATACGTCACATGCAGACGGACCGCCAAGCGGGGGCCAACAAGTAGGACAGCGGCGGAATTCCAGGGTTATGTTGCTCGGCTGCTACACGTCATTCGACCTAAAATGGGCCTTTTCCCGCCGTCAGAGTATCGCCACACATGACCCAGTTTGCTAAAGAAACCCTGCCCATCAGCCTCGAAGAGGAGATGCGTCGCAGCTATCTCGATTACGCAATGAGCGTGATCGTGGGCCGGGCGCTGCCCGATGCGCGAGATGGTCTCAAGCCTGTGCATCGGCGCGTGCTTTTTGCCATGCACGAGCTCAACAACGACTGGAACCGGCCGTACAAGAAGTCGGCGCGTATCGTCGGTGATGTGATCGGTAAATACCACCCGCACGGCGACAGTGCGGTGTACGACACCATCGTGCGCATGGCGCAGGATTTCTCGCTGCGCCACATGCTGGTGGACGGTCAGGGCAACTTCGGTTCGGTGGACGGGGACAGCGCGGCGGCGATGCGTTACACCGAAATCCGCCTGTCCAAGATTGCCCATGAAATGCTGGGCGATATCGACAAGGAAACGGTCGATTACGGCCCGAACTACGACGGCAGCGAGCGCGAGCCGCTGGTGCTGCCTGCGCGGCTGCCCAATCTGCTGGTCAACGGTTCCTCGGGCATTGCCGTGGGCATGGCCACCAATATTCCACCGCACAACCTCAACGAGGTGGTGGACGCCTGCCTGCACCTGCTGCAGACGCCCCAGGCCACCATCGACGAGCTGATGGAGATCATCCCCGCGCCCGACTTCCCGACGGCCGGCATCATCTATGGCATCAACGGTGTCAAGGAGGGCTATCGCACGGGTCGCGGACGCGTGGTGATGCGTGCCAAGTGCCACTTCGAGGACATCGACCGCGGCCAGCGCCAGGCCATCATCGTCGATGAGCTGCCCTACCAGGTCAACAAGAAGACGCTGCAGGAGCGCATGGCCGAGCTGGTGCACGAAAAGAAGATCGAGGGCATCAGCCACATCCAGGACGAGTCCGACAAGTCGGGCATGCGCCTGGTGATCGAGCTCAAGCGCGGCGAAGTGCCCGAGGTCGTGCTCAACAACCTGTACAAGCTGACCCAGCTGCAAGACACCTTCGGCATGAACATGGTGGCGCTGGTCGATGGCCAGCCCAAGCTGTGCAATCTGAAGGATCTGGTCGAGGTCTTCCTGCAGCACCGCCGCGAAGTGGTCACGCGCCGCACGGTCTATGAACTGCGCAAGGCGCGCGAGCGCGGCCATGTGCTGGAAGGCCTGGCGGTCGCGCTGGCCAACATCGACGACTTCATCGCCATCATCCGCAACGCGCCCACGCCACCTGTGGCCAAGGCCGAGCTGATGACGCGCAACTGGGACAGCAAGCTGGTGCGCGAGATGCTGACGCGCACCCGTACCGATGGCGGCGTGGTCAATGCCGACGACTACCGCCCCGATGGCCTGGAACGCGAATTCGGCATGCAGGCCGATGGCCTGTACCGCCTGTCCGAGACCCAGGCCCAGGAAATCCTGCAGATGCGCCTGCAGCGCCTGACCGGCCTGGAGCAGGACAAGATCGTCGCCGAGTACAAGGACGTGATGTCCATCATCGAGGACCTGCTGGACATCCTGTCCAAGCCCGAGCGCGTGTCGGCCATCATTGGCGACGAACTCAAGCAGATCAAGGCCGAGTTCGGCCAGAGCAAGGTTGGAGCCCGCCGCAGCACGGTCGAGTACAGCGCGCAGGACCTGTCCACCGAGGACCTGATCACGCCCACCGACATGGTGGTCACGCTCAGCCACACGGGCTACATCAAGAGCCAGCCGCTGTCCGAGTACCGCTCGCAAAAGCGCGGCGGCCGCGGCAAGCAGGCCACGGCCACCAAGGAAGACGACTGGATCGACCAGCTGTTCATCGCCAACACGCACGACTACCTGCTGTGCTTCTCCAACCGCGGCCGCCTGTACTGGCTCAAGGTCTGGGAAGTGCCGGCGGGCTCGCGCGGTTCGCGTGGCCGCCCCATCGTCAACATGTTCCCTCTGCAGGATGGCGAGAAGATCAACGTGGTGCTGCCGCTGACGGGCGAGTACCGCAGCTTCCCGGCCGACCACTATGTGTTCATGTCCACCAGCATGGGCACCGTGAAGAAGACGGCGCTGGACGAGTTCTCCAACCCGCGCAAGGCCGGCATCATCGCCGTGGGCCTGGACGAGGGCGATTTCCTGATCGGCGCAGCCCTCACCGACGGCAAGCATGACGTGATGCTGTTCAGCGACGGCGGCAAGGCCGTTCGATTCGACGAAAACGACGTGCGCCCCATGGGCCGCAATGCGCGTGGCGTCAAGGGCATGACCCTGGAAGAGGGCCAGAGCGTGATCGCGATGCTGGTGGCCGAGGACGAATCGCAAAGCGTGCTCACGGCCACGGAAAACGGCTACGGCAAGCGCACGTCCATCGTCGAGTACACGCGCCATGGCCGAGGCACCAAGGGCATGATCGCCATCCAGCAGTCCGAGCGCAACGGCAAGGTGGTCGCCGCCACCCTGGTCCACGCCGATGACGAAATCATGCTGATCACCGACACTGGCGTGCTGGTGCGTACCCGGGTGTCGGAAATCCGCGAGCTGGGCCGAGCCACCCAGGGCGTGACGCTGATCTCGCTGGACGAAGGCGCCAAGCTGGGCGGCCTGCAGCGCATCGTCGAAAACGATGCCAACGAAGTCGAGGGCGAGGCCACGGGCGAGGAAGCCCCGGGCGGCGACGAAGCCGCTGCCGAAGGCACGGGCGAGCCCGCCTGATGACCCGGCCGCCGCTGGGGCTGCCTCCCACACCGGGAGCGCAGCCGTAGCGGCGGCCCAGATTTTTGACAGTTGCAGGCCCTGCCCGACCTGGCGCCTGCGCGTGACTTGACATTGAACTCCATGAACCGCCCTTACAACTTCTCCGCCGGCCCTGCCGCCATTCCCGCCGAAGTGCTGCAGCAGGCAGCCGCCGAAATGCTCGACTGGCACGGGTCCGGCATGAGCGTGATGGAGATGAGCCACCGCGGCAAGGAGTTCATCTCCATCTACGAACAGGCCGAGGCCGATCTGCGCGAGCTGCTGGCCGTGCCGCCCGAATTCAAGATTCTGTTCATGCAGGGCGGCGGCCTGGCCGAGAACGCCATCGTTCCGCTGAACCTGTCGCGCGCCGGCACGGTGGACTTCGTGCTCAGCGGCAGCTGGAGCCAGAAGTCGGCCAAGGAAGCACGCAAGTACGTGGCCGATGCACACATCGCAGCCAGCGGCGAGGACAGCCAATTCACCACCCTGCCCGCCCCTGAAAGCTGGCAACTGAGCCGTGGCGCCAGCTACGTACACATCTGCAGCAACGAAACCATCCATGGCGTGGAGTTCCAGGAACTGCCCGACCTGAAGGCGCTGGGCTGCGATGCTCCGCTGGTGGTGGATTTCTCCTCGCACGTGGCCTCGCGCCCCGTCGATTGGAGCCGCGTGGGCCTGGCGTTCGGCGGTGCGCAAAAGAACCTGGGCCCGGCCGGCCTGACCCTGGTCATCGTGCGCGAGGACCTGCTGGGCCACGCCCTGCCCGCCTGCCCTTCGGCCTTCGACTACAAGACCGTGGCCGACAACCAGTCGATGTACAACACGCCGCCCACCTGGGGCATCTACATCGCGGGCCTGACCTTCCAGTGGATCAAGCGCCAGACCGAAGGCGGCCTGACCGGCGTGGCGGCCCTGCAGGCGCGCAATATCGCCAAGGCCGACCTGTTCTACCAGTACGTGGACCAGTCCTCGTTCTACGTGAACAAGGTCGCTGCCAATTGCCGCTCGCGCATGAACATCCCTTTCTTCCTGCGCGACGAGTCGCGCAATGACGCCTTCCTGGCCGGAGCCCGGGAACGCGGCCTGCTGCAGCTCAAGGGCCACAAGTCCGTCGGCGGCATGCGTGCCAGCATCTACAACGCCATGCCCATCGCTGGCGTGCAGGCGCTGGTGGAGTACATGCGCGAATTCGAACAGCGCAACGCCTGACCGACCACACCCCCTTCCATGAGCACCCCACCCCAAGCCTCTCCCGATCTGGCGCATCTGCGCGTGCAGATCGACGATATCGACCAGCAACTGCTGGATCTGCTGAACCGACGCGCCCGCGTGGCCGAGCAGGTCGGCGAGGTCAAGAAGCGGGAAGGCACGCCCTTCTTCCGCCCTGACCGCGTGGCCCAGGTCATCCAGAAGATCGAGTCCGCCAACCCCGGCCCGCTCAAGAACGCCCATGTCTCGGCCATCTGGCGCGAGATCATGTCGGCCTGCCTGGCGCTGGAGTCACCCCAGCGCGTGGCCGTGCTGGGCCCGGCGGGCACGTTCTGCGAGGAAGCGGCCATCCAGTACTTCGGCGGCGCGGCCGACCTGATGTACTGCAACAGCTTCGACGAGGTCTTCCACGCCACGGCCGCGGGCAGCGCGCAGTACGGAGTGGTGGGCGTGGAGAACTCCAACGAAGGCGTGGTCACGCGCTCGCTGGACATGTTCCTGCATACGCCCTGCCACGTGGTGGGAGAGGTCAGCCTGCTGGTGCGCCACAACCTGCTGCGCAGCACCAACACGACCGAAGGCATCAAGGTGGTTGCGGCTCACCCCCAGGCCCTGGCCCAATGTCAGGGCTGGCTGTCCAAGCATCTGCCACATGCCGAACGCCGCCCGGTGTCCAGCAACGCCGAAGGCGCCCGCCTGGCGGCGCTGCACCCCGACATCGCCGGCCTGGCCAGCGAACGCGCGGCCCAGCAATTCGGCCTGCACGTGGTGGCGCATGCCATTCAGGACGATGCCTACAACCGCACGCGCTTCGCCGTCATCTGCCTGCCGCATACGCTGGCGACGCCCGCACCCAGCGGGCAGGATTGCACCAGCATCATCATCTCCGTGCCCAACCGTCCCGGCGCCGTGCATGACCTGCTGGTACCGCTCAAGCGGCACGGCGTCTCCATGACGCGCTTCGAATCGCGCCCCGCACGCACCGGCCAGTGGGAGTACTACTTCTACATCGACCTCGAAGGTCACCCGGCCCAGCCCAACGTGGCCAGCGCGCTGCAGGAGCTGCGCGAGCTGTGCGCCTTCTACAAGGTGCTGGGCACCTATCCGGTCTCCAAGTGATGCAGCCGTTCGAACAACTGGGGTTGATCGGCTGCGGCCTCATGGGCGGCTCGTTCGCGCTGGCGCTCAAGCAGGCCGGGCTGGTCAAGCGTGTCGTGGGCTACAGCAAATCCCCGTCCACCACCGAGCGCGCACGCCAGATGGGCGTCATCGATGTGGAGGCACCCTCGGCCCTGCTGGCCGCCGCCGGCGCAGACCTGGTGCTGCTGGCGGTGCCCGTGGCGGCCACCGAGGCCACGCTCAAGTCCATCAAGCACCTGGTCACGCCCGGGATGATGATCATGGACGTGGGCTCCACCAAGGTCGATGTGGTGCATGCCGCCCGCTCGGCATTGCGCGACCAGCTCGGCTCCTTCGTGCCGGCCCACCCCATTGCGGGCAAGGAAGTCTCGGGCGTCGAGCATTCCGACCCCCAGCTGTACAAGGGCGCACAGGTCATCCTGACGCCCACGGAACGCACACTGACCGAGCACCTGCAAAAGGCCCAGTCCCTGTGGGAGCTGCTGGGCTGCCGCGTGCGCGCCATGTCGCCAGAAGCCCACGACAGCGCCTTTGCCACGGTCAGCCACCTGCCGCATCTGCTGGCCTTCGCCATGATGCAAAGCGTGATCACCCAGCCCGATTCCGATGAGGTGCTGTCCCTGGCCGGCCCCGGCTTCCGTGACTTCACACGCATTGCAGCAGGCGACCCCAAGATGTGGCGCGATGTGCTGCTGGCCAACAGCGAACAGGTGCTGGCGCAGTCGCGCCAGTTCCAGCAGGCGCTGCAGCAACTCGAATGCCTGATCCAGGCCGGCGACGGCCAAGGCCTGGAAGACCACCTGACCCTGGCCAGCGCGGCGCGTGCCCACTGGCGCATGGGCGTACCGCGCCGCTGACGCGCAACGCCGGCCGCGCTCCAAGCGCCCCCAAGCGCATCTGTGGATTGCGGCCAGCGCGGCCGCAATGCCTTCCGATAGCCTGTTTGCCTCCGAATTGCCATGTTCAGTACCGCCTTCCTCGATATCCCCCCTCTTTCCCGCGCTCAGGGCACGGTGAGCCTGCCAGGCTCCAAGAGCATCTCGAACCGCGTGCTGCTGCTGGCAGCGCTGAGCCAGGGAACGACCGTGGTCCACGACCTGCTTGACTCGGACGACACGCGCGTCATGCTCCGGGCCCTGCAGCAACTGGGCTGCACGGTGGAGCCCGCGACCATCACCCTCGGCCAGCCTGTGCGCATCACCGGCCTGGGCGGCGTCCTGCCCTCCGGCGCCACTGCCGAGCTGTTCATGGGCAACGCCGGCACGGCCATGCGGCCGCTGACGGCTGCCCTGTCCGTGCTGGGCGGCGACTTCCAACTCAGCGGCGTGCCGCGCATGCATGAGCGCCCCATCGGCGATCTGGTCGATGCGCTGCGCCAGCTCGGCTGCCGCATCGACTATCTGGGCAACGAGGGCTTTCCTCCGCTGCACATCCGCCAGCCCGATTTCTCGCAGCTGCCGCACAGCCCCATCCAGGTGCGTGGCGATGTCTCCAGCCAGTTCCTGACCTCGCTGCTGATGGCGCTGCCGCTGCTGGCCACCACGCGCGACATCACCATCGAAGTCGTGGGCGAGCTGATCTCCAAGCCCTACATCCATATCACGCTGGAGTTGCTGGCCCGCTTCGGCATCGCCGTGCACAACGAGAACTGGCAGCGCTTCACCATCCCGGCCGGCAGTCGCTACCGCTCGCCGGGCGAGATCCATGTCGAGGCAGACGCCTCGTCGGCGAGCTACTTCATCGCACTGGGCGCCATCGCCTCGGACAGCGCCGAAGGCATCCGCATCCTCGGCGTGGGACTGGATTCCATCCAGGGCGATATCCGCTTTGTCGAAGCCGCGCGCGCCATGGGGGCCGAGGTGGAGGGAGGCCCGAACTGGCTGCGCATCCGCCGCGGCGCCTGGCCGCTCAAGGCCATCGACCTGGACTGCAACCACATCCCCGATGCCGCCATGACGCTGGCCGTCATGGCCCTGTATGCCGATGGCACGACCACGCTGCGCAACATCGCAAGCTGGCGCGTCAAGGAGACCGACCGCATCGCGGCCATGACCAAGGAGCTGCGCAAGCTGGGCGCCGAAGTCGAGGAAGGCGCGGACTTCATCCGCGTCACACCACCCGCATCCACCGCCGCATGGCGCGCGGCCAGCATCCACACCTACGACGATCACCGCGTGGCCATGTGCTTCTCGCTGGCGGCCTTCAACCCGGCCGCCCTGCCGGTGCGCATCGAAGACCCCAAGTGCGTCGCCAAGACCTTCCCCGACTACTTCGAGGCCCTGTTCTCGGTCTGCGAGACGGCCCGCGCGCGCATTCCCGTGATCTGCATCGACGGCCCCACGGCCTCCGGCAAAGGAACCATCGCCGCCGAGGTGGCCGAGGCCCTGGGCTACCACCTGCTGGACTCGGGCGCGCTGTACCGCCTCACAGGACTGGCCGCGTCGCGGGCCGGCATGGTGCTGGACGAATCCCACGCCCCGCAGATTGCCGCGCTGGCGCGCGCGCTGCCCGTGCGCTTTGATGCCGAGCAGCGCATCTGGCTGGGCGACGAGGATGTCACCCTGATCCTGCGCAGCGAGGAGTCGGGCATGAACGCCTCGCGCGTCTCGGCCCTGCCGGCCGTGCGCGATGCACTGGTGGACCTGCAGCTGTCCTTCCAGCAGCTGCCGGGACTGGTCGCCGACGGCCGCGACATGGGCACGGTGATCTTTCCCCATGCTCCCCTCAAGGTCTATTTGTCGGCCTCCGCCGCCTGTCGCGCCGAGCGCCGGCATAAGCAGTTGATTTCCAAAGGAATTGCCGCTAACATAAGCGCCCTTCGGGCAGACCTTGAAGCACGCGATGCGCGGGACATGAACCGCAGCGTTGCCCCCCTCAAGCCCGCCCAGGATTCCATGCTGCTTGACAGCTCCGAGCTTTCCATCGAAGAGGTGGCAGAGCAGGTGCTTTCATGGTGGCAGGAACGCCAGCCGTTCGGCCGCGACTGATTGCCAGTTGCGCCGCACGGTCGGCAACCCGCCCTCCGGGCCCAGACATGGCGGCACCGCCCCGTGTACGGCCCGAAGTTCATAGACTCCAACCCCGTGGTTGAACCCACAACACCTCCGCAAACAGTCCTAGAAACGCTTGGCAATGGTGCCAACGGAAACCTGTTTGCGGGCAAGGAAATACATGTCTGAATCTTTTGCCTCCCTGTTTGAAGAATCGCTGCAACGCACGGAAATGCGTCCTGGCGAGGTCATCACCGCTGAAGTCGTGCGCGTCGAGCACAACTTCGTCGTCGTGAACGCTGGCCTGAAGTCGGAAGCCTATGTGCCGATCGACGAATTCAAGAACGACCAGGGAGAAATCGAAGTCCAGGTGGGCGACTTTGTGTCGGTCGCCATCGGCTCGATCGAAAACGGCTACGGCGACACCATCCTGTCGCGCGACACCGCCAAGCGCCTGGCCTCGTGGCTGGCTCTGGAAAAGGCCCTGGAATCGGGCGAATTCGTGACCGGCACGACCTCCGGCAAGGTCAAGGGCGGCCTGACGGTGCTGGTCAACGGCATCCGCGCCTTCCTGCCCGGTTCGCTGATCGACACCCGTCCGATCAAGGACCTGACTCCGTACGAAAACAAGACGATGGAGTTCAAGGTCATCAAGCTGGACCGCAAGCGCAACAACGTGGTGCTGAGCCGCCGCGCCGTGGTCGAAGCCTCGATGGGCGAAGAGCGCGCCAAGCTGATGGAGACGCTGAAGGAAGGCGCCATCGTTCAAGGCGTGGTCAAGAACATCACCGAATACGGTGCGTTCGTGGACCTGGGCGGCATCGACGGCCTGCTGCACATCACCGACATGGCATGGCGCCGCGTGCGTCATCCCTCGGAAGTCGTGCAGGCTGGCCAGGAAATCACTGCCAAGATCCTCAAGTTCGACACCGAGAAGAACCGTGTCTCGCTGGGTCTGAAGCAAATGGGCGACGACCCGTGGATGGGCGTTTCGCGCCGCTATCCCTCGAGCACCCGCCTGTTCGGCAAGGTCACGAACATTGCCGACTACGGCGCGTTCGTCGAGCTGGAACCCGGCATCGAAGGCCTGGTGCACGTCTCCGAAATGGACTGGACCAACAAGAACATTGCTCCGACCAAGCTCGTGACCCTGGGTGACGAAGTCGAAGTCATGGTGCTGGAGATCGACGAAGACAAGCGTCGCATCTCGCTGGGCATGAAGCAGTGCAAGGCCAACCCCTGGCAAGAGTTCGCGCAGAACACCAAGCGCGGCGACCGCGTCAAGGGCCCGATCAAGTCGATCACCGACTTCGGCGTGTTCGTGGGTCTGGCTGCCGGCATCGACGGCCTGGTGCACCTGTCCGACCTGTCCTGGAACGAGCCCGGCGAAGCTGCCGTGCGCAACTACAAGAAGGGCCAGGAAGTCGAAGCCATCGTGCTGGCCGTGGACGTCGAGCGCGAGCGCATCTCCCTGGGCATCAAGCAGCTGGACAGCGATCCCTTCACGACCTTCGTGACCGTGAACGACAAGGGCCAGATCGTGTCGGGCAAGGTCAAGACGGTGGACGCACGTGGTGCTGAAATCGACCTGGGCGAAGACATCGTCGGCTACCTGCGCGCTTCGGAAATCGCCGTTGACCGCGTGGAAGATGCCCGCTCGGTGCTGAAGGAAGGCGACGAGATCACCGCCGTGGTGGTCAATGTGGATCGCAAGACCCGCAACATCCAGCTGTCGATCAAGGCCAAGGACCAGGTTGACCAGCAAGAAGCCATGGCTTCCCTGTCCGCCCAGTCGGCCAAGGAAAACGCCGGCACGACCAGCCTGGGCGCCCTGCTGCGCGCCAAGCTGGACAACTCCGACAAGTAATCAGCAGCCAGTCTGCTGACCGCTGAAGGTCGGATGCGACGGGTGCCTCCGGGCGCCCGTCGCCATTTCAACCCCTGATTCCTATCCTTGATGACCCGATCCGATCTCGTCGAAGAACTCGCAGCACGCTTTGGCCAACTGAGCCAGCGCGACGCCGAGCAGGCCGTCAAGACGATTCTTGACGCCGTCAGCGATGCCCTGGTGCGCGGCCATCGCATCGAAATCCGCGGCTTTGGAAGTTTCTCGGTCAACCACCGCCCGCCCCGCATGGGCCGCAATCCCCGCAGCGGCGAGGCCGTCCACATTCCGTCCAAGCGCGTGCCGCACTTCAAGCCCGGCAAGGCCCTGCGCGAAGCCGTGGACCTGCGCCCCGGCGCGGCGCCCGACACGGTTGCCGCCAGCTCCGCAGGCACCGGCCCTGCCGCCTGAAAGCCGGCTTGCCGGCTGCGCGCACTGCAGCCGTCGTCACCGCCAGGCTCTAGAATCGTTCCCGTCACACAAGGGAACACATGAAGTACTTCCTGTGGCTGCTCAAGGCGGCCATTTTTTTTACGCTGTTCGCCTTCGCACTGAACAACCAGCAGGACGCGACGGTGCACTTCTTCTTCGGCACCTCCTGGACTGCGCCGCTGGTACTGGTGGTGCTGGCGGCCTTCGCCCTGGGCCTGATCGTGGGCGTGCTGGGCATGGTGCCGCGCTGGCTCAAGCACCGCAATGCCGCGCGCTCGACCCAGGCCCCCGCGCCTGCAGCCGAAGGAGCGGCGCCAACCACGGCGCCCAAGGCGCCCCCCTCCCCCATCCTGCCGGGCGACGTGCATGGAATTTGATCTGAGCTGGATACTGCTGGGCCTGCCCGTGGCCTTCGTGCTGGGCTGGCTGGCCTCGCGCTGGGACCTGCGGCAGATCCGCGCCGAAAACCGCCAGGCACCCAAGGCCTACTTCAAGGGATTGAACTTCCTGCTCAACGAGCAGCAGGACAAGGCCATCGACGCCTTCATCGAAGCCGTGCAGAACGACCCCGACACCTCGGAGCTGCACTTCGCCCTGGGCAATCTCTTTCGCCGCCGCGGCGAATACAACCGCGCCGTGCGCGTGCATGAGCACCTGCTGTCGCGCGGCGACCTCAGCCGCGTGGACCGCGACCGCGCCCAGCACGCGCTGGCCCAGGACTTTCTGAAGGCAGGCCTGCTCGATCGCGCCGAGGACGCGCTGCGCCGCCTGGAAGGCACGGCCTTCGAGGCCGAGGCCCGCCTGGCCCTGCTGGCCATCTACGAGCGCTCGCGCGACTGGACACAGGCCGCCGCCATTGCTCGCCGCATGCAGGATGCCAACCAGGGGGACTTCAGTGGCCGGCTGGCGCACTACCTGTGCGAAGACGCCCAGTCCTTGCTCACGCAGGGCCAGCAGGCCGAGGCGCTGCAGCGGCTGCAGCAAGCCATCACCACAGCACCCCAGGCTGCGCGACCGCGCCTGGAGCATGCCCAGCTGCAGCATCGCATGGGGCAATCGGCCCAGGCCTTGCAAACGCTGGAGAGCCTGGCCGAGCAATCCCCCGCCGCGCTGCCGCTGGCAGCCCAGTTGCTGGTGGACATCGCCGCCGCCACAGGCCAACGCCAGGATGTCCACCAGCTGCTCAGCCAGCAATATGCCCAGGCACCTTCGCTGGACCTGCTGCAGGCGCTGGTTGCGCTGGACGCTCAAATTGAAGAACAGAGCACCGATGGTGAAACCAAGGCACCGGGACGCGCCCGCCTGGTCCAGCATCTGGACCGGGAACCTTCCCTGGTGGCTGCTGCGCAGTGGCTGGCTGGCGAGAAACTGTCCGAGGAGCAATACCACCCAGCCGTGCAACGCGCGCTGGACCACGCCGCCAAACCGCTGACCCGCTACCGCTGCGCGGCCTGCGGCTTCGAGGCTCGCCAGCATTTCTGGCACTGCCCCGGCTGCCAGAGCTGGGACAGCTACCCGGCCCGGCGCGTCGAGGAGCTGTGATGGGCCGGGGTGGCGAAAGGCGGCCATATCCCCGGCACCGCGTCACCCCCATTGGCAAACACGGCATGACCAGTGTATTTTCAGAGTATTCCTAGAAACCGCCCTGGAGGGCGCGTGGCCATTGGCTTTGGGCGCGTGCGGCCGTGCCTGCGCCGGCCTCCTGGAGCCCGCGACTGCCTGGCGGCACGCCAGAGGCCTGCATAAGATGCTTCTGGGTCGCAATGTTGCGGCCCTCAACATTGAGGGATCAGGAGGTTTGTATGTTCAGAAAATTGATGGCTGGCTTCATTGCGCTGCTGTGGTCCGTGATGGCTTTGGCCGCTGTGGAAGCCAACAAGGCGAATGAAGCCGAACTGACATCCATCAAGGGCATAGGCCCGGCCATGTCGGCACGCATTCTCGAGGAACGCAAATCCGCCCCCTTCAAGGACTGGCCCGACTTCATCGCACGGGTCAAGGGTGTGGCCGAACCGACAGCCACCAAGTTTTCGGGCGAAGGCCTGACTGTCAACGGCAGCAGCTACAAAGGCCACAGCGCCAAGCCTGATGCCAAGGACACTGCGGCCAAGGGGGGCAAGGACACGGCGGCCCAGGGCACCAAGCCGACCAAGGAGCAGGCGGCAAAGCCGGCCACTCCAGCCAAGGCCGGCTCGGCCTCCTGAAGACGCGAACTGTCTCTATCCAACCCGCTTCGGCGGGTTTTTCATGCGTACGACCCTCGGGGTATGCGCGGCCATAGCCTGAAACATGCTCAGGTTTTCATAGCGAAGCAAAAAACCTTGCCCGTAAAATGGACCGCCCATGCCCCTGATCACCCTCATACTCCTACCCTTCATCGGCAGCCTGATTGCCGCAATGCTGCCCGCCAATGCGCGCAATACGGAGTCGACTCTGGCCGGCGTGATCGCATTGGGCTGTGCCATACAGACCGCATTGCTGTTTCCACAGATCGCCGATGGGGAAGTGCTGCGCCAGGAGATCGAGTGGCTGCCGGCACTGGGACTGAACCTGGTGATCCGCATGGACGGCTTTGCCTGGATGTTCTGCATGCTGGTGCTGGGCATAGGCTCGCTGGTCGTGCTGTATGCGCGCTACTACATGTCGCCGGCCGATCCCGTGCCGCGCTTTTTCTCTTTCTTTCTGGCCTTCATGGGCGCGATGGCGGGCGTGGTGCTGTCGGGCAACATCATCCAGATTGCCTTCTTCTGGGAGCTGACCAGCCTCTTCTCCTTTCTTCTGATCGGATACTGGCACCATCGCAAGGATGCACGCCGCGGCGCGCGCATGGCGCTGACGGTGACGGGCACAGGCGGCCTGGCCATGCTGGCCGGCATGCTGGTGCTGGGCCACATCGTGGGCAGCTATGACCTGGACAACGTGCTCATCGCCGGCCAGCAGGTGCGTGACCACCAGCTGTACCTGATCGCCCTGGTGCTGATCCTGCTGGGCGCGCTGACCAAGAGTGCGCAGTTCCCCTTCCACTTCTGGCTGCCGCACGCCATGGCCGCGCCCACGCCGGTGTCGGCCTATCTGCACTCCGCCACCATGGTCAAGGCCGGCGTGTTCCTGCTGGCGCGCATGTGGCCCGTGCTGGGCGATACCGATGCCTGGTTCTGGCTGGTGGGCGGAGCGGGCGCGGCAACCCTGCTCATCGGCGGCTATCTGGCCATGTTCCAGCACGATCTCAAGGGATTGCTGGCCTATTCGACGATTTCCCACCTGGGCCTGATCACGCTGCTGCTGGGCCTGAACAGCAAGCTGGCCGCCGTGGCTGCGGTGTTCCACATCATGAACCACGCGACCTTCAAGGCCTCGCTGTTCATGGCCGCGGGCATCGTTGACCATGAAAGCGGCACGCGTGACATCCGCCGGCTTTCGGGCCTGCGGCACATGATGCCCATCACGGCCACGCTGGCCTGCGTGGCCAGCGCGGCCATGGCGGGCGTACCGCTGCTCAACGGCTTCCTGTCCAAGGAGATGTTCTTCGCCGAGACTGTCTACCTGGATGCCGCTCCCTGGGTGCGCACGGCCTTGCCGGTGGCCGCCACGGTGGCGGGCATGTTCAGCGTGGCCTATTCGCTGCGCTTCACCATCGACGTCTTCTTCGGCCCCAAGGCCACCGACCTGCCGCACGACCCGCACGAGCCTCCGCACTGGATGCGCGTGCCCGTCGAGCTGCTGGTGCTGGCCTGCCTGGTGGTGGGCATGCTGCCGGCGTGGGCGGTGGGCAGCTTTCTCGCAGCGGCCGCCACGCCCGTGGTCGGCGGCGACCTGCCCGAGTACAGCCTGGCCATCTGGCACGGCTGGAACATGCCCTTGATCATGAGCCTTGTGGCGTTGATTGGCGGCATCCTGCTGTACATGCTGCTGCGCTGGCAGCGCCAGGCCGGCCATATGGATACCGCGCCGCTGGTGGGCACGCTCAGCGGCCAGCGTGTTTTCGAGAATCTGCTGGCCCGCCTGTCCCTGCTGGGCCGCTGGTCGCGCCGGCGCCTGTCCACCATGCGCCTGCAGTGGCAGATGCTGTGGCTGGTCTGCACCGCCGTGCTGGCTGGCGTTCTGCCCCTGTGGCTGCAAGGCATCAAGCTGGGCGACCGGAGCATGCTGCCGCTGTCGCCCGCCTTCGTGATGCTGTGGGCCGTGGGAATTCTCTGCGCCCTGGGTACGGCCTGGAAGGCCAAGTACCACCGGCTGACGGCGCTGATCATGCTGGGCGGCGCCGGCCTGTGCACCTGCCTGACCTTCCTGTGGTTCTCGGCGCCTGACCTGGCGCTGACCCAGCTGGTCGTCGAGGTCGCCACCACGGTGCTGATGCTGCTGGGCCTGCGCTGGATGCCCAAGCGCGACAAAAGCCTGCACATTCCCGTGCTGTCCGCCGAGCTGCGCGCCCGCTCGCGCCGCATGCGTGACCTGCTGCTGTCGCTGGTTGCAGGTGGCGGCATGGCCTGGCTGGCCTTCGCCATGATGAGCCGCCCCTTCTATGACGGGGCCTCCACCTTCTTCCTGGAACATGCGCTCAGCGATGGCGGCGGCACCAATGTGGTCAACGTCATGCTGGTGGACTTCCGGGGCTTCGACACCTTCGGCGAGATCGTGGTGCTGGGCATCGTGGCCCTGGTCGTCTATGCGCTGCTCAGGCGCTTTCGCCCGGCCCGCGAGACGCTGGACCTGCCCGAGCAGCAGCGCTACATGCCTGGCGACCTGCAGACCGATCTGTTCAATCCGCGCAACGCAGGCGATACGGCCGTGGGCTACCTGATGGTGCCTGCCGTGCTGGTGCGGCTGCTGCTGCCGTTTGCCGCCCTGGTTTCCGTCTACATCTTCATGCGCGGCCACAACGAGCCCGGCGGCGGCTTCGTGGCCGGCCTGGTGTTCTCGGTCGCCTTGCTGATGCAGTACATCATCTCCGGCACGCAGTGGGTCGAGGCCCACCTGCCGATCTTCCCGCGCCGATGGATCGGTGTCGGCCTGCTGTTCGCACTGGGTACCGGCATGGGCTCCATCGTGGCCGGCTATCCCTTTCTCACCAGCCACACCTTCCATATGACCCTGCCAGTCGTCGGCGACGTGCATCTCGCCAGCGCCCTGTTCTTCGACATCGGTGTGTTCTCGCTGGTGGTCGGCGCGACCATGCTCATTCTGACGGCCATCGCCCACCAATCGGTGCGCAGCCACCGCTACCACGCCCGTCTGCTGGAGGAGCAGCAGCAACAGGCCGAAGAGGCCGAAGCCGCCGTGCAGCAGGCCACCGCTGCAGCGCTTGCACGAGGAGGTTTCTGATGGAAGTCGTGCTTGCCATTGCCATCGGCGTACTGACGGGCTCGGGCGTGTGGCTGCTGCTGCGCCCACGCACCTACCAGGTCATCATGGGCCTGGCCCTGCTGTCTTACGCAGTCAACCTGTTCATCTTCAGCATGGGCCGCCAGGGCCTGGCCATCGACAAGGAGCCCGTGCTGCGCGCCGGCGTGCCGCAGGATCTTGCGCACTATGCGGACCCCATGCCGCAGGCGCTGGTGCTCACGGCCATCGTGATCGGCTTTGCCATGACGGCACTGTTCCTGGTGGTGCTGCTGGCCTCGCGCGGCACCACGGGCACCGACCATGTGGACGGAGCCCATTCCCGCACCGAGCAGGAGATGCCATGAACGAGCTGACCGCCCGTCTCATGCCGCACCTGATGCTGGCGCCCATCGTGCTGCCCATGCTTTCGGCAGCGCTGATGCTGTTGCTGCGCGAAGAGCGCCAGCGCCTCAAATTCGCTCTTGGACTGGTATCCACCCTGATGGGGCTGGGCGTGGCCGTGATGCTGATGCTGTGGACCGACCAGGCCGGCGCGCCCGTCAACCTGGGCGTCTACATGCCGGGCAACTGGCCCATGCCCTTCGGCATCTCGCTGGCACTGGACCGCCTGACCGGCATGATGCTGGTGCTGACCTATACGGTGGCCCTGGCCTCGCTGGTCTTCTCCAGCGCCCGCTGGCACCGCGCGGGGATGCACTTTCACTCGCTGTTCCAGTTTCAGCTGATGGGCCTGAGCGGCGCCTTCCTCACGGCGGACCTGTTCAACCTGTTCGTGTTCTTCGAGATCATGCTCGCGGCCTCCTATGGACTGGTCCTGCATGGTTCCGGGCGGACGCGCATCCAGGCGGGCCTGCACTACATCGCCATCAATCTTGCAGCCTCGTCGCTGTTCCTGATCGGCGTGTCCATGCTCTACGGCCTGACCGGCACGCTGAACATGGCCGACCTGGCACGTGCCATCCCCCAGGTCAGCAGCGACGACCGCGGGCTGCTGCATTCGGCCGCTGCCATCCTGGGCATTGCCTTCCTGACCAAGGCAGCCATGTGGCCGCTGAACTTCTGGCTGGTGCCGGCCTACAGCGCAGCCACCGCTCCCGTGGGCGCCGTGTTCGCGCTCATGACCAAGGTGGGCGTCTACGTGGTGCTGCGGCTGTGGACGCTGCTGTTCAGCTCCGAGGCCGGCGCCTCCGCCCTGTTCGGCAGCACCTGGCTGATCGTCGGCGGCATGCTGACCATGGCCTTCGGCGGCCTGGGCATGCTGGGCTCGCAGCGCCTGACGCATATCGCAGGCTTTGCGGCCGTTCTCTCTTCGGGCACCTTGCTGGCCGCCACGGGCTTTGGCCAGAACGCCTTGACGGCGGGGCTGCTGTACTACCTGCCCAGCTCCACCCTGGCCGTGAGCGCCCTGTTTCTGATCGCCGACGTGGTGGACCGCTGGCGCGTGGATGACGATGCGGGCGAGCCCTATGAGGATGACGAGGCTCCCTTCCTCAACGCCGAACTGCTGCCCACGGAGGGCTTCAACCTCGACGAATCCGAAGAGGTGCTGATCGGCCGCGCGATTCCCGCAGCGGCCGCCTTCATCGGCCTGAGCTTCATGCTGGCCACCCTGGTGGTCACCGGCCTGCCCCCGCTTTCGGGCTTTGTGGGCAAGTTCGCCATGCTGTCTGCCCTGCTCAACCCGCTGGGCCTGGGCAACTCCAGCGGCTTCCAGGCCGGCTGGGCCGGCTGGGTGCTGGTGGCGCTGATGATCGCCACGGGACTGCTTGCCCTGCTGTCGCTGGTGCGCGCCGGCATACGCCATTTCTGGGCGACCGAGGAGCAGAACTCGCCTTCGTTGCGTGTGGCCGAAGGCCTGCCCATCGCCGTGCTGCTGGCCTGCTGCGTGGCGCTCACCGTGCAGGGTGGCCAGCTGATGGGCTACACGCAGCGTGCGGCCGATGCGCTGCTGGCGCCCGATGTCTATGTGCGCTCCGTCATGGGCACGCAGCCGGAGCCGAGCCCGGCAGAAAAGAAGGCGCGGCTGGAAGCCGGCCCCGAAGGCGCCGCGCGCGCCGCTGCCCAGGCCAGCGGCGCGCCCATGCCCGCAGGCATAGGCGATGCAGGCCCAACGGCCGGCAAGGAGGATTCCCGATGATGAAAACCCTGCTGCCCGCGCCGCTGCTGTCGGTGGCGCTGTTCCTGCTGTGGCTGCTGCTCAACCGCTCGTTCAGCAGCGGCCAGATCCTGCTGGGCGCCTTGCTGGGCCTGTTGCTGCCGCTGCTGCTGCGCGGCCTGCGCCCCTTGCCCGTGCGCGTGCGCCATCCGCTGACCATCGTGCGCCTGGGGCTGCGCGTGGTCTGGGACACCTCGGTGTCCAACTTCAACGTCGTGCGGTTCATGCTGTTTCCGGGCATGCGCAAGCACCCGGCCAACTTCGTGCGCATCCCGCTGGAACTGCGCGACCCCAACGGCCTGGCCGTGCTCGCCATGATCGTGTGCATCACGCCCGGCACGGCCTGGGCCGAGATCTCGCGCGACCGCTCCCAGCTCATGCTGCATGTGCTGGAGGTCGATGATCCCGAAGAGATCGTCCAACACGTCAAGCGCTCCTACGAGCGCCCCCTGATGGAGATTTTCGAATGATGCCCTGGTTCCACTGGACTTTGATGTTCGCGCTGGGCCTGCTGGTCGCCGCCATGGGCTGCGCCGTGCTGCGCCTGCTCAAGGGCCCGCACGCCCAGGATCGCGTGCTGGCGCTGGACTGCATGTACCTCAACGGCATGCTGGCCATGCTGCTGATGGGCATCATCTATGACAGCACCAGCTATTTCGAGGCCGCCCTACTGGTTGCGCTGTTCGGCTGCGTGGGCTCCACGGCCATGGCCAAGTTCCTGCTGCGCGGCGAGGTGATCGAATGATGCCGGAAACCACCACGCTGCCGCTGTGGTGCCAGATCCTGGTGGCTGCGCTGGCGCTGGGCGGCGCCATCATCGCCTTTCTGGGCTCCATGGGCCTGTGGCGCCTGGACAGCTATTTCGAGCGCGTGCATGCGCCTTCCATCATCGCCACCATGGGCTGCTGGCTGATCATGCATGCCACCTGGATCTACTTTTCCGTCAGCGGCCAGAGCCTGGCCGTGCATGCGCTGCTGATTGCGGTGTTCATCTCGGTGACCGTTCCCATCACGACCATCTTCCTGATGCGTGCAGCCCTGTTCCGCGCACGCCGTGCGGGCCAGGACGTGCCCCCGCCGCTGAGCAGCGTCGTGCGCAACGAGCCGGCCGAACACCCGGACGTCTGAAGCGCAATCGGGCCTGAAAATACCCGCCGATGCGGCAGGCAGCGGCAGGCAAAAGCCCTACTGCCAACTGTCCAGCATACGAATTCGCCCACGGCTGCGTCAATGCGCCAAAGCACCCGGTGCGCGAGCCCCGCGGCTATGAGTTTGTGAGCGTATAGTGCAGTCATCATCTGCGCTGGCAACGTATTTGATGGAACGGCCACAGGCGTGGCCGCCCTGGTTTTTCCTGTGTACGAGGGTTCATGCAAATCTCTTCCCCCCTGACCGATACCGACCTCGCCAACGGCTGGTCGGCCCTTCACAACCAGGCACACAACGGCATGGCATTGCAGCAGAACTCCAATCGCCTCGCCTTCGCGGACCCGGAATTCATGTTCCGCCGCGAAACCCGCGGTATCCGCATGCAGCTGGAGCTGCTCAAGCCGGACCTGGCCCAGATCGAGCGCGGCATCGAGCACACCGTCGTGGTCTATGGCAGCGCCCGCTTCGTGGACCTGGAGCAGGCCGAGCAGCAATTGGCCGACGCACAGGCCAGCGGCGATCCCCAGCGCGTTGCCTTGGCCGAGCGCGCCGTGCGCAATGCGCACCGCTATGAACAGGCCCGCGCCTTCACGCGCATCGTGGCCGCCGACAGCCTGAACCAGCCGCCCGAGGAGCGCCTCTACATCTGCACCGGCGGCGGCCCCGGCATCATGGAGGCGGCCAACCGGGGCGCCCATGACGTGGGCGCGCCCAGCATCGGCCTGAACATCGAGCTGCCGCACGAGCAAAACGGCAACCGCTTCATCTCGCCGGACCTGAGCTTCAAGTTCCACTACTTCGCCCTGCGCAAGATGCATTTCATGATGCGCGCCAAGGCCCTGGTGGCCTTCCCCGGCGGCTTCGGCACGCTGGACGAGCTGTTCGAGGTGCTGACCCTGATGCAGACCGGCAAGACGCATTCGGTGCCCGTGATCCTTTTTGGCACCGAGTTCTGGAAGCGCCTGCTCAACATCGACCTGATGATCGAGGAAGGCACGATCTCGCCCAAGGACCTGCAGCTGTTCCGCTATACCGATGATCCGGTCGAGGCCTGGGCGCTGATCAAGCAGTTCCACGCTGGCGGCTGGTAAGCCGCAGCGGCCGGCAGGCCGCCACCGCGTCGCAAGGCGATCTGCGCACCAAGGCGCAGGTCGCTTTTTTTCATTCCGGCTTGCGCGGCGTCAGCCCCATGAACCAGGCCGTGCGGATGCCCGAGGCCACGGCCGCACCCACCACCCAGAACAGCGCAGACACGCCGATCAATGCCCCCGCCGAGCCGAACAGCACGGGCATGGCCACGCTGGAGGCATTGATGGCCATGAGCCGCAGGCCCAGTGCCTCGCCATGGCGGTGCTCGGGCGTGATCTGGTGCAGCATGCTCATGACCATGGGCTGCACAGATCCCAGTGAAAAACCCAGCATCACTGAACACATGCCCATGGTCAGCGCCGAGTCCATGAAGGGGTACAACGCAAAGACGAAGGCGGTGATGGCCATGGCACCGGAGATCACGGCGCCTTCGCGCAAGCGCTCGGCCACCAGCGGCATGGCCAGGCGGATGGCGGCGGCCGCCACGGCAAAAATGCCCAGCAGCGTGCCGATGACCGAGGCGCTCAGGCCCTTCTCATGGCCCAGCAGCGGCAGCACGAAGGTGTGCACGTCCCAGCATGCGGACTGCAGCCAGTTGACCAGCAGCAGGTTGCGGAAATTGCGGTCGCGCAACAGGTCCCAGGCATGCTGCTTGGGACCGCCGATGGGCGCGCGCACGGGCGGCAGCTCCTGCGTGTGGCGCACCCAGCTCCAGGCCAGCACGGGCACCAGGGCCAACAGGCCGAAGGCGACGCGGTAGCCCATGGTGCTGCCCTCGCCGCCAAAATTCGCGTGATCGATCAGCAGCCCGGTGCTGAAGGGCCCGATGAAGTTGGAGATGGCCGGGCCTATGGCCAACCAGCTGAACACCTTCTTGAGCGCCACCGCATCGTGGGTGACACGGCCCGCATGGCGCTGCACGGCAATCACCACGGCGCCGCTGGCTCCGCCCGTCAACAACGCCGCAAGGCATAGCACCGGATACAGCGGCAATGCCAGCGCCAGCGCGCAGCCCCCGCTGGCCGCCAGCATGGACAGGAAAAACGGCTTGCGAAAACCATGCTTGTCCGCGAAGCGCCCGGCCGGCAGCGCCAGGAACACCTGGGTCAGCGCGAACAGCGCCAGCAAGATGCCCACGGCCGCTGCGCTATAGCCCTGCTGCAGGGCCAGCAAGGGCGCTGCCAGCCGCATGCCGGCCATGGTGGCATGCACGCTGACCTGCGCCATGATGACCTTGAACAGGGCCAGGTTCATCTCAATCCTGCTCCGATCCCGGCTCCATTCCGGCCGCAGCATCCTTGTCATCCGGCAGGCCGGGCCGCGCTGCACTAGAGGTCGGCGCGGGCAGCTCCTGCACGTCGCGCAGCTGGCGCTGGATGGCGCGCGTGCGCACGCCCACCTGCTCGAAGCGCTTGGCCGCCGCGTCTATGGACTTGCGCGTGGCATCCACCACTTCGCCGAACTTGGCAAACTCGGTCTTGACCTGGCCGAGCACCGCCCAGACCTCGGACGAGCGCTTTTCGATGGCCAGCGTCTTGAAGCCCATCTGCAGGCTGCTGAGCATGGCGGCCAGGTTGGCCGGGCCGGTGACCATCACGCGGCAGCCGTTCTGCACGGCCTCGACCAGGCCGGGGCGGCGCATGACCTCGGCAAACAGGCCTTCGGTAGGCAGGTAGAGCACGGCAAAGTCCGTGGTGTGCGGCGGGCTCACGTACTTGCCGTGGATCTTGCGCGCCTCGAACTTGATCGATGCCTCGAAGGCATTGCCTGCCGAGACAATGGCCGCCTTGTCCGCCGCATCCTGGGCGTCGAGCAGGCGCTGGTACTGCTCCACCGGGTACTTGGCGTCGATGGGCAGCCAGACCGGCGTCTCGTCGCTGCGTCCGGGCAGGCGGATGGCGAACTCCACCATGTCGTCGCTGCCGGGCACGGTCTTGACGTTGCGCGCGTACTGCTCGGGCGTGAGCACGTTCTCGATGATGGCGCCCAGCTGCAGCTCGCCCCAGGTGCCGCGCGTCTTCACATTGGTCATCACGCGCTTGAGATCGCCCACGCTGCCGGCCAGCGTCTGCATCTCGCCCAGGCCCTTGTGCACCTGCTCCAGCCGGTCGCTGACCAGCTTGAACGATTCGCCCAGGCGCTGCTCCAGCGTGGCATGCAGCTTCTCGTCCACCGTGCGCCGCATCTCTTCCAGGCGCGCCGCATTGTCTGACTGGATGGTGGCCAGCCGCTCGTTGAGCGTGCCGCGCAGCTGCTCGGCATGGACCTGGCTGGATTGCGCCAGCCCGCCCAGCTGCTGCTGGATGTCGTTCTTGAGGGAGTCCAGCGTGCTGCGCGTGGTCTGCGCCAGCGCCTCGAAGCGCTCCTGCACATGGGCGTTGAAGCGCTGCGTGCTTTCGCCCTGGGCCTCGCGGGCCTGGGCGCTGTCGGCGGCCAGCCGCACGGTGAGCCGGCCCAGTTCCATGCGAAAGGCTGCCAGCGCCTCGCCCTGCTCGCGCCGCGCCGCCTGGGCATCGAGCTGGGCCTGGGCCAGATGGGCCTGCAGCTGCTGCGAGACGCGGTCCAGCCCGCCATCGCTCTTGGCCACGGCCATCTGCGTGGCCTGGGCACCGCGCTCGAGCTGCTGCAGCCGCACGTCCAGCATCTGCAGCGCCTGCAGCACCTGCTGGGGCGCCACCCCGTCCTCGCGCTGCGCCGAGCGCCTCCACAGCAGCCAGATCACGGCCGCCTGCCCCAACAGCAGCACGGCCCAGGCCGACCACCACACTCCGGATATCTGGGTCAAGATTTTGCTTGCGCTCCATGCAGCGGGAAGCGGCCACGGCCAGCCTTCCCGCGATTGTCACAACACGGTGTTCAGGCCTTGGCGCGCGCGCCGGCGGCCGCCGCTTCGGGCTGGTTCACGGGCGTGCGCGGGCCCTTGCCGGACAGGAAGTCGATCAGGTTGTCGGCCGCCAGCTCGGCCATGGCGCTGCGCGTGCCCATGGTGGCGCTGGCGATGTGCGGGGTCAGCACCACGTTGGGCACGGTCAGCAGGTCGGGATGGACCGAGGGCTCGCCCTCGAACACGTCCAGGCCTGCTGCAGCAATGGTCCTGTCGCGCAGTGCCCTGGCCAGCGCCGCGTCATCGACGATGCCGCCGCGCGCGATGTTGATCAGCGTGGCCGTGGGCTTCATCCGGGCGATCTCGGCCGCGCCTATGGTGTGGTGGTTTTCCTTGGTGTAGGGCAGCACCAGCACCACATGGTCGGCCATGGCCAGCAGTTCATCCTTGCCCACGTAGCCGGCCTTGCATTCGGCTTCCAGCTCGGGCGACAGGCGCGAGCGGTTGTGATAGACCACCTTCATGCCGAAGCCATGCGCCCCGCGTTTGGCGATGCCCTGGCCGATGCGGCCCATGCCGATGATGCCCAGCGTGCTGCCGTGCACTTCCGCGCCGGCAAACAGGTCGTAGCGCCAGGAGTTCCACTTTCCGGCGCGCAGGTAGTGCTCGCTCTCTGTCACGCGGCGGGCCGTGGCCATCAGCAGGGCAAAGCCGAAATCGGCCGTGGTCTCGGTCAGCACGTCGGGGGCATTCGTGCCCTGCACACCTGCAGCCGTCATCGCAGGCACGTCGAAGTTGTTGTAGCCCACGGCCATATTGGCCACCACCTTCAGGCGCGGGCAGGCGGCCAGCAGCGCCGCATCGATGGTCTGCGAGCCCGTGGTCAGCACTCCATCCTTGTCCTGCAGATGCCTGGCCAGTTCCTGCGGGCTCCAGACCACGTCATCCTGGTTGGACTCGACCTCGAAGTGCTGCTCCAGCTTGCGCACCACTTCGGGCGGGATGGCACGGGCGATCAGGATGCGGGGTTTGCTTGCCATGTCTGTCTCTTTCCTTGTCTTGGCGTTAGGCGGTTCTTCAGCGGAACCAGATGAAGCTCATCAATACGAACAGCGGCACCAGAATGCACAGCGACCAGGCCATGTAGCCGAAGAAGCTGGGCATCTTCACGCCGCGCTCCTCGGCAATGGCCTTGACCATCAGGTTGGGCGCATTGCCGATATAGGTGTTGGCGCCCATGAACACCGCGCCCGCCGAGATGGCGGCCAGCGTCGAGGCCATGGCCGTCATCATCTGAGCGGCGTCTCCGCCCGCCGTATTGAAGAACACCAGGTAGGTCGGCGCGTTGTCCAGGAACGAGGACAGCAGGCCCGTGGCCCAGAAATACATCAGCGGATCGGGCGTGCCGTCGGCACGCGTCACGGCCCCCACGATGGCGCCGAAGGGTCCGGCCGTTCCCGCCTTGAGCATGGCGATCACGGGAATGATGGTCAGGAAGATGCCCGCGAACAGCTTGGCCACTTCCTGCATCGGCCCCCAGCCGAATTCATTGGCCTGGTGCACGCTGCGCGGCGTGAGCCTGAGGGACAGCACAGTCACGGCGACGAGGCCCGCATCGCGCACCAGACCCGGCAGGCCCACATGCGTGCCGGCCAGCACCAGACCGGCATCGGTACGCCACAGGCCGCTCATCAGCACCAGTGCCACCACGGCCAGCAGCAGCACGAAGTTCACGCCGCCATCAAAGCCCAGGCGGCTGGCGCGGCCCAAGGCATCGACGCTGGGCGTGGGATCGGGCAGATCCGCTTCGCCGGCCTTGCGCAGCAGCCAGGCATCGATTGCGTAGAACAGCGCCAGCAGCGCGCCCACCAGGAACAGCGTCTCGGTGAAGATGTGGCGTACCGTCCAGAAGAAATCCACCCCCTTGAGAAAGCCCAGGAACAGCGGTGGATCGCCCAGCGGCGTCAGCGAGCCGCCGGCATTGGAGACGATGAAGATGAAGAACACCACCACATGCACTTGGTGCCTGCGGTTGTCGTTGGCGCGCAGCAGCGGCCGGATCAGCAGCATCGAGGCGCCCGTGGTCCCCATGAAGCTGGCCAGCACGGCGCCGATCGCCAGGATGGCCGTGTTCAGCCCCGGCGATCCCTTGAGATTGCCGCGCACATAGATGCCGCCCGACACCGTGTACAGCGCCGTCAGCAGGATCACGAACGGCAGGTATTCAGCCAGCAGGGCATGCACCAGGTTGGCCATGGCCGCGCCCACGCCGAACACCGCCGCGAAGGGCAGCAGAAAGACCAGCGCCCAGGCGGCCGTCACCTTGCCGAAATGCCGGTGCCAGAAATGCGGCGCCGCCAGCGGCATCAGGGCGATGGACAACAGCATGCCCGCAAACGGCACGCCCCAAAGTACCGAAAGCTGGCCGCCGTCGATATCGGCGGCCAGGGCCCAGGATGGCGCGCAGGTGGCCAGCAGCGCCAGCAATCCGCGCAATGCCTTCATGGTCCCGTCTCCTCTTTGTTCTCTATTCACTGTCCCCTCCTGGCGGCAGGTGGTGCCGCAATCAAGCCTGCGCCGCAGGCGGCGCAATCTCGAACACCTGGCGCAGGTAGGCCAGGTACTTCTCGTCATCGCACATGCTCTTGCCCGGCGTGTCCGAGAGCTTGGCCACGGGCTGGCCGTTGCAGCGGGTCATCTTGATGACGATCTGCAGCGGCACATGGTCGGGCGCGTCGCCCAGGTCGTTGGTCAGGTTGGTGCCTATGCCGAAGGCCAGCTGGCAGCGGCCATGGAAGCGCTGGAACAGCTCGATGGTGCGCGGCACCGTCAGGCCGTCGCTGAAGATCAGCGTCTTGGTCAGCGGATCGATGCGGTTGGCACGGTAGTGGGCCAGCAGCCGCTCGCCCCACTCGAACGGGTCGCCGCTGTCGTGGCGCGCACCGTCGAAGAGCTTGCAGAAGTACAGGTCGAAATCGCGCAGGAAGGCCGACATGCCGTAGACGTCCGACAGCGCAATGCCCAGGTCGCCCCGGTATTCGCGCGCCCAGGATTCGAAGCCGAAGATCTGGCTGTCGCGCAGGCGCGGGCCCAGGGACTGGCAGGCCTGCAGGTATTCATGCGCCAGCGTGCCAAGGGGCCGCACGCCCAGCTTCATGGCGTACAGCACATTGCTGGTGCCGGCGAACTGGCCCTCGGACTCCACGGATGTGCCGGGCCGGCCCAGGCGTGCGCACAGCACGCGCAGCACCTCTTCATGCCAGGCCCGCGAAAAGCGGCGGCGCGTGCCGTAGTCGGCAATCTTGAGCTGCTCCAGGCCGGGCTGCTGCAGCAGCGCAATCTTGGCGTCGAGACGGCGCCGGCCTTCCGGAAAATCGGGCACCGGCTGGGTGTTGCGGAAGTACACCTCGTTGACGATGGCCAGCACGGGAATCTCGAACAGGATGGTGTGCAGCCAAGGCCCGCGGATGGTGATGTCGATCTCGCCATTGGGCAGCGCCTGCACCGTGATGCATTTCTCGTTGAGGTGGAACAGGCCCAGGAAATCGACGAAGTCGCTCTTGATGAAGCGCAGCGAGCTCAGATAGGCCAGCTCCGCGTCCTGGAAACGCAGGCTGCACAGCGAGCGGATCTCGGAGCGGATCTCGTTCACATAGGGTGCGAGCTGCACGCCGGGGTTGCGGCACTTGAAGCGGTACTCGACCTGTGCTCCGGGAAACTGGTGCAGCACCACCTGCATCATCGTGAATTTGTACAGGTCGGTATCGAGCAGGCTGGTGATGATCATGGACAGAGCCGGGCGGTAAGCGCCCCAGCGGTCAGATGGCAGACAGCTTTCGAGTGTAGGCCATACACACGCTGCCGCGCTGCGAGCGCACGCCTTGCATGCGCCCCGGACGCCATCAGCGGCGCAGCAGCGGCTCCAGCACCTGTCGCAGCGCCTGCGGAATCTGGGCAGGCCGGCGCGTATGCCGGTCCACATAGACATGCACGAAATGCCCGGCTGCCGCCGTCAATGGCTCGCCCTGCGCGAACAGCCCCACCTCGTAGCGCACGCTGGAGCCACCGATGCGGGCCACCCGGATACCGGCCTCCACCTCCTGCGGGAAGGCCAGCGGCGCAAAGTAATTGCATTGCGTCTCTATGACCAGGCCTATCGTCTCGCCCGCGTGGATATCCAGCGCGCCCTGCTCGATCAGATGGGCATTCACCGCCGTATCGAACCAGCTGTAATAGACGACGTTGTTGACGTGCCCGTAGACGTCGTTGTCCGACCAGCGCGTGCTGATGCGTCGGAATGCCGCATAGGCCGAACGGGGCTGCGGCGCGGGGCGGCTCGGGGGCGATTCATTCATGGCGGCCATTGTGCCGCCGGCCGAATGCGCCCTGTCCCCAGCCACTGTCGCCATCACGACGCGCACTGTTGCCAATCACTCGCCAAGCGAGTAAGCATGCAAACCGAAAAATGTCGTCAAACCGACATAAAACCAATTAAAAATCAAAGACTTACAAAAAACCCACAGCTTTGCCGATTTTTTTGCTGCACCGCAGCATCAGGTACTTGATTCCTTTTTTGCAATCCCTACAATAAGACCCATGCTGCACTGCAACATGACACTCAGTCAGGTCAGCGCAGGCAATTCCCCGTAACCCGAGACCCCTGTGGTCCGTTTTTCTGGAGACTGACATGAGCTTGACCCCTGACCAAATCCTGAGCGCACAAAAGGCCAACCTGGAAACCCTGTTCGGCCTGACGAGCAAGGCCTTCGAAGGCGTTGAAAAGCTGGTGGAACTGAATGTGACCGCCTCGCGCGCCGCACTGAACGAAGCCGCCCAGCACACCCAGGCCGTCCTGAGCGTGAAGGATGCGCAGGAGCTGCTGTCGCTGCAGGCCAACCTGTTCCAGCCCCTGGCTGAAAAGACCGCTGCCTACAGCCGCCACCTGTACGACATCGCCAGCGGCACCGGTGCCGAGCTGGCCAAGGCCTTCGAAAGCCAGGCATCCGATCTGCAGAAGAACTTCAGCGCCCTGGTGGACACCACCGCCAAGAACGCACCCGCAGGTTCCGAAACCGCCGTGGCCGTGATGAAGAGCGCCGTGTCGGCTGCCAACAATGCCTTCGAGTCGGTGCAAAAGGCCGTCAAGCAGGCTTCGGACCTGGCGGAAGCCAACTTCACGGCCGTGACCAACACCGCCAGCGAAGCCGTCCAGTCGGCCCAGACCCGCAAGCGTTGATCACGCCGTCTTACAACAGGGTTGCGTGCAAGAATTAGTGATTACCCTCATAATTGCATGCATCCCGGGTCGCAAGACCTGACCAGTTGTCTCCTTGGATCCTCTCGAAACCCCCGTTTCTGGATCCTTTCAAAACCCAGTCCTTGGACTGGGTTTTTTTTATTCCCGTCCTCGATACCCCGGGCTGCCATAGCCCTCCAGAACCACCCCCTTTATTAAGAACAATTCGCGTTTAGCCTATCATCGCGCTTTGCCAACAAAGAGAGGCCTGTCTTCATGTCGAAATCCCTGAAAGCCCTGTTTGCCGCTTGCGCCCTGGTGGCTGCCGGCACAGCCATTGCCGACTCCCAGGTCGTCAACCTCTACTCCGCGCGCCACTACTCCACGGACGAGGAGCTGTACAACGGCTTCACCAAGGCCACCGGCATCAAGATCAACCGCGTGGACGGCGACGACGCCGGCATCATTGCGCGCCTGAAGGCCGAGGGCCAGGCCTCGCCGGCCGACGTGATCCTGCTGGTCGATGCCGCGCGCCTGTACCGCGGCGAGGTGGATGGCCTGTTCCAGCCCATCCACTCCAAGCTGCTGGAAGACGCCATTCCCTCCAACCTGCGCGCCCAGCCCACGGCCGATGGCATCAGCTGGTTCGGCCTGTCCACACGTGCCCGCGTCATCGTCTACAACAAGGCCAAGGTCCAGCCTGCCGACGTGCAGAACTACGAATCGCTGGCCGACCCCAAGTTCAAGGGCCAGCTGTGCATCCGCTCGGGCTCGCATCCCTACAACCTGAGCCTGTTCGGCACCGTGGTCGAACACATGGGCGAGCAAAAGGCAGAGGGCTGGATCCAGGGCATGAAGGCCAACCTGGCCCGCCCGCCCAAGGGTGGCGACACCGACCAGATCAAGGCCGTGGCCTCGGGCGAATGCACCATCGGCGTGACCAACAGCTACTACCTGGCGCGCATGATGCGTTCGGGCAAGCCCGAGGACCAGGCCGTGGTCGGCAAGATCGGCGTGGTCTTCCCCAACCAGTCCAGCTGGGGCACGCACCTGAACATCGCGGGCGGCGCCGTGGCACGCCATGCCAAGAACAAGGACAACGCCGTCAAGTTCCTGGAGTACCTGGCCAGCCCCGCCGCCCAGAACTACTTTGCCAACGGCAACAACGAGTGGCCAGCAGCCAAGGGCGTGGAACTGGACAACCCTGCCCTCAAGGAAATGACCGGCGGCAAGCCCTTCAAGAGCGAGACCATCCCGATCACGGCCGTGGGCAAGAACATGACCAAGGTCCAGCAAATGCTGGACCGTGCCGGGTTCCAGTAATCCCCATCGCGCCCATCACCAGCCCGGCACTGCCGGGCTTTTTCTTGGGCGCGACATGGCTGCGGCCGGGGCTGCATGCATAATTTGAGAGTTACGTTTACGTCAACGTCAGATAACCAAGGAGACATTCCATGCAGATCAAGGACCGGGTATTCATCGTCACGGGCGGCGCCTCCGGGCTGGGCGAAGGCACGGCGCGCATGCTGGCGGCCGAGGGCGGCAAGGTGGTGATCGCCGATATGCAGGCGGACAAGGGCGAGGCCGTGGCGCACGAGATCGGCGGCGTCTTCGTCAAATGCGACGTGAGCCAGGAGGCCGATGGCCAGGCCGTGGTGGACAAGGCCGTGAGCCTGGGCAAGCTGGCAGGCCTGGTCAACTGCGCAGGCATTGCGCCCGCCGAGAAGACCGTGGGCAAGAACGGCGCGCACAACCTGGCGCTGTTCTCCAAAACCATCACGGTCAACCTGATCGGCAGCTTCAACATGATCCGCCTGGCCGCCGCCGCCATGTCGGCCAACGAGCCCGAGAGCACGGGCGAGCGCGGCGTGCTGATTTCCACGGCCAGCGTGGCCGCCTACGACGGCCAGATCGGCCAGGCGGCCTATGCGGCGTCCAAGGGCGGCGTGGTCGGCATGACGCTGCCCATTGCGCGCGACCTGGCGCGCAACGGCATCCGCAACATGACGATTGCCCCCGGCATCTTCGGCACGCCCATGCTGTTCGGCATGCCGCAGGAAGTGCAGGACGCGCTGGCCGCCGGCGTGCCCTTCCCCAGCCGCCTGGGCACGCCCCAGGACTATGCCAAGCTGGTGCGCCACATCCTGGACAACGACATGCTCAATGGCGAGGTGATCCGGCTGGACGGGGCCATTCGTCTGGCACCGAAGTAAGCACCCCCTGAGCGGCTACGCCGCTTCCCCCTCTCTTTCTCGCTTCGCGAGGGAGGGGGACGACACCCTCGCGGCGGGGCGGCGCGGCCGGCATAGGCCCTTGCTCGGTGTCCCTCGCTTTGGGCCGTGCCGGTTTTTGAGATACGCGCGTTGTCACACCGTGGTGTCTGCAGGCGTGTCTGCAGGCGCTCTGGCCATCATCTCCAGCCCCTTGCGCAATGCAGGGAACAGGCTGTGCTGGAAGTTGTTCCAGCGCAGCTCAAGAATCGTGTCTTGGGGATCGATGTCGGTGCCCAGCACGTCGGCGATGACTTCGCCGGAGTCGATGCCGTTGTCCACGTAGTGAAAGGATGCGCCGGTCTTGAACAGGGGCGGGGCCGGGCGCTGTTCCATGGTCTTCCAGTCCACGATCTTGTAGCCTTGTGCGCCATGCAGCGCGTCAAGCGTGGCGCAGGCGCCCCGGCGTTCATAGGGTGACTCCAGGCGCGTGATGCCGGGGTGGATGTTGGCGATCCTGCGGTGGAACAGGGCACCGGGCCGCACGAGCCGGTCCAGGATGACGAGCAGGCCATCCAGCACCACCCGCTCGGCACCCAGCTGTACCAGCCTGTCCTGCAACTGCGCCTCGAACATCTGCTTGCCCGCGGCGCGCTGCGGATCGTTCAGCGGCAGGCGCCGGTAGGAAGACGGCACGGCCATGAGCAGGTCATTGACCCTGCGCCCCTGGATGCGCAGGTCCGGCGGATAGAACCAGCGGCCGCCCGGCTGGTAGCTGAAGCCGTAGTCGCCGATTTTTTCGCGGTCGCGCGGCGAGGCCTCGTCGTCGTCGTGGATCACGGCCTCCAGGCTGTAGATATCGCCCAGCGGGCTGGTGTCCAGCAGCTCGCCCAGGTATTCGAGCGGCGACTTCATGTAGCGCGTTGCGCCCTTGTAGGCGATGTGCTGGCCTGCCTGGTCGGCGGCGGCGTTTCTCAGGGACCAGATGTAGACGAGTTTTGTCTTTGCCATGTGCGTGAGTTCAGCGTGAATCAGGTGGCCGCAAGTGCGGCGTCCGGGGTCGGCTCGGTGGCCGCGGGCCCTTGATGCTCCGGGTGCGGCTGCGGCGCAGCGATGCGGCCGGCATCCATGCGGACCACGCGGTCGGCCAAATGGAAGTAGCGGTCGTCGTGCGAGATCACCACCAGCAGGTGGCCCCTGGCGCGCAGCTCGGGCAGCAGCTCGGTGTAGAACAGGTGGCGGAAGCTCGGGTCCTGGTCGGCCGCCCATTCGTCGAAGACCAGCACGGGCCGGCCCTCCAGATAGGCGTGGACCAGGGCCAGGCGCTTGCGCTGGCCGGTGGATAGGTCGATGGTGCTGAAGCTGCCGTTGCGCACGCTGACCTTGTGGGCGATCTCCAGCCGCTGCAGGTAGGGCAGCGCGGCCTCGGGCAGCGCGGCGGCCTGGCCCTCTTCGCCGCCGGCCACCAGGTCCTCGAACAGGTAGAAGTCCGAGAACACCGTGGTGAACAGCTGGCGGTAGTCATCGCGCGTCTGTGCCGTGACGGGCTGGCCGTCATGCAGGATCTCGCCCTGCTGGGGCGCATACAGGCCCAGCAGCAGCTTGATCAGCGTGGTCTTGCCCGAGCCGTTGTCGCCCACCACAAAGACCAGTTCGCCCTTGTCCAGCTTCAGGTCGATGGGACCGATCTCGAAGGCCTTGCCGCCTTCGGGCGCATCGAAGGCATAGCGCACGCCACACAGCTCCAGGCCGTGGTCCAGGCGGACCTCGCCGGGCCGGCTGTCCAGGTGCAGGTGCGGCTCCGGGCTGGCAAAGCGCGCCGACAGGTCGGCAATGCGCTGCAGCGCCACCTTGGCACGGCCCAGGTTGGGCAGCGCGCCTGCGATCTGGTCCATGGGGCCCTTGAGGAACAGCAGCACCAGCACGAAGCCGCTGAGCACCACGGGCTCGGTGGTGCGCAGCGCGGCCCAGCCCAGGATGAGGGCAATCAACAGAAAGAACAGCGCCGAACCGAAGGCCGTGGCCAGTACATAGGTGTTGATGGCGCGGCTGTTGATGCGGCGGATGGCATCCACGGTGGAGCCAATCTGCCCGTCGAAGATGCGGCCCCGGCGCGCGCGGTGCATGCGCAACTCCTTGGCGCCTTCGCTGATGGCGCGGTAGGCCTTGTGCAGCACTTCCTCGTGATCGCGCGCCTTCCAGAACCCCGCCACGCCGCGCGACTGGGCCAGCGCCTGCAGGCTGACGCCCAGCACCAGCGCCACCACCAGCATGGCAAACAGCGGCGGCGACAGCAGGGCCAGATAGGCCAGGCAGCCCAGCGCAATGGCCAGGGCGATCACGTTGGAGGCCAGCACGAAGGCCACGTCGCTGATCATGTCCACATCCTGCGTGAGCACGGGCATGAGGCGGTGCGTGCGGTAGCGCTCCAGCGCATCGATGGGCGCGGCCAGGATCTTGCTGGCCAGCTCCTTGCGCAGCCGGGCCACCAGGCGCTGCCCCACGAAATTGCCCGACATGTCGGACGCGGCCCGGCACACCAGCACGGTGGCGCACAGGGCGATGAAGGTCAGCAGCAGCCCGCCGGCCAATCCGCCTGGGCGGTTGAGCACCTGGTTGATGGTCGCCAGCAGCGCCACCGTGGCCCCACCCGCGCAAATGCCCGTGACCACGGACAGGGCCATCCACGGCAGGAAGGGCCTGAGCAGGCGCAGTACCTCGGAGGGCGGTCGGCTGGCGTTTTCCATAAGGGATTCCTCTGGCGCCCGTGGGCGCATGGCCTTGCAATGCCGGCGCGGCCCGGCGTTTTCCTGGGGATGCGGCGCACGACGCACGCTGCCCACTCCCTGCAAGACGTGCGAGCGCGGGAAATGTTCATCGTCCCGGCGATGAACAAATTCCGCCGCCCAGCGTCATCACGGGGAAGGGGCAGCGCGGGCGCCATGCCCTGCATCGGCCCGCCCTGCCTTGTCTGCCGCACACCCGAAGGACGCCATGGCTCTCCACCCCGACCTGCAAGCATTTCTTGAACTCGCCAACGCCCAGGCATCCAGCCGCCCGCGCATGAGCCAGATGACGGCAGCGCAGGCGCGCACCGCCTACGACAACGCCACGCTGGCGCTGGACCTGCCGGGCGACGATCTGCCCACCGAGGACCTGGAGCTGCCCACGCGCGACGGCGCGCGTATCCGTGCCCGGCTCTACCGCGCAGCCCCTGGACACACAGCCGCGCCCTGCCTGCTGTTCCTTCACGGCGGCGGCTATGTGCTGGGCGGCCTCGAATCCCATGACAGCCTGTGCCGCAGCCTGGCGCTGGGCACGCCCTGCAATGTGCTGGCCATCGACTACCGGCTGGCGCCAGAGCACCGCTTTCCCACCGCCTTCCTCGACGCACAGGACGCCCTGGCCTGGCTGCTGGAGCACGGCGGCCGCCATGGCCTGGACGCGCAGCGCCTGGCCATTGGCGGCGACAGCGTCGGGGGCACGCTGGCCACGGCCCTGTGCATCGCCGCGCGCGACGCGGGCATGCCCCAGCCCTTGCTGCAGTTGCTGCTCTACCCCTGCACGGCAGCACGGCAGGACAGTGACTCGCATGCGCGCCTGGCCACCGGCCATCTGCTGGAAGGTGACACCCTGGCCTGGATGTTCGGCCAATACCTGCGCAGCGATGCGGACCGGCAGGACTGGCGCTTTGCCCCGCTGCAGGCATCCGACCTGGGCCGGCTGGCCCCCACGCTGATGGTGCTGGCCGAGTACGACCCGCTGATCGACGAAGGAAAGCGCTATGCCGAGCGGCTGCAGGCCGCCGGCCTAGCCGTGGACCTGCAGATCTACGCCGGCATGGTCCATGACTTTGCGCGGCTGGGCGCCCTCACCGAAGAGACCGAGGTGCTGCGCGACCGGATCTGCAAGGCACTGGCCCATGCCTTTCAGGCGGCCCAGATCCCGGCCCTGGCATGAACGGCCCTGGCATGAACATTTGCCGCGCCTGCACGTCATCCCGGTCATGAGGCTGCCTTGTGTCCCCTGCGTCCCTTGCGTCCCTTGTGTCCCCTGTGCCCTTGCCCGAGCCCCGACCCGTGTCCCGCACGCGGGGCACTCCATCTGAAAGAGTCCACGTGCGTCCAGCCGAAGCCACCGCTACACCGTCACCGGACGCCTCCGGCGCCAGCTACCTCGCCCATGCAGGCGCCGAGACGATCAGCGTCTTCGGCGATGGACAGCGGCTGCGCCTGGAGCGTTCGGGGTCCGTGGATGCCGGCAGGCCCGGCAAGCACAGTCTCTGGAACCTGTCACCCGCGGCCGCGCCAGGCCTGCTGCGGCTGCAATGGATGGGGCCCTGCTCGGGCATGCCCGAAGCCGATGAACTGCTGGCCGCGCTGCAGGCCGGTTTCGGCCTGCGCCCGGATGCCCGGGAAATCGAGCTGTCCCTGCCCCGCCTGCCACCGGGCCTGCGCGACAGCATCGCCACGGTGCAGCCGGGCCAGGCTGCGCGCGTGGCAAGAGACGTGCTCTGGCAGCAGCCCCTGTGGCTGCCCCGCCCGCGCCCACCCTATGCGCTGCACTACACGATCAGCGAAGGCCGGCGCCACCCCGTGCGCCTGCACAAGCCGCGCGGCGAGGTCTACCGCCGCTTCATCCCCTGGCTGGGCCGCACGCTGAGCTTTCGCACCGTGGAGCCCGAGGCCGACCTGCCCCTCATCCACCGCTGGATGAACGACCCGGTCGTCGCGCATTTCTGGGAGGAAAGCGGCGACCTTGCCCACCACCGCGCCTATCTGCAGCGCATGGCCGGCGACCCGCATGCGCTCGGCCTCATCGGCTGCTTCGACGGCGAGCCCTTCGGCTACTTCGAGGCCTACTGGGCCAAGGAAGACCGCATCGCCCCCTTCTATGACGCGGGCGACCATGACCGGGGCTGGCATGCGCTGGTGGGGGAGGCGCGGTTCCGCGGCAGACCCTACCTGACGGCCTGGCTGCCCTCGCTGTCGCACTACCTCTTTCTGGACGACTGCCGCACGCAGCGCATCGTCGTAGAGCCGCGCGCCGACAACCGCAAGATGCGCAAAAGCCTGCCGCGCTGCGGCTATGCGCTGGTCAAGGAATTCGACTTCCCGCACAAGCGCGCCGTGCTGGGAGTGCTGCTCAGGGAACGCTTTTTCGCAGACGCCTTGTGGATACCGCAGACCGACGCAGCCGCGCCGGACGCACTGGACGCATCGACCCAATGAAAGGACCTTCCATGCAAACCCACCCGCTGATCGGCATCGGCTTCGGCCCCTCCAACATTGCCCTGGCCATCGCCCTCAAGGAGCGCGAAACCACCGCGCGGGCCATGCACCCCGTCTTCATCGAAAAGCAGCCGCGCTTCGCCTGGCACCGGGACATGCTGCTGGAGCAGGCCCACATGCAGGTGTCCTTCCTCAAGGACCTGGCCACGCTGCGCAACCCCACCAGCCGCTTCACCTTCATCAACTACCTGCACGAGAAGGGCCGGCTGCAGGACTTCATCAACCTCAAGACCTTCTTTCCCAGCCGCCACGAATTCAACGACTACCTGGCCTGGGCCGCCTCCAAGTTCGAGGACCGCTGCGTCTACGGGCAGGAAGTCATCGAGGTGCTGCCTGAAAAACGCGACGGCAAGGTGGAGCTGCTGCGCGTGCGCTCGCGCGATGCGGCCGGCAACGTGCATGAGCGCCTGGGCCAGAACCTGGTCATGAGCATCGGCGGCACGCCCAGCATTCCCGAGCAGTTCAAGCCCCTGCGCGGCGATGCGCGCGTCTTCCACTCCAGCGCCTACCTGCGCAGCATTGCAGAGCATGCCAGGCCGCTGCGCATCGCCGTGGTCGGTGCGGGCCAGAGCGCCGCGGAAATCTTCATGGACCTGCACGGCCGCTACGCCAAGGCCGAGATCGACCTGGTCATGCGCGCCCGCTCCATCCGCCCCTCGGACGACAGCCCCTTCGTCAACGAAATCTTCAACGCCGACTTCGTGGACCATGTCTACAGCCGCCCGCACGACGAGCGCGGCGCTCTGCTGCGCGAGTTCTGGCACACCAACTACGCCTGTCCCGACCTGGAGCTGATCGAGAGCATCTTCAAGGTGTTCTATGAACAGAAGGTCGTCGGCGACACGCGCCACCGCTTCCTGCGCCGCCACGAGGTGCAGGACGTGCGCGCTGCCAGCGACGGCATCCACCTGGGCCTGCGCGACCTCAACAGCGGCATCGACCATGCATCGCGCTACGACGTGGTGGTGCTGGCCACCGGCTATGCGCGCGAGCACCACAAGACCCTGCTGGACCCGCTGGCCCCCTACCTGGGCGACTTCTCCGTGAGCCGCGACTACCAGGTGCACACCACGGCGGACTTTCGCCCCGCCATCTTCCTGCAGGGCGCCTGCGAGGGCTCCCACGGCCTCAGCGATACCCTGCTGTCCGTCACCTCGGTGCGCACCGGCGAAATCGGCGACGCCCTGCTGGCAGCGCAAGCCCAAAAACCCGATGTTGCGCGCACAGAACAGCTGGCGCTGCAGGACTGAAAGATCGCACCGGGCATGATGGCGCACGAATCTCCCATGCCATAATTTGAATGCAAACCATTTGCATTTGAATTCGAATCACCTGCGCCGCTGAATCCCATACCCGCTGCTGCACCGCCCCGGCCCTGGCCGGGGTTGCAGCATCCGGTAGGCCCTTCTCTGTACGGACCCAGGGATTCCAACCCATCGCCCTTGCGGAAAGGCAGGTATCCGGATGCGTGACCTGATCCAGGAACTCGTGGCTCACTATGGCGATCTGCGCCGCCAGCTCACGCGCGATCTCCGGGATCCGCACTATGCGGCCGACATCGCGCAATCGAGCTTCGAGCGGGTCTATGTGCACGCCCTGGGCCTGCGCAGCGGCAAGAAGGCCGAGGCGCTGCCCGATGCCGACATCGAATCCCCGCGCGCCCTGCTGTTTCGCGTGGCACGCAACCTGTGCATAGACGATGCGCGCAAGCGCAAGACCTCCCAGGACTGGACGCGCCAGCAAATGGCGGTGCAGCACAGCGCGCCCTCCAGCGAAACCCTGGCCGCCCAGCGCCAGATCCTGGACCGCGTCGTCCAGGCGCTGGAAGGCCTGCCGCCGCGCCGGCGCGAAGTCTTCATCCTCTTTCGCGCCCATGGCTACACGCGCGCGGAAATCGCCGATCAGCTCAACATCACCGAAATGGCCGTCGCCAAGCACATGGTGCGCGCCACGCTGGACTGCTCGCGCGTGCTGGCCCAGCTGCGCTCCGAGCTGATCGAGGACCATGCGCTGGGCAGCGCCATGGATTTCGACAACAGTACACTGACCGACGACGCATCCTGACCCCCCTTTCCATGGCAAGTGCACCTAGCGAGCGCATGGTCGAGCATGCGCTGACGCTGATCGTTCAAAGCGAAATCGCTCCCGACCCGGTGGCCCACCAGGCACGCCTGACCCTGGGCGCATGGCGCGAGAAATCAGCCCGGCACGATGCCGCCGCACGCGAGGCGCACCTGCGCTGGAACATGCTCGGCGGCCTGTCCGGCGGACTGCGCGAGCAATTCCAGGAAACCGCCCTGCTGGCGGACAGCGCCTCGCGCTCCACCAGGAGCGTCCAGCGCCGCAAGCTGCTGCTGTCGTTTGCAGGGCTGCTGGGCACCGGCGCGCTGGCGGGCCGGGGCGCCTACTGGTACTGGCAGCAGCCCCTGCACACCTCGGCCTATGCCACGCGCAACTCGCAGATGCTCAAGGTCACGCTGGCCGACGGCAAGGCGCCGCTGCAGGCCAGCCGCATCGAGCTGGCGCCCCAGAGCGCCATTGCCGTGACGCTCTACCGCCAGCGCCGCAGCGTATCCATGTCGCGCGGGGAAGCGCGATTCGAAGTGGCCTCGGACCCCGACCGCCCCTTCGAGGTCATCACGCGCGAGGCGCGCATCGAGGTCGTGGGCACGGTGTTCACCGTGCGCGACCGTGGCGGCACGGTCACGGTGGGCGTGGAGCATGGCCATGTCAGGGTCCGCGTGCTGGGCAGGGATGCGCAGGATCCGGCGACCGAGGCGGCGGCCACGCTGGACCTGCTGCCAGGCCAGGTGGTGGACATCCGCAATGGCCAGCCCGAGGCCGTGCGCCAGGCCGATGCCGCCACGCTGTCCGCCTGGCGCGAAGGCTGGCTGGTCTTCGAGAACACCCCGCTGGCCGAGGCCCTGGCCACCGTCAACGCCTACCGCACCCAGCCCATCGAAGCCGCCGATGCGCGCGTGGCCGCGCTGCGCCTGACGGGGCGCTTTCGCGCCAACGACTCGGCCGGCCTGCTGGCCGTGCTGCCCTCCATCCTGCCGCTGAGGGTGCGCCCGCAGGCCGATGGCAGCGTGCTGCTGCAGGCGCTCTGAACGGCGCCTTCGGTTCCCCGACAAAGAAAAGGCCACGGCCGGATCGCTCCAGCCGTGGCCCATGGCCCATGCCCGCTTACCAGCGATAGGTGGCCGTGCCGATCACCTTGCGGGGCTCGCCGTAGAAGCAGCCGTAGGAGCAGCTGGCGATATAGGTCTTGTCGGTCAGGTTGGTGAGGTTCAGGGCGAAGCGCCAGGGTCCGGTGGTGTAGCTGACCATGGCATCCACCAGGGTGAACGCCGGCAGCGAGACGGGAACGCCATAGGCCAGGCCGCGTGTCTGGCCCAGGTACCTGGCGCCCATGCCCACCTTGAGGCCCGCAAGCCCGAAGTCTCCAAAGCTGTAGTCGCCCCACAGCGATATCTGGTTGTAGGGCACGCCGATGGAGCGCTTGCCCAGCTCGTCCGGCTGCAGGGGGCTTGCCTGCGTGGTGCGCGCATCCGTGTAGGCATAGGCGGCAATGATGTTCACATTGCGGCCTATGGAGCTTCGCGCCTCCAGCTCGAAGCCACGGGAACGGACTTCCCCGGCCTGGATGTTGAACGCCCTGCTGGCGTCCTGGGGATCGGGCACGAGCAGGTTCTGGCGGGTGAGCTGGAAGACCGCTGCCGAAACCATGGCCCTGGAGCCGCTGGGCTGGTAGCGGACACCGGCCTCGTACTGCTGTCCCGTCGTCGGCTTGAACCGCGATCCGAGGCGGTCCTGGCCCTGGGTGGGCTCGAAGGACTCGCTGTAGCTGAAGAAGGGGGCAAGGCCATTGGCGGCGAGATAGACCACGCCCACCCGGCCCGTGAAGGCCGAGCTTTTCTCATTGGCCGCGCTCACGTCCCCGGTGAAGAAGTTCGTCTCGTTGAAGCGGACCTTGTCATAGCGGCCGCCCAGCAGGACCACCCACTTGTCATCGATCTTGATCTGGTCCTGCGCATAGATGCCGAGGCGCTTGTAGTCGTTCTTCCAGGACGAACGGTAGTAGGGGGAGACAGGCCCCACCGGCTTGCCGTAGACCGGGTTGAAGACATCGAGGTCGGCGGCCTGCTGTTCATAGCGCTCGGTCTCGTGCTTTGGCAGGGCGTAGTCGAAGCCCACCAGCATGGTGTGCTTGATGCGGCCCTGGTCCAGCTGGTACTGCAGCGAGGTATCGGTCACGAAGGCCGACGAGCGGTCCCAGCGCGGCTGGTAGTAGCGCTCCACCACCGAGCGCTGGTCGGCGGACAGGCCCCAGCCGTCCGTGCTGAAGTAGCTGCTCTTTGCGTTGTAGTAGCGCATGCTGTTCCTGAGCTTGAGCTTCTCGGAAAAGGCATGTTCGAAGAGATAGCCGATGGAGTAACGGTCCAGATCGAATTTGTCCCGTCCCGCCTCTCCGATGAAGCGGTTGCGGGGAATCTGTCCATTGATGTTGGGCAGCAGGGTGCCGTAGGCGGGCAGCCCGTAGACGTAGGTGGTGCGGTCCTTCTGGACCTCGGCCAACAGTGTCAGCGAGGTGTTCGCATCGGGCTGCCACTTGAGCGATGGGGCGATATAGGTTCTGTCATCGGGGACTCGGTCGATGAAGCTGTCGCTGTCGCGCTTGAGCGCCACCAGCCGGTAGGACCATTTGCCCTCGTCGTCCAGGGCACCCGCAAAATCACCCGAGACCTGCTTGCGCCCGAAGCTTCCGGCATCGATGTTCAATTCCCGGATTTTTTCCGCGGTGGGCCGCTTGCTCACGGTGTTGACCACGCCGCCCGGGGAGACCGAGCCAAAGATCACCGAAGAGGCACCCTTGAGCAGCTCGATGCGCTCCAGGCCGTAGGGCTCCTGCCGTCCGTCGTAGATGTTGGCCGTGAACAGGCTGCCGTCCCGGTACATGCCCGTGGTGCGGAATCCGCGCAGGTACAGGCTGTCCGAGGTCCGGTCCAGGCCCTCGGCGCGGGTGACGCCGGCCGCGTAGCCCAGCGCATCCTGCAGGCTTTGCGACTTCAGCGTCTCGATCTCCTGGGCGCCGATGACCGTGATGGACTGCGGTGTCTCCAGGATGGGCGTATCGGTCTTGGTACCCGTTGAACTGCGCCGGGCGACATAGCCCTGCACGGGGCCGGCTGCGGTTTCGCTGTCCGTGACGTTGATGGTCGGCAAGGTCGCGCCGGAGACCGCGGGACGGCGGATGGCGAAGCCTCCGTTGTTCATCCTGATGGCTTCCAGGGACGTGCCGGCCAGCAGCTCCCGCAAGGCCTGCTCCGATGTCAGGCGGCCGTTGACGGCGCGGGAACTGAGCCCGGCCACCAGGTCGCCTGCGGCAAACATCTGGGTTCCCGTCTGGCGGGACAGCTCGTTGATGGCCGAAGCCAGGGCCTGGGCCGGCACATGGATATCGAACACTTGGGCAGCCTCCTGCCCTGTGGCCTGGGCCACCGCCTCGGTGCTCCAGAACGAGACGGAACCAAAGGCCGTGGCAAGGGCCAGGCTCAGCAGATGTTGACGGGGCAAGGAAGGCATGGTCGAAGAATTTCCAAAGGCATTGAATGAGACTGGTTACCAACCGGGCACGGACCTCCGCCCGGGTTGTTGTGCATTCCAAAGACGTTCTGCGCGCAAAAATGGAGACAAGGTGTAACCCGGTTTTCACGAAAAAGACCCGGGACGGGACGGGCCGGGGGGCACCCCGGCCGCCGTTGCCCCTCAGTCCAGCGCGTACTCCAGCGCCAAGGCGTCGAGGATTTCGGCCGTCAGCCCCTCGTTCCTCATGATGGCGTAGTGGTCGGCGCGGATCACCGCGCCCTCTGCCCTTTCGGCCCTTCCGGCGTCCTCCTGGCGCAGCTGGTGCGCGAGCCGCAGCCGGTGCCCGGCCGCGGTTTCATCGCTCCACCAAAGGCTTGCCGCCGCTTGCACGGGCGCCAGGGCCTGCGCCTGCAGCGCCAGGTGCTTCAGGTGCAGGGTGGTCAGAAAGGCCTGGGCCAGGTCGGCGCCGTCCATGCAGGCATGGCCGCTCGGTCCCCCCGGTCCCTGCCTTGCAGCTTCGCGGCCCAGCGCGGCAGCCAGCAGATCGGCGCGGGGCGGCACCGATGCATCGATGTCCGCAAGGTCCTCGATGCGCGCCAAGGGCAGCATCTGCGAGACGAAGAGCCGGAAGTCATCCCACCACGACGGGGACCCGGCCGCATCGCCAGCAGGCACGAACGGGTCCACCAGCCCCAGGAAACCCACCGTCTGTCCCTGGCCTTCGAGCCGGGCCGCGATCAGGGCCGCCAGGCTGCCGCCCAGGGACCAGCCGAGCAGGTGGTAGGGGCCGGCGGGCTGTACCTGCCTCACCATCGCGCAGTAGTCGTCGGCCATCTGCTCCAGCGAGCGGTCGCGGTAGCCGGGATCGCCCAGGCTGCGGCAGGGTATGGCGTGGACGGTGCGCCGGTCCTGCAGTGCCCGCGCCAGCGGCTGGTAGTCAAACACCGTGCCGAACCCGGCATGCACGCAAAACAGCGGTGGCGCAGCCTCACACACGGCGTTGAGCGCCACGACGCCCCCAGCTCCACCGGCGCCGGCTGAGCGAAGCTCCAGCAGGCCGGCAATGGTGGGCCGCTGCAGAAGGTCGCGCAGCTTGAAGTCCAACTGCGGATCGCCCAGCTTGCGCACCTTGGCGTGCATCCTGAGACTGAGCAGGGAGTCCCCGCCCAGCTCGAAGAAGTTGTCGGTCTCGCCCACGCGTTCCACGCCAAGCACCTCCTGCCAGATGCGGGCCAGCGCCATGGCCGACGCTGTGGACGGTGGCACGTGAACCCGCCCGGCATCTGCCTGCGGCAGCGGCAGCGCACCACGGTCGAGCTTGCCGCTGACCAGTCTTGGCAGGGCGGGCAGGACCAGCGTATGGGCCGGCAGCATGTAGTCGGGCAGGTGCTCGCCTGTCTGCTGGCGGATGCGCTGGACCAGGGACTGCGCGGCCGTGCCCTCCTCCCCCACCACATAGGCCACCAGCTGCTTGCCTGTACCGGCATCCTGGACCAGCACGGCGGCATCGACCACGCCGGGCACGGCCCGGACGGCCTTCTCGACCTCGCCCAACTCGATGCGGAAGCCCCGGATCTTGACCTGGTGGTCGGCCCGGCCGATGTACTCGATGTTGCCGTCCGGCATCTCGCGCACCAGGTCCCCCGTGCGGTACAGGCGGCCGCCACCGCCGTCGAAGGGGTCGGCGACGAAGCGCTCGGCCGTCAGGCCGTGGCGCGACAGATAGCCGCGCGCCAGGCCGTAGCCGCCGATGTACAGCTCGCCCACGACGCCGTGCGGCACCCGGTGCAGGTCGGCATCCAGGATGTGCACCGTGCGCTCGCCCACGGGCCGGCCGATGGGGGCGTAGGCGCAGTCGAAGGTCTCGCTGGCCTCGGCCTTCCAGATCAGCGGCGTCACCACCGTCTCGGTGGGGCCGTAGCCGTTGATGAGCAGGCGCGGGCGCAGGCTCTGGCGCACCTTGTCGTAGGCGGCCTTGGGCATGGCCTCGCCACCGAAGACGTACAGCTCCACCGGCGGCGGCTCCTGCGACTGCTCTGCGGCCCAGTCCGCGATCTGCGCCAGATAGGCCGGCGGGAACGCGGCATTGGAGATGCCGTGGTGGCGCAGGGCCTCGCAGGCCTGCTCCGCCGTCCACATCTGCGGCTCGCGCAGCACCAGGCCGGCGCCGATGCTCAGCGCCGTCAGCCAGCGCTCATGCGCGCCGTCGAACGAGAAGGACATGAAATGCAGCTCGCGCGAGTTCGCCCGCATGCCGTAGATCCCGGCCGTGGCCGCGCAGTGCATGGCCAGCGGCCCGTGCTCGACCACCACGCCCTTGGGCTGCCCGGTCGAGCCCGAGGTGTAGATCACATAGGCCAGGTCGCGCTCGTGCACGGCATGGGCCGGCGCCGCGTTGCAGGCCTGGGTGAAGTCCACCTCCTCGGCCACCACCAGATGGGCCACGGCCGGCGTGCCCAGCTTGTGCAGCGCCGCCCTGTGGGCGATCAGGTGGGAGGCACCGCTGTCTGCCAGCATGAACCTCTGGCGTTCGGCCGGCGACGCCGGGTCCAGGGGCAGGTAGGCCGCGCCCGCCTTGAGCACGGACAGCAGGCAGATCACCATTTCCAGCGAACGCTCCATGGCGATGCCGACGATGGCGCCGCGCCCCACGCCGGACTGCACCAGGCGGTTGGCGAAATGGTTGCTGCGCGCCTGCAGCTCGCCATGGCTGATGGTCTGCTCGCCCATGACCAGCGCCACCGCGCCCGGGTCCCGGTGCGCCTGCAGCGCCATGCCGGCATGCACGGGCAGGAACGGCGGGCGGCAGGCATCCGTGCCCGTGCCCGTGCCTGTGCCCGCCGGCCCATCGCGTCCGGGCTCGGGCAGCAAGGCGATGTCCCGCAGGCAGTGCACGCCCTCGCCCGCCATGGACGCCAGCACCTGCACCAGTTGCCGCAGCAGGGCCTGCACGGTGTCATCGCCGAAGCTGCTCCGCTGGTAGATCATCTTGAGCGACAGCACATCGCCCAGCCGCACCTCCAGGTCCATGGGATAGGAGGTCACGTCGATGGCATGCGTCACCGCAAACCGCAGATGCGGGTCGTCGTGCGCGGACAGCACGGCATCCATGGGGTAGTTCTCGAACACCAGGATGCTGTCGAACAGGCCGCGCTGGCCCTTGCCCGCCCAGCGCTGGATGTCCGAAAGCGACGTCTGCTCATGCTCGCGCGAGGCCAGGTTCTGTGCCTGCAGCGTGCGCAGCCAGGGGCCCAGCTCCAGCGCGCCGTCGCAGGCCACGACCACCGGCAAGGTGTTGATGAACAGCCCCTGCATTCTTTCCACGCCGGCCAGCTCGGGCGGGCGGCCTGCCACCGTGGCCCCGAAGGCCACCGTGGCCTGGCCCGTGTACCGCGCCAGCACCAGCGACCATGCGGCCTGCACCAGGGTGTTGGCCGTCACGCGCTCGCGCTGGGCAAACTCCACCAGCTGCTGCGTGGCACCGGCATCCAGCGCGGTGCCGGCCTCGTGGTGCCCCTGCCGGGCTGCAGGCGAGGCACCAGGCCGGACAGCAGGCCGGGCAAGCGCATCCACCAGCAAGGTGGGCTCGTGCAGCGGCTGCACCAGGCGCCTCCAGTAGGCCTCGCTGGCCCCGTGGTCCAGGCCTTGCAGCCATGCGATGTAGTCGCGGTAGCTGGTGTCCACGGGCTCCACGGCAATGCCCTTGTAGTCGCGCAGCACCTCGCCCAGCAGGCTCGATGAACTCCATCCGTCCGTGAGCAGGTGGTGGGCGGTCCAGATGCAGTGGTGGCTGCCATCGGACACGCGGACCAGGGCCAGCCGCATCAGCGGCGGCTTGCTGAGGTCGAAGGCCGCGAACTGCCCGGCGGCCAGGGCATCCAGGGCCCCCGCCACATCCTCGCTGTGCCGGCAGTCATGCTCGGTGATGTCCAGCAGGACCTGCCGGGCCACCCATTGCAGCGGCAGGGACGCATCGGCCAGGAAGCCGCTGCGCAGCACGGCATGGCGGTCCAGCACCGCCTGCCAGGCCTTTCGGAAGCGCGCGGCATCCAGGCCATGCGCGTCGATGCGCAGCTGGGTGACATAGGACAGCCCCGAGGGATCGGACAGGCTGTGGAACAGCATGCCCGACTGCATGGGAGACAGCGGATAGAGGTCCGCCAGATTGCCCGCAGGCAGGTCCAGGCCGTCCAGCTGCGCCTGCGTGACCCGGGCCAGCGGGAAGTCCGAGGGCGTCACCCCCTGCGCGCCGCTCAGGCAGTGGTCGATCAGGCCTTCCAGCTCCTGCCGGTAACGCCCCATCCAGGCCTGCACATCGGCGGTGTCGTGGCGCGCCGTGCTGAAGGCGGCCGTCATCACCAGCTCGCCGTCGTACACGCGGCCATTGATGGTGAACTCGTGCGACAGCGGCGCCGAGGCGTCGGCCGGCATGCCGCTGCCCTCGGCAGCCGGCAGCCATTGGGCCGCGCTGTCAAAGCTTGCATCGAACTGCCCCAGGTAGTTGAAGACCAGGCTGGCCTGGGGCAAGGCCTGCATGGCCTGCCTTTGCTGCGCCGTGCCCAGGTACTTGAGCACGCCATGGCCCAGGCCGTGCAGCGGCACCTCGCGCAGGCTTTGCTTGACGCGCTTGAGCGCGTCGCCCGGGCCTGTGCCCGCATCGAGCGCCACCGGGAAGACGCTGGTGAACCAGCCCACGGTGCGCGAGACGTCCACGCCGGCCGACAGCTCCTCGCGGCCATGGCCCTCCAGGTCCACGAGGATGCGCTGCTGCCCGCTCCACGCGCACAGAGCGCGCCCCAGGGCGGCCAGCAGGATGTCGTTGATCTGCGTCCTGTAGGCCGCCGGCACGCGGCTGATCAGGGCCTCGGTGCGCTCGCGGTCCAGCCGCAGCTCGACGCTGGACTGCCATGCCAGGGTGTTGGCCCCCCCGGGGCGGGCACAGGGCAGGCTGGCCGGCACCTGGGCCAGCGCCTGCCAGAAGGCCACCTCGCCGCCGCATTGCGCGGCATGGGCCTGCAGCGCCTGCGACCAGCGCTGGTAGCTGGCGGTCTTGTGGACCCTGGCGGGCTCCAGGCCCTGCAGCCGGCTGGCATAGGCCGAACGCAGGTCCTCGAGCAGGATGCGCCAGGAGACCCCATCGACGATCAGGTGGTGGGCCACCAGCAGCAGGCGCCAGCTGCCGTCGCCCACCTCGATGCACAGCCCGCGCAGCAGCGGCCCGTGGACGATGTCCAGGCTGCGCTGCGCCTGTTCGCACAAGGCCTCGATCGCGCCGGCATCCCGTGCCTGGCGCACCCACAGCAGTGCCTGCAGGTCGGCCTCGGACGGGCTTGCGTAGGCCTGCTCCCAGGCGCCCTGCGCCGTGGGGCGAAAGCGCAGGCGCAGGCTGTCGTGCCGGGCCAGCAGGTCGGCCAGGGCCTGGCGCAGCGGCGCAGGCTGCAGCGGCTGCATGCTGCGCAGCAGCAGGGCCTGGTTCCAGTGGGATCGCTGCGGCACGTCCGTTTCGAAGAACTCCGCCTGAATGGGCAGCAGGGGAACGCTCCCTTGGACCGGGGTCTCATGCTCCACGGCCTCGTCCTGCACGGGCTCGGCCACACGCGCCAGCTCGGCAATGCTTTGCCGCTCGAACAGCTGCCGTGGCGACAGCTTCCAGCCGAAGCGGCGCAGGCGCGAGACGATCTGCAGGCTCAGGATGGAATCACCGCCCAGCGCGAAGAAGTTGTCGCTGCGCCCCACCCGCTCCAGGCCCAGCACCTCGGCCCAGATACGGGCCAGCAGCGCCTCCAGTTCGCCCTCGGGCGCCTGGCTGGCGGCTGGCATGCCGAACGCGGGCAGGGCCTGCCGGTCCAGCTTGCCGTTGGCGTTCTGCGGCAACTGGTCCAGCACCATGATGGCGCCCGGCACCATGTAGTCGGGCAGTACCGTGGCCAGGCGCTCGCGCATCTCCTGCCCGTCCAGGGTCCGCCCGCTGCGGGCAGACACATAGGCCAGCAGCCGCGTGCCCGCCGGTCCCTCGCCGGCCACGACCACGGCCTCGCGCACATCGTCCAGCGCCAGCAGTTGCGACTGCACCTCGCCCAGCTCGATGCGCAGGCCGCGGATCTTGACCTGGTGGTCCACCCGCCCCAGGTACTCCAGTTGGCCCTGCGCATTCCAGCGCACCAGGTCGCCCGTGCGATAGAGTCTTGCGCCATCGCGGCCGAAGGGGTCGGCGACAAAGCGCTCCGCGCTGAGCCCTGCCCGGTTCAGGTAGCCGCGCGACAGCAGGGGCCCGCCTATGCACAGCTCGCCGGCCACGCCCAGGGGCACGGGGCGCATCCGGTCGTCCACCACCCACATGTGCCGGCCCGCCAGGGGCCGGCCTATGGGAAGGTCCTGGGGCGCCGCGCCGGCGCCTTCCACCAGGCCGGTGCAGTCGAAGAGGGAGGCCGTGACGGTGGCCTCGGTCGGGCCATAGGCATTGAGCAGCCTCACATGGCCCAGCCCGGCATCGCGCCAGGCCTGCAGGCCGGCGCCCGGCATGGCCTCGCCGCCCACATGCACCTGCCTGAGCCGCCCGTACCCGCGCAGGCCCTGGCGCGCAAAATCCTGGACCAGCAGCAGCCAGTAGGCGGTGGTCAGATCGGCCACGCTGATCTGCCTGGCCATGAGTTCCCTGTGGAAGGTGGCGCTGTCCCAGAGTTCGGGCCCGCGCAGCACCATGGCCGCGCCGGCCACCAGCGGCGCGAACAGTTGCTCGATGCAGCCATCGAAATTCAGCGTGGCGAACTGCAGCACACGGTCCTGCGGCGACAGCGCGGCAAAGCCGACGGCCAGCTGCGCCTGCTCGGCCAGGCAGCGGTGGGAAATGCCCACGCCCTTGGGCCGGCCGGTGGAGCCCGAGGTGTAGATCACATAGGCCAGGCATTCGCCATGCACGGCGGCACCGGGGTTGTGGTCGGGCCCCGGCATCGCGCCGATGGCATCCAGGTCCAGCGCCTTCACGCGACCGGCCACCTCCAGCCCCAGGCGGGACTGCGTGAGCAGGCAGGCCATGCCGCTGTCCTCGACCATGTGGGCCAGGCGCTCGGCCGGATAGCCGGGGTCCAGGGGCACATAGGCCGCGCCCGACTTGAGCACGGCCAGCACGGCCACCACCATCTCCACCGAGCGTTCCACCGCAATGCCCACGCGCACCTCAGCGCCCACCCCCTCGGCGATCAGGCGGTGCGCAAGGCGGTTGGCACGCCGGTTGAGCTGCGCATAGCTGATGCATTCGTCGCCAAAGACCAGGGCCGTGGCCTGGGGCTGCTCGTCCGCCTGCTGCTCGAACAGCCTGTGCACCAGGGGCTGGGCGTCGCGGCTCTGCGGGTTGCATCCGGACTGCCCCGATTGCGCCCATTGCGTCAGCAGCGCCCATTCGTCCCGGTCCAGCAGCTCGATATCGCAGGCCGGCAACGCAGGCGTTTCGGCCAGGGCCGCAACAATGCCTTCCACTGCGGCCAGCATGTAGGCGCACAGGCGCTGCGCGCCCACGGTCTTGCTGGCCTGCCCGACCAGGCGAAAGCCCTGGCCCAGGTCATCGATGGACATGTCCACCGGGTAGTTGGTGCGCTCCTGTCCGCCCAGGGCCGTCATGCCCTCCCACGCGCCCGAGGCTGCGCCCGCTGCCTCCGTCTCCTGCGGCGCTGCGGTGTAGCGGTAGTTGAGCAGGGCCGAGAACAGCGGCGTCCCCCCCGCCAGAGCGCTGCAGCGCTGCGCCAGCGACAGCGTGGCGTGCTCGTGGTGCATCAGCCCCGTCAGCAGTTCATGCGTCTGGCGCAGGCATTCCTGCACGCTGCGGCCGCCCAGCCGTATGCGCAGCGGCAGCGTGTTGATGAACATGCCCAGCGCGCTGTGCGCGCCCTCCCCGCCCTGCATACGGCCAAAGAGCACGGTGCCGAACACCACGTCGTCCTTGCCCGTGGTCCTGCCCAGCACCAGCGCCCAGGCCAGGTGGAACAGGCTGGCTGCACTCACCCCATGGCGCTGTGCCTGCCGCCGCACGCTGCGCGCCAGGGGCTCGTCCAAGGCCAGCCTGGCCTCTTGCACCGCACTGCCGTCGCCCTGCACATCCAGCAGGCCAAACGGCGCCGTAGGTTCATCCACATCGCCGAGCATGGCGCGGAAGAAGTCCTCATGCTCGCTGGTGCTCACGCCCAGGCGGGCCTGGGCCACGAAGCGCCTGAACGGCAGGGGCCTGGGCAACTCCGCCTCGCGGCCCTGGGCCATCAGCGCGATCTCCTCGACGATGCGCTCCAGCGTCGTGTGGTCCAGCACCAGGTGGTGGGTCAGCAGCTGCAGCAGCCAGCGCCCGTTGGGCGCATCCTGCGCCGCCACGGCGCGGATCATGGGCGCGCGGCGCACATCGATGCGCTGCACGCGCGGGTCCAGCACGGCCTGCAGCCGGCTGGCCACATCCGTTCCTTCCCCTTCACCTTCGCTCTCCTCCAGCCAGTCGAGCAGCACCTGCGCCTGCCGGCAGACCACCTGCACGGGCTCGGCCAACCCCTCCCACAGCACGGCCGTGCGCAGGATGTCGTGGCGTGCGATGACCCGGTTGAGCCGTTGCACAAAGCCCAGCAGCCGCTCGCGCGTGTCGAAGCCCAGCAGCGTGGGCGTGGCATAGGCGTCGCCCTGCGGGTGCAGCGTGTGGTGGAACAGAATGCCTTCCTGCAATGGCGCCAGCGGATAGATGTCCTGGATGTTGGCCGCGCCACCGGGCACGGCGGCCTCGACCCGTGCGATCTCCTGCACGTCCAGCGCCGCCAGTGTCAGCATGGCGGGCGTGATGGCCGTGCAGCCTTCGGGGATGCCGTTGGGCGGCACCTGCACCTGGGCGGCGCCGTCCGCCTGCATCAGCTGCGCCGCAAAATCCGCCAGCTGCGGATGCTGGAACAGGCTGCGCACCGAGGCCGACAGGCCATGCGCGCGCATGCGTTCCAGCATGCCCATGGCCAGCAGCGAGTGTCCGCCCAGCTCGAAGAAGTTGTCGCGCCGCCCCACGCGGTCCTGCCCCAGAAGCTCGGCCCATATCGCCGACAGCTGCTGCTCGACCCCGTTGTGCGGCGGCTCGTATCCACGCTGCGCCCATTCGGGCTGCGGCAGGGCCTTGCGGTCCACCTTGCCGTTGGCATTGAGCGCAAGCGCAGGCAGCACGACGATGGCCGAAGGCTGCATGTAGTCCGGCAGCCGCCGGGCCAGCGCCTGGCGCAAGGTTTCGGCCAGCCCCGCATCGGCGTCCGGGCCGGCCACATAGGCGACAAGGCGTGCGCCCGCCGCGCCCGATGTGGCTTGCGCCGCGACCACCACGGCCTCGCGCACGCCGGGCTGGGCCAGCAGATGGGCCTCGATCTCGCCCAGCTCGATGCGCAGGCCGCGGATCTTCACCTGGTGGTCCAGGCGCCCCAGGTACTCGATCTGGCCGTCGCCGTTCCAGCGCACCAGGTCGCCCGTGCGGTACAGCAGGCCGCCCTGCGTGTCCAGCGGATCGGCCACAAAGCGCTCGGCCGTCAGTGCGGGGCGGTTCAGATAGCCGCGCGCCAGGCCCGTGCCGCCCAGGTACAGCTCGCCGGCCACGCCCTGTGGCGCCGGCCGCATGGCGCAGTCCAGCACATAGGTGCGGATGCCGCTGATGGGCTGGCCGATGGGAACCTGGCGCCGCCCGTCGTCGCGGCAGCGCCAGTGGGTGACGTCGATGGCCGCCTCGGTAGGGCCATAGAGGTTGTAGAGACCGGCTCCGGGCAGGAGCCTGAAGACGGCGTTCTGCGCCTCGGCCGGCAGGGCCTCGCCGCTGCACAGGATGCGCCTGAGGCCCGTGCATGCTGCAACGCCCGCGTGCGCCACAAAGGCCTGCAGCATGGAAGGCACGAAGTGCACGGTGGTGACGCCATGGCCCGTGATCAGCGCCACCAGCCTTGCGGGGTCACGGTGATCGCCAGGCGCGGCCATCACCAGCCGGGCGCCGGCCATCAGGGGCCAGAAGAACTCCCAGACCGACACATCGAAGCTGAACGGTGTCTTTTGCAGCACGGCGTCCGAGGCATCGAGCGCATAGGCCTGCTGCATCCAGGCCAGCCGGTTGTGCAGGGCCGCATGCCGGTTGGCCGCGCCCTTGGGACGGCCCGTGGAGCCCGAGGTGAAGATCACATAGGCCAGATGCTCCCCATGCACGGCAACCACCGGGTTGCGCTGCGATTCACCGGCCACATCGATGCGGTCGATGTCCAGCCACTGCAGATCCTCGCCTGCGGGCAGGCGCTCGCGCAGCGCGCTGTGGGTGAGCAGGCGCCGCACGGCGCCGTCTTCGATCATCTGCGCCAGCCGTTCGGGCGGGTGATCGGGGTCCAGGGGCACATAGGCGCCACCGGCCTTCATGATGGCCAGCAGGCCCACCACCATCTCGATGGACCGCTCCATGGCGATGCCCACCCGGGTCTCCGGCCTCACGCCCAGGGCCATCAGCCGGTGTGCCAGCTGGTTGGCGCGGCGGTTGAGCTGGTCGTAGCTCAGCACCTGATCGCCAAGGACCAGCGCCACGGCGTCCGGCCGTGCCTGGGCCTGGCGCTCGATCAACCGGTGCACAGGCTGCATCCCTGGTTCGGTTCGGGCGCCCAGGCTCCAGGCCTGCAGCTGCGCCCATTCCTTGCCGTCCAGCATGTCCAGCGCCGCAGCCTCCAGGCCGGGCTCGCTTTCCAGCGCGTGGACCAGGGAGGCCACGGCCGACGCCATGTATCCACACAGCCGTTCAGCCCCCAGAGCAGCATCGGCCTGGGCCACGATGCCAAAGCCTTCGCCCAGGTCATCGATGGACACGGTCACGGGGTAGTTGGTGCGCTCCTGTCCGCCCAGCGCCGTCATGCCTTCCCACGCGCCCGCTGCGGCCCCCTCCTGCGGGGCCACGCTGTAGCGGTAGTTGAGCAGGGCCGAGAACAGCGGCGTTCCCCCCGCCAGAGCGCTGCAGCGCTGCGCCAGCGACAGCGTGGCGTGCTCGTGGTGCATCAGCCCCGTCAGCCCCGCATGCGTCTCATGCAGGCAGTCCTGCACGCTGCGCCCGCCCAGCCGACCGCCCAGCCGTATGCGCAGCGGCAGCGTGTTGATGAACATGCCCAGCGCACTGTGCGCGCCCTCCCCGCCCTGCATGCGGCCAAAGAGCACGGTGCCGAACACCACGTCATCCTTGCCCGTGGTCCTGCCCAGCACCAGCGCCCAGGCCAGATGGAACAGGCTGGCCGCACTCACCCCATGGCGCTGCGCCTGCCGGCGCACGCTGCGCGCCAGGGGCTCGTCCAAGGCCATCCTTGCCTCCTCCACCGCGCTGCCGTCGCCCTGCACATCCAGCAGGCCAAACGGCGCCGTGGGCTCATCCACATCGCCGAGCATGGCGCGGAAGAAGTCCTCATGCTCACTGGTGCTCACGCCCAGGCGGGCCTGGGCCACGAAGCGCCTGAACGGCAGGGGCCTGGGCAACTCCGCCTCGCGGCCCTGGGCCATCAGCGCGATCTCCTCGACGATGCGTTCCAGCGTCGTGTGGTCCAGCACCAGGTGGTGGGTCAGCAGCTGCAGCAGCCAGCGCCCGTTGGGCGCATCCTGCGCCGCCACGGCGCGGATCATGGGCGCGCGGCGCACATCGATGCGCTGCACGCGCGGGTCCAGCCGCTGCTGAAGCGTGGCGGCCACATCGCCTTCGCCCTCGCGTTCACCAGGCTCCAGCCAGTCGAGCAGCACCTGCGCCTGCCGGCAGACCACCTGCACAGGCTCGGCCAACCCCTCCCACAGCACGGCCGTGCGCAGGATGTCGTGGCGTGCGATGACCTGGTTGAGCCGTTGCACAAAGCCCAGCAAACGCTCCCGCGTGTCGAAGCCCAGCAGCGTGGGCGTGGCATAGGCGTCGCCCTGCTGGTGCAGGGTGTGGTGGAACAGAATGCCTTCCTGCAGCGGCGCCAGCGGATAGATGTCCTGGATGTTGGCCGCGCCGCCGGGCACGGCGGCCTCGACCCGCGCGATCTCCTGCGCGTCCAGCGCCACCAGCGTCAGCATGGCGGGCGTGATGGCCGTGCAGCCTTCGGGGATGCCATTGGGCGGCACCTGCACCTCATGCCGGGGCAGGCCTTGTTCGCGGCGCAGCGCCAGCGCCAGATCCGCCAGCCGGGGGTGCTGGAACAGCGTGCGCACCTGCGTCACCCAGCCCTGGGCGCGCATGCGCTCCAGCAGCTTCAGGGCCAGCAGCGAGTGCCCGCCCAGCTCAAAGAAATGGTCGTGGCGCCCCACGCGCTCCACGCCCAGCACCTCGCTCCAGAGTGCGGCCAGACGCTGCTCGCCGTCGCCCACGGGCGCCTCGTAGTGCAGGCTGGCCAGCAGTTCAGGCTCGGGCAAGGCGGCCCTGTCCACCTTGCCATTGGCATTCAGGGGAAGGCGGTCCAGCACCATGATGGCGGCCGGCACCATGTAGTCCGGCAGTTCAAGGGCCAGGCGCTCGCGCAGTTCGGCCGCCGTGACCTGCAGCCCCTCATGCGCCGAGACATAGGCCGCCAGGTGCATGCCCGCCGGACCCTTGCGGGCCACAACCACGGACTCCCGCACCTGGGGCTGGGCCAGCAGCCGGGCCTCGATCTCGCCCAGCTCGATGCGAAAGCCCCGGATCTTCACCTGGTGGTCCAGGCGCCCCAGGTACTCCAGCTGGCCTTCGTCGTTCCAGCGCACCAGGTCGCCCGTGCGGTACAGGCGGCCGCCGCCCTGGTCGAACGGGTCGGCGACGAAGCGCTCGGCGCTCAGGCCGGGCCGGCCCAGGTAGCCCTGCGCCAGCGCCTGCCCGCCCAGATAGAGTTCGCCGGCCACGCCTGCGGGAACCAGTCCCAGATCCTGGCCCAGCACCAGGGCCTTGGTCGCGCTGACGGGGCGGCCGATGGGGACCGGGCTGCGGCCATCGTCGCGGCAGGTCCAGTGCGTCACGTGGATGGCGGCCTCGGTCGGGCCGTAGAGGTTTTGCAGGCTGACGCCGTGCAGGCGGCGCAGGGCTTCGCGCTGTGTCTCGGCCGGCATGGCCTCGCCGCCGCAGATCACATAGCGCAGGCGGGTCTCCTCCTCGATGCCCTCATGGGCCAGAAACGCCTGCAGCATGGCCGGCACGAAGTTCAGCGTGGTGATCTGGTGGCGGCGGATCAGCGCGACGATGCGCTCGGGATCGCGGTGGTCGCCGGGCCGGGCCACCACCAGGCGCACGCCCGCCGTCAGCGGCCAGAAGATTTCCCAGGCCGAGACATCGAAGCCGAAGGCCGCCTTGTGCAGCACCGCGTCGGCCCGCGTGAGCCGGTAGTGGTCCTGCATCCAGGCCATGCAATTGGACAGCGCGGCATGCCGGTTGGCCGCCCCCTTGGGCCGGCCGGTGGAGCCCGAGGTGTAGATCACATAGGCCAGATGGTCGCCATGGACCACCACTCCGGGATTGTGGTCAGGCCCTGCGTCCAGGTCCAGATCGTCGAGCTCGACCACGTTCAGCGCCTGCGCGAACGGCAGGCGCTGGCGTGCCTTGCGCTCGGTCAGCAGCAGGGCAATGCCGCTGTCCTGGGCAATGTAGGCCAGGCGGTCCACCGGGTACTCCATGTCCAGCGGCACGTAGGCGCCGCCGGCCTTGAGCACCGCCAGCAGCCCGGCCACCATGTCCACCGAGCGCTCCAGCGCAACGCCCACGCGCACGTCCGGCCCCACGCCCAGGGCCATCAGCCGGTGGGCCAGCCGGTTGGCCCGGGCGTTGAGCTGGGCCGAGGTCAGCGCCTCGTCGCCATGGACCAGGCAGACGGCATCGGGCTGCTCCCGCACGCGGGCCTCGAATTCCCGGTGCACGGGCAGGGCCTCGGGATGGGACTTGCCATTGAGGCTCCACTGCAGCAGCCTGTCCCGTTCATGCGCGGGCAGCACCGCAATCGCGGTCACGGGCTGGCCGGGGTCGCGCGCCAGGGCATCGGCCAGGCCGTCCAGCGCCTCGTGCATGTAGCCGCACATGCTGTGGGCATTCACCGCATCGATCACATGCGCGATCAGCGTGAAGCCCTCGCCCGTGTCGTTGACCGACAGGCCGAACGGGAAGTTGGTGCGCTCGTGGCTTTGCAGTATCTGCACGCCGGTCCAGGCATCGCCGGCGTCCGCGTCCTGCAGCGCCGTGTGCCGGTAGTTGAGCAGGGCCGTGAACAGCGGCGCCCCGCCGGCCAGGCCGCTGCAGGACTGGGCCATCGACAGGCTGGCATGCTCGTGGTGCAGCAGGTCCGTCAGCGCGGACTGGGTCTGGCGCAGGGCCTGGGCCACGCCACGGCCGGCCAGGCGAACGCGCAGCGGCAGCGTGTTGATGAACATGCCCAGCGCGCGGGCCGCGCCCTGCTGCGCCTGCATGCGGCCAAACAGCACGGTGCCGAACACCACGTCGTCCCTGCCGCTGGTCCTGGCCAGCACCAGGGCCCAGGCCAGGTGGAACAGCGCGGCGGCGCTGACGCCGTGGCGCCGGGACTGCTGCCGCAACCGGGCGGCAAGGCCGCCGTCAAGCACCTGCCGCACCTCGTTCGTGCGCGCTCCGTCGCCCTGGACATCGAGCAGCCCGAAGGGCGCCGTGGGCTCCTGCACATCGCCCAGCATGGTGCGGAAAAACGCCTCATGCCCGGCCATGCCCTCGCCCGAGCGCGCCTGGGCCACGAACTGGCGGAACGGCAGCGGCCGGGGCAGCGCACTGGAGCGGCCCTGCTGGATCAGCGCGATCTCGCCGATCACCTGCTTGAGCGTGGTGTTGTCGTCCACCATGTGGTGGGCCAGGATCTGCAGCAGCCAGCGCTGGCCCGGCGCGTCGTGCGCGGCCACCAGGTGGATCAGCGGCGCCTTGCGCAGGTCGATGCGGTAGCCCTGGGCGCAGGCGGCCAGCCGGGCCCGCGCGTCCTGCGCGTCCTGCGCGTCCTGCGCGTCCTGCGCGTCCTGCGCGTCCTGCGATGATGCCGCTGTTCCGCCCTCCTCCAGCCAGGACAGCGGCAGGCGGGCCTGCCGGCAGACGACCTGCACGGGCGTCGCCAGGCCCTCCCAGAACACGGCCGTGCGCAGGATGTCATGCCGCGCGACCACCTGGTCAAAGCTCTCGGCAAACCGCTGCAGCCGCTCGCGCGAGTCAAAGCTCAGCGTGTGCGAGGTGACATAGGCATCGCCCTCGGACTGCAGCAGGTGGTGGAACAAAATCCCCTCCTGCAGCGGCGCCAGCGGGTAGATGTCCTGGATGTTGGCTGCGCCACCGGGCACCGCCGCGGCAATGCGTGCAACCTCATCCTCATCCAGCGCCACCAGGGTCAGCATGTCCGGCGTGATCGCCGTGCAGCCTTCGGGGATGCCGTTGGGCGGCACATCGATCTCGCCGGCTACCTGCTCCCCTTGCTCACCCTGCTGCTCCTGCCGCACCGCCTGCGCAAACTCCGCCAGCCTCGGGTGCTGGAACAGCGTGCGCACCTGCACGCGCAGGCCCTTGGTGCGCACGCGCTCCAGCAGGCCCAGGGCAAGCAGCGAATGCCCGCCCAGCTCGAAGAAGCCGTCCTGCCGTCCCACGCGCTCCACGCCCAGCACCTCGGCCCAGATCTTCGCCAGCGTTTCTTCGAGTTCACCTTGCGGTGCCTCGTATTCCTGCGCACTCGCCATCTCCGGCTCGGGCAGCGCCTTGCGGTCCACCTTGCCGTTGGCCGTCAAAGGCAGGGCGTCAAGCACGACGATGGCCGAGGGCACCATGTAGTCGGGCAGTACCTGGCCCAGGCGCTGCTTGAGCTGGCTTTCCTCCACCGCGTCACGCAGGGAGACATAGGCGATCAGCCTTGCACCATCCTTGGCCAAAACCACGGCCTCGCGCACTTCAGGCTGGGCCAGCAGTTGCGACTGCACCTCGCCCAGCTCGATGCGGAAGCCCCGGATCTTGACCTGCTGGTCGGCACGGCCCAGGTATTCGAGTTCGCCCTGTGCACTCCAGCGCACCAGGTCGCCCGTGCGGTACAGGCGCTCGCCGGACTCCGCGAAGGGGTTGGCGATGAAGCGCTCGGCGCTCAGGCCTGCACGGTTCAGATAACCGCGCGCCAGGCCCTCACCCGCCACAAACAGCTCCCCCGCCACACCCTGCGGCAGCAGGTTCAGGCTGCCGTCCAGCACATACAGGCCCAGGTCCGGAATCGCCACGCCCACGGGGCTGCGCCCGCTATCCAGATCCTTCCGTGTGATCTGCCGGTACGTCACATGCACCGTGGTCTCGGTGATGCCGTACATGTTGATGAGCTTGGGGCTCTGCTCATCACCGAAGCGGTCGAACCAGGGCCGCAGGCTCTCGGGCTCCAGCGCCTCGCCGCCGAAGATCACCTGGCGTAGCGCCAGGCCAGCGCCGCCTTCTTCATCCTGCTCCACGGCATGAACCAGTTGCCCAAAGGCCGAGGGCGTTTGATTGAGAACCGTTACGCGCTCGGCACGCAGCAAAGCCAGGAAGTCCTGGGGCGAGCGGCTGACCCAGTACGGCACCACCACCAGCCTGCCGCCCGTGCACAGGGCGCCGAAGATCTCCCAGACCGAGAAGTCGAAGGCGTAGGAGTGGAACAGGGTCCAGACATCGTCAGGCCCGAAGCCGAACCGGGCATCGGTGGCGTCCAGCAGCCGTGCCACGTTGCGGTGGCTCAGTTGCGCGCCTTTGGGTTTGCCTGTCGAGCCCGAGGTGTAGATCACATAGGCCAGACTGTCGGCCGAGACTTCAACCTGCGGATCGGTATCGGGTTCGCCCGACAGGTCCAGCATGTCGATCTCCAGCACCTGCAGCACAGCAGCGCCGGGAATGCGCTCGCGCAGCGCAGCCTGCGTCAGCACCAGAGAGATCCCGCTGTCGGCCACCATGTGCGCCAGCCGGTCGGCAGGGTAATCCGGGTCCAGCGGCACATAGGCGCCACCGGCCTTGAGGATGGCCAGCAGTCCCACCACCATCTCCACCGAGCGCTGCATGGCAATGCCCACGCGTGTCTCCGGCCGCACGCCCAGGGCGATCAGACAGTGGGCCAGGCGGTTGGCCTGGGCGTCGAGTTCGGCGTAGGTCAGTCGTGCGGACTCGCAGGTCAGCGCCACCGCATCCGGCCGCTGCTGCGCGCTTGTGGCAAAGCGCTGGTGCAGGCAGGCGGGCTGCGCAGGGTTGAGGGCAGGTCCATTGCGGGTACTGCGGCGCGCACTGCGGTCCAGAAGCTGCGCCTGCTCATCGCCGGGCAGCAGTTGCACCTGGTCCAGCGCGCACTGTGGCGCATGCGCCAGCGCCTGCAGCAGCAGCGACAGATGCGCGCCCATGCGCTGCACCGTGGCCGGCTCGAAGCGCTCGCGCGCATAGGCAAAGCCCAGCTGCAGGCTGCCGTTGGCGCGGCGGCTGGCGTGCAGGGTCAGCTCGAACTGGGCGTCCAGGCCGTCCAGCTCCAGCTTCTGGATCTCCAGGCCCGCCAGGCCGGCCGCCTCTTCGTGCTGGTAGTTCAGCATCACCTGGAACAGCGAGCTGCCGTCCAGGCTGCGGCGCGGCTGCAGCGCCTCGACCAGTTGCTCGTAGGGCAGGTCCTGGTGGGCCAGGCCCAGGCGGACCCGCTCGGCCAGCTGGGCCAGCAGCTCCTGCAGGCGCATGCGGGGATCGAGCCGGCCACGCATCACCAGCGTGTTGACGAAGAAGCCGACCAGCGGCTGGGCCTCGGGCTGGTTGCGGTTGGCCACGGGCACGCCCACGCGGATATCGGTCTCGGCGGTATAGCGGTGCAGCAAGGCCTGGAAACCGGCCAGCAGCGCCACGAAGAGGGAGGTGCCCTGCTCGCGGGCGCGCTGCTCCAGTCCGGCCACCAGGCTGGCGGGCAGATCCAGCCGGTGCCAGGCGGCATGCCAGCGGGTCTCGGCGCCCGGCGCACGGGCATGGTCGGCGGGCAGCTCCAGATGCAGGTCCTGACCACCGGCCAGTTCGGGCAGCCAGTAGTCCAGCAGGCGCTGCCTTTCCCCGGCCTCCAGCCAGTCGCGCTGCCAGGCGGCGTAGTCGCTGTAGGCAATGGGCAGCGGCGGCAGGCGGGTCGGGCGCTGCTGCACCAGTGCCGCGTACAGGCCGGCGAACTCCTCCAGCAGGATCTGCATGGAGCGGCCGTCGGAGATGATGTGGTGTATCACCACCACCAGCAGGTGCTGGCGGCTGTCCAGGCGGACGGCGGCCACGCGCAGCAGCGGGCCGCGCGTCAGGTCAAAGGGCGTGAGGCACAGGCGCTCGGCTTCGGCCAGGGCCCGTTCGCGCCGCTGTGCGGCAGGCAGGGAGCTGAGGTCGATCAGCGGCAGCTCCAGGGCCAGCTGCGGCACGATGCGCTGCCGCGCCAGGCCGTCGGGGCTTTCCTCGAACACCGTGCGCAGTCCGCCGTGGCGCTCCAGCAGCACGCCGAACGCCTGCCGCAGGGCCGCCAGATCCAGCTCGCCATGCATCCACGAGGCCTGGGCGATGTGGTAGGCCGAGCTTTGCGGGTCCAGCTTCCACAGGAACCACTGGCGCAGCTGCGCATGGGACAGGGCTTCGGTCTGGTCGGGCGATGGTGCGCGGACAGGGATGGGGAAGTGCGAGAGATCCAGTCCCTCGGCCCGGATCTTTTGCAATGCCAGCGTGCGCTGGGCAGGGCTCAGGCTTGCAAAGCGCTCGGCGATTTGGCGCAGGCGGCCACGGTCCATCAGATATCTCCCAGAGTTTCGAGAAAGGAATCCAGCGCATCGAGCGCCTGCGCATCCGCGCCTGTCGTGCCTGTTGCACCCACAGCATCCGCGCTGCCATGGGCCGGCAGGCGCACCAGACCCGCCATGTCCTGCAGCACCGGGGTGCGGAAAATGTCCTGGGCGGTCAGCCCCGCAGCGCCTGCCCCCTGCAGTCGCGCCAGCAGTTGCACCACCTTGAGCGAGTGCCCGCCGCGCTCGAAGAAGCTGTCGCGGCGGTCCACGCGGCCACCGCCCAGCAGCTCGGACCAGAGCCCGGCCAGCATTTCCTCGGCCTGCCCCGAAGGCGCCTCGTAGGACTGGCCGGCCGGTGCCTGCGCCGCAGGCAGCGCGGCACGGTCCACCTTGCCGCTGTTGTTCAGCGGCAGCGTGTCCAGCACCACGATGGCGGACGGCTGCATGTAGTCGGGCAGGCCGCTGGCCAGTCTTGCGCGCAGTGCCGCAGCGTCCAGGGGCGGGCCTGCATGCAGCGGTGCATGTAGAGATACGTGCGCCACAAGGCGCGTATCGCTGCCGGACCCCGCTGCCGTGACCACGGCCTCGCGCACCTCGGGCTGGGCCAGCAGTGCGGCCTCCACCTCGCCCAGCTCGATGCGGTGGCCGCGGATCTTGACCTGGTGGTCCAGCCGGCCCAGGTATTCGAGCGCGCCATCGGCATTGCGGCGCACCAGGTCGCCCGTGCGGTACAGGCGTTCGCCAGCCGCGCCCGGTCCCGCGAAAGGATCGGCCACAAAACGCTCTGCGCTCAGGCCCGGCCGCTGCCAGTAGCCGCGCGCCAGGCCCTGGCCGCCAATGAACAGCTCACCGGCCACGCCTTGCGGCACGCAGCGCAGTCCTTCGTCAAGCACCAGCAGCCGGGTGGCCGCGATGGCCTGGCCCAGCGTGGCGGCATCGCCCTGCACCTGCTGCAGGCTGGACCAGATCGTGGTCTCGGTCGGGCCGTAGAGGTTCCAGAGGTCCACGCCCGCCGCGCGCAGCAGGGCAATCAGGTCCGGTGCAAGCGCCTCGCCGCCGCACAGCGCCTTCAGCGGCCGTGCCGCCTTCCAGCCACCGGCCAGCAGCAGGCGCCAGCCCGAGGGCGTGGCCTGCATCACGCTGGCGCGGCTGCGCTCCAGCAGCGCCGCCAGCGCGGCCGCGTCGCGCACCTGTTCGCGCCCGGCCACCACCAGCTGCGCGCCCACGGCCAGGGGCAGGAAGATCTCCAGGCCCGCAATGTCGAAGGACACGGAGGTCGTGGCCAGCACCACGTCCTGCGCCTGCAGGCCCGGCTGTGCCGCCATGGACTGCAGGAAGTTGGAGAAGGCCGCATGCCGCACCACCACGCCCTTGGGCCGGCCGGTAGAGCCCGAGGTGTAGATCACATAGGCGGCCTGGTCGCCATGCACCTCGACGCGGGGCGCGCGTTCCGTGCCTGCCTGCGGCCCTGGCTCCCTTGCCTCCACTGCCTCCGGTACCTCCAGCGCCTCCAGCTCCAGCACCTTCGGCACGCTGGCGGCGAGCACGGCCAGCCGGCCCGGCGCCAGGCCCGAGGCCAGCACCAGGCAGGCCCCGCTGTCCTGCAGCATGTACTGCATGCGCTCATCGGGCAGGGCCGGATCGACGGGCACGTAGGCAGCGCCCGCCTTGAGGATGGCCAGCAGGCCGGCCACCATGGCGGCCCCGCGCTCGGCCACCAGGCCCGCGCGCTGCCCGGGCCGCAGCCCCTGGGCGATCAGGGCCTGCGCCAGGCGGCTGGCCCGCCGGTCCAGATCGCCGTAGCTGAACACCTGCCCGTCCGCGGCCAGGGCCGGGGCCTGGGACCGCTGCCTTGCCTGCGCCTCGAACATGCGGTGCACCGGCAAGGCCTGCGGCCAGGACCGGGGGTTGCCGGCCTGCGCCAGCAGCGCCTGGCGCTCGGCCGGGGGCACCACGTCCAGCGTGCGCAGGTCGCAGCCGGGCTGCTGCTGCAGCGCCTGCACCAGCGCCTGCAGGGCCTGCTGCATGTAGGCGCAGACGCGCCCGGCCCCCACGCTGCGCACCACCTGGGCGACGAGCACAAAGCCCTGGCCGTCGTCATCCACGGCCATGCCCACGGGATAGTTGCTGCGCTCGGGGCGGCCCAGCACCTGCACGCCGGCCCGGGCCAGCTCTTGCGCAGCACTCTCTGCCGCGCCATGCCGGTAGTTCAGCAATGCACTGAACAGCGGCGTTCCCGCAGGCAGGCCGCTGCAGCGCTGGGCCAGCGACAGGCTGGCATGCTCGTGCTGCAGCAGCGCCGCAAGCGCCGCCGCCGTGCGGCGCAGGCCCTGGAGCACGCTGCCTTCGCCCAGCGGCAGGCGCAGCGGCAAGGTGTTGATGAACATGCCCAGCGCCTGCTGCGCACCGGCGCCGCCGTCCATGCGGCCCATCAGCACGGTGCCGAAGACCGGCTCCTGCCTGCCGCTGGTGCGGGCCAGCACCAGCGCCCAGGCCAGGTGGCAGAGCGCGGCGGGGCTGACCCCGTGCGCACGCGCCTGGCGGCGCATGCCTTGGGCCAGCGGTGTGTCCAACCGCAGGCGGGCCTCCTCCATGCCCCGGCCATCGCCTTGCACATCCAGCAGGCCGAAGGCGGCCGTGGGCTCCTGCACATCGGCCAGCATGCGGCGGAAAAACCGCTCGTGCGCCTCGGCCGCCACGCCCTGGCGCGCCTGCGCCACAAAGCGCCGGAAGGGCACGGGCACCGGCAGCTCGGCCGCACGGCCCTGCTGAAGCCGCAGCACTTCCTGCAGCAGCAGGTCCAGCGTGATGCGGTCCATCACCAGGTGGTGACTCAGCAGCTGCAGCAGCCAGCGGCCTTGCCCGGCATCGTGCGCGGCCCGCGCCCCTATCATCGGCGCCTGCCGCACGTCCAGGCGCAGGTCGTGGCTGCCCAGTTGCTCCAGCATCTGCGGCACCAGCGCCTCATGTGCCTCATGTGCCTCATGTGCCTCGTGCGACCCATGCGCCTCATCCGCATCAGGCCACTGCAGTTGCAGCGGCGCCTGGCGCAGCACCACCTGCACGGGCTCGGACAGCCCCTCCCAGAGCACGGCCGTGCGCAGGATGTCATGGCGCGCAATCACCTGGTTGAGGCTATGCACGAAGGATTGCAGCTGCTCGCGCGCCCCGAAGCTCAGCAGGTTGGGCGAAACGAACACATCGCCCTCGGACTGCAGCAGGTGGTGGAACAGAATCCCCTCCTGCAGCGGCGCCAGCGGGTAGATGTCCTGGATATTGGCCGCGCCACCGGGTACCGCCTGCGCAATGCGAGCAATCTCATCTTCATCCAGCGCCACCAGGGTCAGCATGTCCGGCGTGATCTCCGTGCAGCCTTCGGGGATGCCGTTGGGCGGCACATCGATCTCGCCGGCTACCTGCTCCCCTTGCTCACCCTGCTGCTCCTGCCGCACCGCCTGCGCAAACTCCGCCAGCCTCGGGTGCTGGAACAGCGTGCGCACCTGCACGCGCAGGCCCTGGGCGCGCACGCGCTCCAGCAGGCCCAGGGCGAGCAGCGAATGCCCGCCCAGTTCAAAGAAGCCGTCCTGCCGGCCCACGCGATCCACGCCCAGCACGTCCGCCCAGATCTGCGCCAGCGTTTCCTCCAACTCGCCCTGCGGTGCCTCATATTGCTGGGCGCTGACCATCTCCGGCTCGGGCAGCGCCTTGCGGTCCACCTTGCCGTTGGCGGTCAAAGGCAGGGCATCGAGCACGACGATGGCCGAGGGCACCATGTAGTCGGGCAGCACCTGGCCCAGACGTCCCTTGAGCAGACCCTCTGCGATTTCTGCATTCAGCGACACATAGGCGATCAGTCTGGCACCGCCCGCCCCCTCCTTGGCCAGCACCACCGCCTCGCGCACCTCGGGCTGGGCCAGCAGTTGCGACTGCACCTCGCCCAGCTCGATGCGGAAGCCCCGGATCTTGACCTGCTGGTCGGCACGGCCCAGGTATTCGAGTTCGCCCTGAGCGTTCCAGCGCACCAGATCGCCCGTGCGGTACAGGCGATCGCCCGTCTCGCTGAACGGGTTGGCAATGAAGCGCTCTGCCGTCAGTCCTTGCCTGTTGAGATAGCCGCGTGCCAAGCCCTCGCCTGCCACGTACAACTCTCCTGCCACTCCCTGCGGCAGCAGGTTCAGGCTGCCGTCGAGCACATACAGGCCCAGGTCCGGAATCGCCACGCCCACGGGGCTGCGTCCGCCCTCCAGATCCTTCCGGGTGATCTCCCGGTACGTCACATGCACCGTGGTCTCGGTGATGCCATACATGTTGATGAGTTGGGGGCCCTGGTCACCGAAGCGGTCGAACCAGGGCCGCAGGCTCTCGGGCTCCAGCGCCTCGCCGCCGAAGATCACCTGGCGCAGCGCCAGGCCAGCGCCGCCCTGCTCGTTCCCATCTTCCTGCTCCACCGCATGCACCAGCTGCCCGAAGGCCGAGGGTGTTTGATTGAGAACCGTTACGCGCTCCGCAGCCAGCAAGGCCAGGAAGTCCTGGGGCGAGCGGCTGACCCAGTACGGCACCACCACCAGCCTGCCCCCCGTGCACAGCGCGCCAAAGATCTCCCAGACCGAGAAGTCGAAGGCGTAGGAGTGGAACAGGGTCCAGACATCGTCCGGGCCGAAGCCGAACCAAGGAGCGGTGGCATCCAGCAGCCGTGCCACGTTGCGGTGGCTCAGTTGCGCGCCCTTGGGACGGCCCGTGGAGCCCGAGGTGTAGATCACATAGGCCAGGCTGTCAGGGCTCACATCGACCTGCGGATCGGTATCGGGTTCGCCCGACAGGTCCAGCGTGTCGATCTCCAGCACCTGCAGCGCAGCGGCGCCGGGAATGCGCTCGCGCACCGCCGCCTGCGTCAGCACCAGGGCAATGCCACTATCCTCAACCATATGTGCCAGCCGGTCCGCCGGGTAATCCGGGTCCAGCGGCACATAGGCGCCACCAGCCTTGAGGATGGCCAGCAGGCCCACCACCATCTGCACCGAGCGCTGCATGGCAATGCCCACGCGTGTCTCCGGGCGCACGCCCAGGGCGATGAGGCGGTGGGCCAGACGGTTGGCCCGGGCGTCGAGTTCGGCGTAGCCGAGAACGTGGTGCTCGAAGGACAGCGCCTGCGCCCCGGCCCGCGCCAATGCCTGGCTGGCGAAGCGGCCGTGCAGCGTCTGCGCTGCGGCCGGCCGGCAGGCAGGCAGGCCGGCGGCGCGGCCCCATGCCTGCTGCCTGTGCAGCTCGGCCGCGCCCAGCAAGGCGACCTCGCCCACCTTGCGGGCCGGATCATCGGCCAGCGCCTGCAGCATGGCCACATAGTGGCCGGCCAGTGCGCCGATGGTGGCGGCCTCGAACAATTCGCGGGCATAGGTCAGGCGCAGGTGCAGGCGGCCCTGCGCATCCTCGGTGGTGTCCACGGTCAGCTCGAACTGGGCGCCCTGGCCCTGCAGCGCATATTCCTGCAGCTCCAGCCCAGGCAGTTGCTGCAGCGCGCTGCGGTCCTGGCGCTGGTGGTTGAACAGCACCTGGAACAGCGGCTGGGTGCCGGCGTTGCGTTCGGGCTGCAGCGCCTCGACCAGTTGCTCGAAGGGCAGGTCCTGGTGGGCCTGCGCGCCCTGGGCGGCCTGCCGGGCCTGGTCCAGCAGTTGCGCCAGGCCCATGCGCCCGTCCAGCGTGGCGCGCAGAACCTGGGTGTTCACGAAAAAGCCCACCGTGCCCTGCGTTTCCACCCGGTGGCGGTTGGCAATGGGCACGCCCACGCGAATGTCTTCCTGGCCCGTGTAGCGGTGCAGCACGGCCTGCAGGCCCGCCAGCAGCAGCACGAACAGCGTTGCGTCCTGCGCCTGGGCGCGGCGGCGCAGGCTGCCGACCAGTTCGGCCGGCAGCTGCAGGCCATGGCTGGCGGCCACATGGTCCGCGCCGGGCCGGCGCGGGTGGTCGGTGGGCAGTTGCAGCACGGGGTGCGTGTCGCCCAGCTGGGCGCGCCAGTAGGCCAGTTGCCGCTGCCGCTCGCCGGCCTCCAGCCACTGGCGCTGCCAGGCCGCGTAGTCGGCGTACTGCAGCGGCAGGGGTGCGGCCTGCGGCACCTGTCCCTGGCACCGTGCGCGGTACTGCTGCACGAATTCATCCACGATGATCTGCATGGACCAGCCGTCGGAGACGATGTGGTGCATGGCCACGACCAGCAGATGCGCCTCGGCCGACTCCCGGATCAGGCCCACGCGCAGCAGCGGCCCGGCCTGCAGGTCGAAGGGCTGGCGGTGCACGGCGGCCGCCGCCTCGTGCAGTTGCTCCTGGCGCTGCGCAGCGGGGAGTTCGGACAGATCCGTTTGCTCGACCCGCACACTGCCCTGTGCGGCAACCACCTGCACCACCTGCCCGTCCCCGCCCATGCGGAACACCGTGCGCAGCGACTCGTGGCGCGCCACCAGCGCGTCGAAGCTTTGCTGCAGCGCCAGCACGTCGAGCGTGCCCAGCAGACGCAGCGCGCCGCTGATGTGATAGGCCGTACCGGCCGGCTCCAGCTGCCACAGGAACCACTGGCGCAATTGCGCAAAGGACAGCGGCAGCGGGCCACTGCGGTCGGCCCTGGGCAGGGACGCCGCGCCTTCGGTCTGCTCGGCGCCGGCGACCGGCCCCTCCACCAGCCGTGCCACACCCGCGGGCGTCTTGCCCGTGAACAGCTGCTTGGGCGTGAGCTTGACGCCGCGCTTGCGGGCACGCGCCACCAGCTTGAGCGCGAGGATGGAGTCCCCGCCCAGCGCGAAGAAGTCGTCATGCCGGCCCGCGCGCTCCAGGCCGAAGAGGTCGGCCCAGACGGCGGCCAGCGCCTGCTCGGCCTCGCCTTGGGGCGCCTCGAAAAGATCGGCGGCCGCCTGCTCCGGCACGGGCAGGGCCTTGCGGTCGATCTTGCCGTTGGCCGTCAGGGGCATGCCTTCCAGCACGGTGATGCTGGCGGGGACCATGTATTCGGGCAGCGCCTGCGCCAGCGCGGCGGCCCACCCCGGCCTGTCGGCGGGAACGCCCGCCTGGGGCACGGCATAGGCATGCAGCTGCATGCGCCCGTCGCCGCCCCCATCCCCATTCCCGTCCAGCCGTGCCACGACTTCGGCCTGGGCCACGCCGGGCACGGCCTGCAGCGCCAGCGCCACCTCGCGCAGCTCCACGCGGTAGCCGCGCACCTTCACCTGGTCGTCCATGCGGCCCAGGAACTGCAGGCTGCCATCGGCCAGCATGGTCACGCGGTCGCCCGTGCGGTACAGGCGCTCGCCCGGCTGGAACGGGCTGGCCACGAAGCGCTCTGCCGTCTGCCCGGGCCGGAGCTGGTAGCCGCGCGCCAGGCCCGGCCCGCCCAGGTACAGCTCGCCGCTGGCACCCAGGGGCACGGGCTGCAGGTCGGTATCCAGCACCAGGGCGCGGCTATTGGCCAGCGGCCTGCCCACGGGCAGGCTTTCGCCGCCGCGCAGCGCCTCGCCCGCTTCCTGGGTGAGGATGCCCACCGTGGTTTCGGTAGGGCCGTAATGGTTGAGCACGCGGCAGCCGGGCCTGAGCGCGGCGATGCGGTCGATCAGCGGCCAGCGCGTGGCCTCGCCGCCCAGCACCAGGCGGCTGGCAGGCAGCACCTCGGCGGGCATGCCGGCGTTCAGCAGCCCCTGCAGATGGCTGGGCACGATCTTGAGCACGTCCACGCGGTGCTCTGCCATGTAGCGCGCGAAGCCGTCGGGGTCGAAGGCCAGTTCGGGCGCCATCAGATGCAGCGCGCGCCCCGAGCACAGCGCGCCGAACAGCACGGTGTGCCCCAGGTCCGCCGCCACGGTCGAGACCATGGCCATGCTGCGCGCCGCCTCGGGCAGGTCCAGCCGCTGCAGCACGGCCTGCACATAGTGGGCCAGCGCCCCGTGGCTGACGACCACGCCCTTGGGCTGCCCGGTCGAGCCCGAGGTGTAGATCACATAGGCGCCCTGTGCGGAATGCGGCGGCGCGGCCGGCGGCGCCTGCCCCGCAATGCACGGCTCCCGGCAGGCATTCAGGTCCAGGCTCAGCAGGGGAACGCCCGCGTCCCAGGCGGGCGCCTGCTGGCAGAGCATCAGCACCGCGCCGCTGTCGCGCAGCTGCCAGGCCAGCCGCTGCGCCGGCAGGCCGGGGTCCAGGGGCACACAGGTGCCACCGGCCTTGAGCACGGCGAGCAGGCCCAGCACAAAGGCGCAGCTGCGCTCGGCATGCAGGGCCACGCGCACATCGGCCCCCACGCCGCGCGCCACCAGGGCCCGGGCCAGCTGGTCGGACTGCCGGTCCAGCTGCGCGTAGTCCAGGGCCGAGCCCGCGTCCCTGACCGCCGTGCCATCGGGATGGGCCTGCACGGCGCGCGACCACAGCTGCAGCACGCTGTCGGCGCCAAAGGCCTGCACCGGGCCTGCAGACTCCGACACGCGGCCTGGCAGTGACAGTTCGCCCAGCCTGGGCTGCCTGTCGCTGATTGCGCCGGTGACCTGCCGCGCAAGGTCCTGGAACGCGGCGGCCATGTCACGCACCACGGCTTGGTCGAACAGTTCATCGGCGTAGATCAGCACGCAGTCGATGCCGTCCTGCCGGTCGGTGAAGTCCAGGCTCAGGTCGAAATGCGCCTGGCCGCTGGAGACGGCCTGCATGGCGATCTCCAGGCCGGCGATGTGGCGCGCGGCCGATGCATCCTCCTGCTGGGTGCACTTGACCTGGAACAGCGGGTGAACGCCCGGCTGGCGGGCTGGCTGCAGCGCCTCGACCAGCAGGTGGAACGGCAGGTCCTGGTGGGCCTGCGCGCCCAGCACCGCCTCGCGCACCTGCGCCAGCAGCGCGCCGAAGTCCTGCGCGGGATCGATGTGCGTGCGCAGCACCAGCAGGTTCAGGAAGTAGCCGATCAGCCCATGCGTCTCGGCCTTCTGGCGGTTGGCCACGGGCGTGCCCACGCGCAGCTCGCGCGTGCCGCTGAAGCGGTACAGCACCAGCTTGAGCAGGGCCAGCATCACCATGAACAGCGAGGCGCCATGCGCGCGGCCCAGGGCGCGCACGCGGGTGGCCAGCGCGGCGGGGAGCGTGAACTCCAGGCGCTGCTCCTGTGCCTCCTGCGCGGCCGCCCTGGCCTGCTTCATCGGCAGGGCCAGGGCCTCATGCTCGGTGCCCAGCCGGGCGCGCCAGTAGGCCAGCTGCCGCTCGCGCTCACCGGCATCGAACCAGCGGCGCTGCCAGACGGCGTAGTCGGCGAACTGCAGGGCCATGGCCGGCAGGCGCGATGGCTGCTGCGTGCGCAGGGCCTCGTACAGGTGGAACAGTTCCTCGACCACGATGCCGTTGGACCAGCCATCGCCCGCAATGTGGTGCAGCGACAGGCCCAGCACATGCTCCTGCGCGCCCAGCCGGCACAGGACGGCGCGCAATGGCGTTTCCATGTCCAGCGCAAAGGGCTGGCGGGCCAGCAGCAGCACCTGGCGCTGCGCCTCGGCCTGCGGATCGCCGTCCGTCCATGCACCCAGATCGACATGGCGCAGGGGCACGGGCGCGGCGGGCTGGATGGACTGCCGGGGCTCGCCGTCCTCGCCGGCCGGATAGCAGGTGCGCAGGATCTCGTGGCGCTCGGCCAGGGCCTGCAGCGCCTGCTCCAGCGCCCACGCATCCAGCGGCCCCTTGAGCGACAGCGATCCCACCATGTTGTAGGCGGGGCTGGCGGGCTCCAGCCGCCAGGTGAGCCAGAGGCTGCGCTGGGCGGGGGACAGGGCAATGGCCAGCGTGCGGTCGCAGCGGGTGATGGTGTGGGCCGTGTTGCGGGCGTCGCCGTCCGGCAGGCCACCTGCGCCGGATGCAGCGGATGCAGCGGGTGCACCGGATGCACCCCGGAGCCTCAGGGCCAGTGCGGCACGCTGCGCATCGGACAGGCGGGACTTGCGGGAATCGAGATCGTTCAGGGACATGGTGGTCTTCTCACGCAGATGCGAAGGCGGCAAGGGCATCGCCTTCATCGGTAACGGTGGCCTCGATCTCCTCGATCAGCCGGGTCTCCACCAGCACGGCCAGCTCGCCGACGGTGGGGGCCTTGAAGAAGGCCGCAGGGTGCAGCTCGACACCAAAGCGCTTTTTCACGCGGCCCAGGATCTGCAGGGCCAGCAGCGAGTCGCCGCCCAGCTCGAACAGGTTGTCGTCCACGCCCACCGGGGCAATGCCCAGCATGTCGGTCCACAGCGCGGCCAGTGCCTGCTGCAGCTCGCCTTCGGCCGCGACGTAGGCGGTCTGCAGCGCCGGGCGCGGATGGCCGCCACGGGCCTGCGATCCGTTGGCAGGTTCGGCGACGGCTTCGGCGGCAGGTTCTGCCAGCGCATCCACCAGCCCGGCATCGATCTCGCCCAGGCGCTGCCGCAGGTCGGTGGTGGAGATGACCACCTGGTGCGGCACATCGCCGTTGACGATGCGCTCGAACACCGCTGCCGCTTCTGCGCCGCTCCAGCCTATGCCCTCGGGAATACGCATGCCGGCGGCCATGCCCAGGTCACGCCAGGCGTCCCAGTCCACGGAGATGACGGGCCAGGCGCGCTGGCGGCTGGCCAGTGCCGCCAATGCATCCATGCAGGCATTGGCGGCGGCGTAGTCGCTCTTGCCCAGGCCTGCGGTGAGGCTGGAGATGGACGAGCACAGCAGCACGAAGTCCGGCGCCTGCATGTCCTGCATGTCCTGCATGTCCTGCATGTCCTGCGTGCCCAGCAGATCCAGCAGCAGCCGGGTGCCGCGCAGCTTGGGGGCGAACGTGCGCTCCACGCCGTCCCGCGTGCGGGTGGCCAGCATGCCGCTGTCGGCATGGCCTGCGGCATGGACCACGCCATGCAGCGCGCCAAAGCGCTGGTGCGCCTGCGCCAGCGCCGCCTGCATCTGCGCGGCGTCGGCCACATCGGCCGCCAGGGTCAGCACCTGGGCGCCCTCGGCCTCCAGGGCCAGCAATTGCAGCAGTTGCTGGCGCAGGGTGCTCGGCTGCCCGTCATCGGCGGCCAGCGCCTCCCATTGGCTGCGCGCAGGCAGCGCCGTGCGGCCCAGCAGCACCAGGCGGGCCTGCCAGTGCGCGGCCAGATGCCGGGCCAGCGCCAGGCCCACGCCGCCCAGGCCGCCCGTGATCAGGTACACGCCCTGCCTGCGCAGGCGCGGCGCCGCGGCGTCCTGCCACTGCAGGGGCTCGTAGGTCTTGCGCCAGCGGTGGGCACCGCGCAGGGCGATGGCCGTGTCGGCCGCGCGCAGCCCATGCGGCGCGCGGGCTTCGTCCAGCAGCTGGCGCGCCAGCCGGGCCTGCATTGCGGGCGAGCCCGCCTGCACCACATCGACGAAACGGCAGTCGATGGACGGGCATTCCTGCCCTATCGCCTTGCACAGCGGAAAGACGGCGGCCATCTCGGGGTTCAGCGCTTCCGCTCCGGTCACATCTTCCGAACCGCCTGCGGCCACCAGCAGCAGCCGCCGTGTGCGCGGGCCTCCAGCTCCGTGCGCACGGGCCTCCAGCGCCTGCGCCAGGGCCAGCACGCTGTGAAAGCCGCGCTCCAGCGGCGCAGGGGCGGCCGCGTCCATGGCCCACAGGTGGTAGATGGCGCCCACGGGGCCGAACTGCGCCTGCACCGCATCGAGCAAGTCCTCACAATCGCGGCGCTCGCCGGGGCGCACGGCATGCCGGCCCGGGGCCAGGCAGGCGGGGGCGGCGCCCGTTTCCACGCAGACCACATCGGCGCCCTGCGCGCGCAATGCGTGCACCAGGGCCTCGGCCGTGGCACTGCCGTCGCCAAACACCAGGGCCACCTGGGCTGCGGCTGCGGCGGTGCCTGCCTCCCACCGCAAGGGACTGCGCTGCCAGGCGGCGGCGTAGAACGGACCCGCGGTCGCCGAGGGGCCTGCCGCGCCTGCCGCTTTCGGTGCATCGCCACCCTGCCCCGCCGCCTGCACCCAGAAAGAGCGGCGTTGGAAGGCATAGGTCGGCAACGGCACGCGCCGGCCTGGCCGCCCGCCCCGGCAGGCAGTCCAGTCGATGTCCACGCCCGCGCACCACAGTCCGGCAACGGCCTGCGCCAGCAGTTGCGCGCTGCGTGCGGTCTGCTGGGGATGGGCCTGGCTGGGCCAGATGCCGGCCGCCGTGGCGGCGCGCGCATGCTGGCGAGCCAGGGCGGCAAGGGCCTGGCCGGGGCCCACCTCCAGCAGCACGCGGCCCGGCTTTCGCACAAGCTCGTCCAGCCCGTCCGCAAAGCGCACGGTATGGCGCAGGTGGCCGGCCCAGTAGGCGGGGTTCATGGCCTGCTCGGCCGTGATGGGCTTGCCGGTCACGCTGGAGATGAAGGCCAGGCGCGGCGCATGCCGGGGCACGCTGGCCACCACCCGCTCCAGCTGCGCCAGCAGGGGCTCGGTCATGGCCGAGTGCGAGGCCACGGCAATGTGCAGCCGGCGCGCGGTGATGTCCCGCGCGCGCAGCGCCTCTTCGGCCGCCTCGATGGCGGCCAGCGGGCCGGACAGCACGCACAGGCGTTCGCCATTGACGGCACCCAGGTCACAGCCCAGATCCAGCAGGGATTGCAGCTCGGCCTCGGCCAGGGGCACCGAGGTCATGGCGCCCTGCGGCAGCGACTGCAGCAGGCGGCCGCGCGCCGCCACGATGCGCAGGGCATGCGGCAGTTCGAACACGCCGGCCAGGCAGGCCGCCACATACTCGCCCAGGCTGTGGCCCAGCATGGACACGGGCTGCACGCCGCGTGCCATCCACATCCGGGCCAGCGCATAGCCGATCACGAACAGGGCCGGCTGGGCCTTGTCCATGGCGGACAGCGCCGCGTCGGCCTCCACCTCTTCACCCGGGGCGGGGAACAGCCACTGGCGCAGGTCCCAGCCTGTTTCGGCCTGCAGCAGCTCGCAGCAGCGGTCCACCTCCTGCCGGAACACACCGCCGTCGCGGTACAGGTCCAGGCCCATGTTGGCGTGCTGCACGCCCCCGCCCGGGAAAAGAAAGACCACGCCGGGCGGCTGTGCCGGCACCTCGGTGGCCTGGCCTGGCGGCGCAGCAGCAGCAGCAGAAGCAGCAGCAGAAGCAGCAGCAGCAGTAGCAGCAGAGAGGTGCAGGCCCTCCACCGCCATGCCCATGCCGTCGGCCACCACGGCACGGCGATGGCCGAAGGCGCGGCGGCCCTGCTGCAGGGTGTGGGCCACATCGTCCAGCGACAGGCCGCTGCCGGCCTGCTGCAGATGGGCAGCCAGGCGGCGCGCCGCTTCGTCCAGCGCACGGGGGCTGCGAGCGGACAGCGGCAGCACCTGCCAGCCCCGGGCTGTATCCGCCGGTGCACCGGAAGGGGTGGCAAAGGTGGCAGGGGCTGCAGCAGCCTCCTGCAGCACCACATGGACATTGGTGCCGCCAATGCCGAAGGCGCTCACGCCCGCGCGGCGCGGCGTGGCCGCCTGGGGCCAGGGCCTGGCCATGGTGTTGACATGGAAGGGACTGCGCTCGAAGTCGATCTGCGGGTGCGGCCGCTCGAAATGCAGGCTGGGCGGCAAGGTGGCATGCCTGAGCGAGAGCACCGCTTTGATCAGGCCCGTGACACCGGCGGCCGCATCGAGATGGCCGATATTGGTCTTCACCGAGCCGATGGCGCAGTAGCCCCTGCGCTGCGTGCTGGCGCGAAAGGCCTGGGTCAGCGCCGCGATCTCGATGGGGTCGCCCAGCGCCGTGCCCGTGCCATGGGCTTCCACATAGCCGATGGTGTCGGCCGGCACGCCCGCCAGGGCCTGCGCCGCGCGCACCACGGCGGCCTGGCCGTTGACGCCGGGCGCCGTGAAGCCCACCTTGTCTGCACCATCGTTGTTGGCGGCGCTGGCCAGGATGACGGCGTGGATGGTGTCGCCGTCGCGCAGCGCATCGTCCAGGCGCTTGAGCACCACAATGCCCGCGCCGCTGCCCTGCAGCGTGCCTGCGGCCTGGGCATCGAAGGCGCGGCAATGCCCGTCCGGCGAGAAGATGGCGCCGGCCTGGTAGCGGTAGCCGCCGTTTTGCAGCAGGTTGAGCGAGACGCCGCCGGCCAGCGCCATGGCGCATTCATGGCCCAGCAGCGCCTGGCAGGCGGTGTGCACCGCCATCAGCGAGGTCGAGCAGGCCGTCTGCACGGTGACGGCCGGGCCGCGCAGGTCCAGCTTGTAGGCCACGCGCGTGGCCAGGGCATCGGCCATGTTGCCGCTCATCAGACCCAGCAGATCGGCGACGTGGGCGCCAGGGCCCGGCGCATGGCGGGGCAGCAGATGGCGCATCAGGTAGACGCTGGCGCCCGTGCCCGCATACACGCCGATGGCGCCGGGGTAGCGCCGTCCCTCGTAGCCCGCATGTTCCAGCGCCTGCCACGCGCATTCCAGGAAAAGGCGGTGCTGCGGGTCCAGCTGCTCGGCATCGCGCGGGGTGTAGCCGAAGAAGTCGGCATCGAAGAGGTCCATGCCGGCCAGCGGCACGCCGGCCTTCACGTAGCCGGCATCGTCCAGCAGGGCCTGGGGCACGCCCAGGGCGCGCAGCTCATCGTCGCTGTAGCGCTTCACGGACTCGACGCCGTCACGGATGTTGGCCCAGAAGCGGTCGATGTCGTCGGCGCCCGGAAAGCGCCCGGCCATGCCGATGACGGCGATCTCCAGGCCGGTGGTTTCGGAGGAAGAAGACATCAGAGGGTCCTTTCGATGTGGCGCTTGCGCTGCAGCAGCGCCTCGCGGCGGCGCTGGGCCGCGTCCATGCCGTCCCGGGCGGCGGCCGCCTGCGCGGCGCCGTCACCCTCGCCCCCGCCCTCGCTATCTGCGCCCTGCTCGATGCGCCGCGCCAGGGCCGACACCGTGGGGTGCTTGAAGAGATCGACCAGGGACAGCTCCCGGCCCAGCCGCGACTCCAGCAGGCCATGCACGCGGATGAGCTGCAGCGAATGCCCGCCCAGGTCGAAGAAGTTGTCGCTGGCGCCTACGCGCTCCACGCCCAGGACCTGGGCCCAGAGGGCGGCAATGGTCGCGGCCACGCCGCCCTCGGGCGGCTCGTAGGCCTGGTGCTCCAGGGCCGGCAGGGTGGGCGCCTCGGGCAGCGCCTTGCGGTCCACCTTGCCGTTGGCGTTCAGCGGCAAGGCATCCAGCACGGTGATGGACGAGGGCAGCATGTAGTCGGGCAGGGCTGCGGCCAGCGCGCTGCGCAGCGCGGCCATGTCCAGGGTCTGCCCCTGCTGCACCGAGACAAAGGCGGCCAGCCGCGCGCCGTCGGCCGCCTGGCGGGCGACCACCACGGCCTCGCGCACGGCGGGGTGGGCCAGCAGTTGCGCCTCCACCTCGGCCAGCTCGATGCGAAAGCCGCGGATCTTCACCTGGTGGTCCACGCGGCCCAGGTAGTCGATCTGGCCGTCGCCGCGCCAGCGCACCAGGTCGCCCGTGCGGTACAGGCGCTCGCCCGTGCGGCTGGCGGGGTCGGCGACAAAGCGCTCGGCGCTCAGGCCAGGCCGCCGCCAGTAGCCGCGCGCCAGGCCCACACCGCCCAGATACAGCTCGCCGGCCACGCCGCGCGGCACCTCGTTGAGCGCGGCATCCAGCACATGGGTACGCAGCCCGGCCACGGGGCGGCCTATGGGCACGGACAACGCGCCCTCGTCCCGGCAGTCCCACCAGGTGACCTCGATGGCCGCCTCCGTGGGACCGTAGAGATTGAGCAGGCGGGTGCCGGGGAAGGCCTGCAGCACGGCCGCCTGCAATTCGGCGGACAGGGCCTCGCCGCTGCAGATGATGCGCTGCAGCCCCTGGCAGGTGGCGGCCACCGGGTGCGCCATGAAGGCCTGCAGCATGGACGGCACGAAGTGGATGGTGTTGACCTGGTGGCGCGCTATCAGCTCGGCCAGGCGCCGGGGATCGCGGTGGTCGCCGGGGGCGGCCAGCGCCAGGCGTGCGCCGGTGGTCAGCGGCCAGAAGAATTCCCAGAAGGAGATGTCGAAGCCGAAGGGCGTTTTCTGCAGCACCGTATCGCCCGGGCCCAGCGGCTGGTGCATCTGCCCCCAGGCCAGGCGGTTGCACAGCGAACGGTGGCGGTTGGCCGCGCCCTTGGGCCGGCCCGTGGAGCCCGAGGTGTAGATGACATAGACCAGGCTGTCGCCATGCAGGGCAACGGCCGGGTTGTGGGCCGGCATGTCCTGCAGCCGGGACGCCAGGCCCGGCACATCGACCAGTCGGGCACTGCAGTTGGCCGGCAGGCGGTCACGCACCTGCGGCTGCACCAGCACCAGGGACACGCCGCTGTCCTCCAGCATGTAGGCGATGCGGTCGGCCGGATGCTCGGGGTCGATGGGCACATAGGCCGCGCCGGCCTTCATGATGGCCAGCAGCCCCACGACCATCTCGATGGAGCGCTCCATGGCAATGCCCACCGGCACGCCGGGCCGCACGCCCGATGCGATCAGGTGATGCGCCAGCCGATTGGCGCGCGCATTGAGTTCGGCGTAGCCCAGCGTGGCCTCGCCCAGGCACAGGGCCGGGGCATCGGGGCTGCGCGCCACCTGCTGCTCGAAGCGGCGGTGCACGATGTCGCCGCCGTGCAGGACCTGGCCATTGCAGCTCCAGGCCGCCAGTTGCTGGCGTTCTTCGGGACCCAGCAGCGGCACCTCGTCCACGGCACATTGGGGCTGGTGCGCCAGTGCCTCCAGCATGGCCGCATAGTGGGCGGCCAGGCGCTGCATGCTGCCCGGCTCGAACAGCTCGCGGGCATAGACCAGGCTGATGCCCAGGCTGCCATCGGAGCGCTCGCGCACTTCCACGGTCAGCTCGAACTGCGCATCTGCGGCCGCCAGCGGCTGGCCGGCCACGGTCCAGCCCGGCACCTGCTGCAGCGCGTGCCAGTCCTCCACCAGATGATTGAACAGCACCTGGAACAAGGGGCTGTGCGCCAGGCTGCGCTGCGGCTGCAGCGCCTCCACCAGCTGCTCGAACGGCAGCGCGTGGTGGGCCTGCGCGCCCTGCGCCGCCTCGCGGGCCTGCTGCAGCACGTCGGCCAGGCGCATGCGCCCGTCGATGCGGTTGCGCAGCACCAGGGTGTTGACGAAAAAGCCGACCACGCCCTGCAGGTCGGCATGCGCGCGGTTGGCCACGGGCACGCCGACGCGGATGTCCTCCTGGCCCGTGTAGCGGTACAGCAGCGCCTGCCATCCTGCCAGCAGCAGCGTGAAGAGCGTGTCTGCCTGCTGGCGGGCCTGCGCGCGCAGTGCCTGCAAGGTCGCGCCGGGCAGCTCGAAGCTGTGCCGCCCCGCACGATAGCGTGCCAGCGCCTGGCGCGGATGGTCGGTAGGCAGGGCCAGCACAGGCTGGGCCTCGCCTGGGGGCACCTGCAACCGTTCCAGCCAGTAGGCCAGCGAGGCCTGCTGGCCTTGCTGGGCCTGCTGAGCCTGCTCCCGCTGCCAGACGGCGTAGTCCACGTACTGCAGCGCCGGGCCGCTGTCCGGGGCGCCGGCATACAGCGCCGCCAGATCGTCCAGCAGGATCTGCATGGAGGCGCCGTCGGAGACGATGTGGTGCATCACCAGCGCCAGGATGTGCTCATGGGCCTGCAGCCGCACCAGGGCAGCCCTGGCCAGCGGCCCCTGCTGCAGATCAAAGGGCTGGGCGCACAGCGCCTGCAGCCATTGGGCGGCGTGCTCCTCGCGCTGCGCGGGCTTGCCCTGCGCGGCATCCAGCCACTGCAGCTCCAGCCTGCCCTGGGGGTCCAGGCGCTGCTCGACCTCCCCATCGGGCCGGGCGTTGAATACCGTGCGCAGCGAACCGTGCCGTTCGGCCAGGCCCTGCACGGCCGCACGCAGGGCGCCTGCATCCAGCGGCCCGGTGATGCGCAGGGCGCCCTGCACGTGGTAGGCCGTGCTGCGCGTATCCATCTTCCAGAGAAACCATTGGCGCTGCTGGGCCGGCGTCAGCGGCAGGGGCATGGCGCGACGGGCCTCGGCCAGCGGGGCAATGCGCTGCAGCGCCGTGCCCGGCTGGCGCTGTTGGCACAGCCGGTCGATGTCCTGCGCCTGGTCGCGCAGCCGCGGGTGCTCGAAGACCCGCCCGGCCGGATACGCCAGGGACCATTGCCGGCAGATGCGCGCAGCCAGCCGCACGGCGGCCAGGGAGTTGCCGCCTTGCGCGAAGAAGTTGGCCTCGCCGGCCGGCCCGGGCTGCGCATCGCCACCGAGCACCTCGCGCCACAGGCCGGCCAGCGTGCTTGTGGTGGGATCTGCCGCGCCCGCCTCCTGCGGTGCCTGGCTGCCGCCGCCCGCGAAGCGGCCCGACTCGAACACCGCCCAGGCATCCAGCGTGCGCGCGGACCAGCCTTGGCGGCAGGCTGCGCGCTGCAGCTTGCCGCTGGAGGTGCGGGGCAAGGCGCCGGGGTTGAGCAGCACGATCACCCGGGGTGCCTCGCCGCACTGCGCACCCACGGCGGTGCTCAGGGCATCGACCAGGGCCTGGGCCGGCACCAGCTTTTGCATGCCGAACGAGACTTCGGCAGCAATGCCTATGCCTTCCCGGCCATCGATGTCCACCGCAAACGCGGCCACGCGCCCCTTGCGCACGGCTTCGACCTCGGCCTCGACCACGCACTCGATGTCCTGCGGGTAGAGGTTGTGCCCGCGCACGATGATCAGGTCCTTGATGCGGCCCGCCACATGGACCTGCCCAGCATGCACGAAGCCCAGGTCGCCCGTGCGCAGCCAGCGCCGGCCTGCATGCTCGACAAAGGCCTGCTGCGTTTGCTGCGGCTTGCCCCAGTAGCCCTGGCTGATGCTGGGGCCGTGCGCCCAGATCTCGCCCACGCGGCCGGGCTCCAGCACCTGCAGGCTGTGCGGATCGACGATGGCCACCGCATGGCCGGGAACGGCGGGGCCGCAGCCCACCAGCGCGGTGGTCTGCGAGGCGCCGGGGCTTTCCTCGGCCCGGCCCTGACCCAGGGCCTCGGTATCGAAGGATGTGATCGTGGCGCCCGCGCCGCAACTGCCGCCGGTGATGAACAGGGTGGCCTCGGCCAGGCCGTAGCAGGCATAGGCCGCGTCGGGCCGCAGCCCGCAGGCGGCAAAGCGCTGCGCGAAGGCCGTGACGGTGTCGGCACGCACGGGCTCGGCGCCGGTGTAGGCCAGCCGCCAGCTCGACAGGTCCAGCTGCGCCAGCTGCGACGGCTTGATGCGCTCCAGGCACATGCGGTAGGCGAAGTCGGGGCCGCCGCTGATGGTGGCGCGGTGGCGCGAGATCAGCTCCAGCCAGCGCACGGGGCTTTCCAGGAAGAGGCGCGGCGAGGTCAGCACCAGCGGCAGCCCGCTGTACAGCGGCTGCAGCAGGCCGCCGATCAGGCCCATGTCGTGGTACAGCGGTGCCCAGGACATGAAGCGGTCGCCCGCGCCGATGTCCATGCGCTGCTGGATGGCGGCCTCGTTGGCGATGAGGTTGCCGTGGCTGACCATCACGCCCTTGGGCGCCGAGGTGGAGCCCGAGGTGTATTGCAGGAAGGCGATGTCGTCGGCAGCCGGCGCATGGGGCCGCCAGGCCTCGGCATCGGCCAGGTCCACCTGGTCGGCGGCCACGGCGGCAATGCTGCCAAAGCGCGCATCGGCGCCGGGCAGGGCCTGCATCACTTCGGCCGTGCTGATCACGCAGGCCGCATCCGCGTCGCCCACGATGCCCAGCAGCCGCTCCAGGTGCTGCACGCGCAGCGATTCCAGCGGCGGCACCGGCACGGCGATCACGCCCGCGTAGAAGCAGGCCAGCATGCTGGCGGCGTAGTGCTCGTCGTTGTCCATCATCACCAGGGCGCGCGCGCCCACGGGGCACAGCTGCTGCAGCCGGGTGGCCAGCGCACGCACGCGGCGGTCGAACTCGCCATAGCTGTGGCTGCGCTCGACCACGCGGCCGTCCTGCACGGCGGCCACGGTGAGCCAGATGTCGTCGGGCCGCTGCTGCGCCAGGCCCCTCAGATGCTCGACCAGGCTGGCCGGCGCCCGGCCTGCTGCCGCGATTGCACTTTGTCCACTCAGCATGTCAGCTGCCTCCCGGGTTCTCAGAAACGGTCCAGATTGCTGCGCGGCTCGGCCATGGCGACGATGACCTTGCGCGGCCCCTTGAAGGGCGAGCGGGCATGGGCCACGAGCATGTTGTCCAGCATCAGCACGTCGCCCTGCTCCCAGGGGAAGCTGACGGTCTCGGCGTCCAGCGCGGCGCGCACCTCGGCGAAGATGTCGTCGCCGATGGTGGAGCCGTCGGCGAAGAAGGTGTTGCGCGGCAGGTTCTCGATGCCGTAGACCTCCTCCAGCACCTCGCGCTCCTCGGGCTCGCGCGCCGAGATGTGGAACAGGTGGGCCTGGTTGAACCAGACCATCTCGCCCGTGACGGGGTGGCTTTCCATGGCCTGGCACAGCTGGCGCGTGCGCAGGCCGTCGTCCTCCTTCCACTCCCAGTCCATGCGCGCATGGCGGCAGAAGGCCTCGACCTCGGCGCGGCTTTCGGTGTTGAAGACCTTCTGCCAGGGCACGTCCATCTCGCCGAAGTTGCGCACGTAGAGGATGCCGGGCTCGAACAGCTCGCGGATGCGCGCCGGAATGCGGCGGTAGACCGCACGGCTGTCGGCAATCGGCGTCTCGCCGCCCTCGGGCGATGCGGTGACGCAGTGGAACCAGATCTTCATGGGCCACTCGCGCGTGTAGGCCTGCTCGTTGTGCAGCGGAATGCTCTGGTGGGCCGGGTATTCGGTGGAGGTGTAGACGCCCGCGCCGCTGGAGGCCTCGACCGCGCTGCGCGGCGTGGAGGCGAATTCGTACTTGAGCAGCGGGTGGCCGAAGGCCGAGGCGAAGCGCTGGAAAGTCTCCACATCGGGCACGCCAAAGCCGCGCAGCAGCACGCCGCCCGTGGTCAGCAGCGCCTCGTCGATGTCGCGGCGCAGCGGCGGCAGCGCGGCCAGCAGGTCCTGGCCCGGCTGGGCGGGCGTGATGAGCTGGGGAAGCAGCGAGCCCGCGGGGGCCTTGCGCTCGAAGCGCTGGAGGGTTTCGTTCATGTCGATTCCTTGGTGCGCCACGCAAGAGCTGCCGCGTAGCCCGGCGGCGCTGGCAGCGCCATCGCTTGAAAACCATTCCAGTCGGGGACCGCGCAGGCGATGGCCAGCCGTCCTTCCCCTCCCGGGCTGATGCCGATGGAGCGCAGGTGCTCGGCCACGCCAATGCCGATGGCCTTGAGCACGGCCTCCTTGCCCACCCAGCGCTGGTAGAAGGCCGCCAGCCGATCAGGCGCACGGTGCACGCTGGCGCGTTCCTGGTCGGTGCAGACGGCGTCGAGCATGACCTCGGCATCGAGGTCGGGCTTGTGCTGCTCGATGTCCACGCCCAGGTGCAGCACGCCACCGGGGTCGGCCAGCGCGATCAACGCATGGCCGCCCGAATGCGAGACGTTGAACACAGGCGTCCTGTGCGGCTCGTCATCCACGAAGGGCTTGCCGTGCGTGCCGATGGCCAGGGGCACATCGGCCGGGCAGCAGCCCAGCCTGCGCCCCAGCAGCCGCCGCGTGGCAGCGCGCGTCTGTGCGAAGCGCAGCCGGTCGGCGGCCCGCACGAAGCGCGCGGCACGACCGCGCTCCTCGGGGGTCAGGTGCGGCAGGCTGTCGCTCAGTTCGGCCGACAGGTCCAGGTCCAGCCTGAAGACCTCGATGCCCTGGCTCATGGCCTCACGCACGGACACGAGCTGCATGGATTTCCTCCTGGAGTGACTGGGACCCGGCCAGGCGCTGCGCCAGCACGGCCAGCACATCGCCTTCGCGCTGCCTGATGAAGAAATGCCCGCCCTCGAACCAGTCCAGCGTGAAGGCCCCGGCGGCCTCCTGCGACCAGGCCTGTACACGGGGCGCCTCGATGTCGTCCTGCCGCCCCGCAAAGACATGCACCGGCAGCGGCAGGCCCGCAGCGGGCACATGGCCGAAGCTCTCGCAGACGCGGTAGTCGGACCCCAGCACATCCAGCGTGATGCGCATGAGCTCGGGGCTGCCAAACACCTCTTCGGGCGTGCCGCCCTGCCTGCGCAGATCGGCAATCAGCGCCGCATCGTCGCCCTTGCCCGCAAAGCGCTCGGGATCGCGGCAGGCCGGTGCCGGGCTGCCCGAGGCAACCAGGGCCAGCGGCAGCTCCCTGCCCTCCTCGCGCAACTGCCGCGCCATGCCGAAGGCCAGCAGCGCGCCCATGCTGTGGCCCAGCAGCGCAAAGCGGCCGCGCATGGCCTGGCGCTGCTCGGCGCACAGCAGCGAGACCAGCTGCCCGAAGTCCTCGACCGCAGGCTCGCCCAGCCGGCTGCCCCGCCCCGGCAGCTCCACCGGCGCAATGCGGATCCAGTGGGGCAGCAGCCTGCGCCAGCGCAGGTACATGGTGGCGCTGGCGCCTGCGCACGGCAGGCACAGCAGGGTCAGCGGCGCGTGCATGCGCGTCAGCCCGCTGCGGTTTCGATCACGGTATCGGTATCGCTTTGCAGCGCGGCGCCGGCACCCGCCTGCTCCTGCTGCTGCATCCACACGCGCAGCGACTTGGGCCGCATGTCGGTCCAGGTGGCGTCCACGTAGTCGAGCACGGTTTTCTTGTCGCCCTTCACGCCCTCCACGGCGGTCCAGCCGCCGGGCACGGCCTTCCAGTGCGGCCAGATGGAATACTGTTCCTCGTGGTTGACCAGAACGATGAAGGTTTCGTCTTCGCGGTCGAAGCAGCTTGTAGACATGCAGGCGTCCTTAATGCGGTTGAACATCGGTGAGGCCAGTACGGGATCGCGGCGATCCGGTACTGCGCCTCTGTTGAACATGACGTTCCGGATCCGAAACTGTTCACGCCGCATGCGCGCCGGTTCCGGGTCGTGCGCCGGGCTGCACCGTTCAATGGTGGTCCAGCAGCGAGCGGTGGACATGGATGGCCTTGCAGGCATCGGCAATCCTGGCGTTCACTAGGCCCAGCGCGCACTCCATGTGCTCGGCGATCTGGCGCTGGGTGAGGCCCTTGATGCGGTACAGCTCGAAGGTCTCGCGGGTCTTGGGCGGCACCTCGTCCAGGGCCTGGTCGATCAGGCGTATGGCCTGGGACTCGAACAGGCTGCGCTCGGGCGAGCGGCCGTCCGGTATCTCCAGCGTCTCCACATCCACGCCGTGGGTGCGGTAGCTGTTCTCGCGCTCCTGGCGGCGCAGGTAGTCCAGCGCCATGTTGCAGACGGCGCGCGTCCAGTAGGCGGCGGGCTTGGCGATCTCGGCATCGCTGCGCATTTCGGCAACGCGCAGATAGGTGTCCTGCACGGCCTCGTCGGCCAGTTCGGGATTCCTGAGAATTCTTCGCGCGACCCTCACCAACTGTCCACGCGAAGCAATGAAGACCTCTTCCAGCGAAGAATGTGTGTGATTCAAGGACACGATGCAGTTCCTCTCGCAAGCTAGGCAAGAACGTCAAGGGGAAATGTCGACCGCAGGTCGATGGACGGCCGGCGTGCCGCCCGTGCAATAGGGCGGAGCGGGCCTCGGCACAGGCGGCAAGCGGCGGCACAACCGCTGACCGCAGGGCATCAGTGCGCGCCGATGCGCATCGGCGTGACTTGGGAGGCAGGCCTAGATCGGGCCTAGATCGGCCTCATGACGGCCTCAGGGCGGCGGCCGCCCTCGCCGGATCCATGCGTCCTGCAACAGGATCGGCAAGGGCTGTGCAGCCTTGCAGACGTGCTGAAACTTGAACCGGGACCATGGCATGCAGTGGCGCTCCTTTGACGTTTTCCAACATTGAAATGAGAAGCATTACCAGTTCCGGCGACAGGACCGGGCCTGGAATGGCTGCTCACACCTGCCTGGAAGACGTCCCGCCAGTGCAAACGGAGACACGACTATCGGCTGTGGAAAATCGGCAGACATCGCCTATGGCGCATCGCATCACCATGGCTTTCCCTCGCCGTGGATGATGGGCCTGGATCATGACGGACTGGTGATGCCCGATACATCGGGATGTAAGCAGGAACTGCCTGCAGCGCAGGCCCCTGCCATCGCACTGGGCAGGCCCCATCGAGACGCGGCGCGCAGCGAAACTGCAGACGAAAAAAAGCCACCTTGCGGTGGCTTCTTGTCTGCGCAAACGCGGCGGTTTGCACAAGGAATCTGGCGGAGTGGACGGGACTCGAACCCGCGACCCCCGGCGTGACAGGCCGGTATTCTAACCAACTGAACTACCACTCCTGGCAGGCAACTTTTGCGCTCTTTCGAGCCAAGTGCTGCAAACTTGGCGACCCTACGGGGATTCGAACCCCGGTACTCACCGTGAAAGGGTGATGTCCTAGGCCTCTAGACGATAGGGTCAATCCTAGAACTTGCGTAAATACTCAAGTCTCAATTTTTGGTGGAGGTAAACGGGATCGAACCGATGACCTCTTGCATGCCATGCAAGCGCTCTCCCAGCTGAGCTATACCCCCTTGCTGCAACGTTGCACTGCTTCGTTGCTGCGATTCAAAAATTGTAGCACAGCGTTTTTGGGGCAATTCCGGAATGCATGACTTTTTTATGTCGCCCTGCATTCCGGCGCCCTGCTGCAGCCCGGGTCAGGCCAGGCTTTGCCCATCGCGTATGCGGTGGATCTCGGCGATGTCCACCACCCAGACCAGGCCGTCGCCGACCTGGCCCGAGTGACAGGCCGAGGTGATGGCCGCGCGGATGGGCTCGACCATGGATGCCTCGGCCAGCACGCAGACCATGATCTTGTCGGAGAAGTCGGTCAACTCCTCCTTCACGCTGCGCTTGTCGATGGCGGCCGGGGCCGTGAAGCCCTCGGCACGGAACAGCGTCACGCCGGGGAAGTTGGGAATGGCGCGCAGCGCGTCGCGCAGGCGCTCCAGGCGGCTGGGGCGCACGATGGCCCGGATTTCCTTCATGGTCATTGCAGTGTCTCCTTCATCAGGCTTCCAGCGGTTTTTCGTCAAACCAGCGGTACAGGGTCGGCAACACCACCAGCGTGAGCAGGGTGGACGAGATCAGGCCACCGATCACCACGATGGCCAGCGGGCGTTGCACCTCCGAGCCGGGGCCGGTGGCGAACAGGAAGGGCACCAGGCCCAGCAGCGCGACGGTGGCCGTCATCATCACGGGGCGGAAGCGCTGCACGCAGCCTTCGCGCACGGCCTCGGCCACGTTCATGCCATCTTCGCGCAGCTTGCGGATGCAGGAGACCAGCACCACGCCGTTGAGCACCGCAATGCCCCACAGCGCGATGAAGCCCACCGATGCCGGCACGCTCACGTATTCGCCCGTGACGAACAGGCCTATCAGTCCCCCGATGGAGGCGAAGGGCAGCACCAGGATGATCAGCCCGGCCAGCTTGACCGAGTTGAACAGCAGGAACAGCAGGAAGAAGATGGCCACGATGGTCAGCGGCACGATGATCTGCAGCGTGCCCATGGCGCGCTCCATGTTCTCGAACTGGCCACCGTACTTGAAGTAGTAGCCATCGGGCAACTGCACTTCACTGTCGATGCGCTGCTGCACTTCGGTCACGAAGCCGCCCAGGTCGCGCCCTTCCACGTTGGCTCCCACCACCACGCGGCGCTTGCCGCCTTCGCGGCTGATCTGCGCGGGGCCGTCCACCAGCTCGATGCGGGCCACGCTGCTCAGCGGCACCTGGGCGCCCGTGGCCGTGGTCAGCAAGGTGGCGCCGATGGCGGCGGGCGAGCCGCGGAACGGCTCGGGGAAGCGAACCACCACGTTGTAGCGACGCTCGCCTTCGTAGACCGTGGTCACTTCCTTGCCGCCGATGGCCGACTCGATCACGCCCTGCACGTCGGTGACGTTCAGGCCGTGGCGGGCGATCGCCTTGCGGTCGATATCCACGGTCAGAGCCTGCTGGCCTGAGAGGCGCTCGACGCGGATGTCCGTGCTGCCCGGCACGCTCTTGAGGATGCGTGCGACCTGCTCGGACACGTCGCGCAGCTCGCTCAGCTCGTCGCCGAAGACCTTGATGGCCAGTTGCGAGCGCACGCCCGTGACCATTTCGTCCACGCGCTCGGAGATCGGCTGGGACAGCACGATCTGCACGCCCGGGATCGAGGACAGGCGCTGGCGGATGTCTTCGTCGATCTCGTCCTGGGTGCGGTCGGACTCGGGGTCCAGCAGCACGATGGGGTCGGACTCGTTGGGGCCTGCGGGATCGGCCGGCGATTCGCCGCGTCCGAGCTTGGAGACTACGCTGAGCACGCCGGGCACTTCTGCCACGGACTTCATCGCCGCCATTTCCATGCGGATGGACTCGTCCAGCGAGATGCTGGGCACGCGGTTGATCTGCGGCGTCAGCGCCCCCTCCTTCATGGTGGGCATGAAGGACTTGCCCAGCAGCGGGAACAGTCCCAGCGAGCCCAGCAGCAGCGCCACGGCCACGGCCAGCGTGGCGCGGTTGCGCGCGGTGGCCAGGTCCAGCAGGCGCAGGTAGTGGCGCTTGAGGAAGGCGATCAGGCGCGTGTCATGGTCCGCGCCGCCCTTGAGGAAGTACGAGCACAGCACGGGCGACAGGAACAGCGACACGGCCAGCGAGACGGCCAGCGAGATCGCGATGGTCAGCGCCAGCGGGCCGAACATCTTGCCTTCGATGCCTTGCAGCGTCATCAGCGGCAGGAACACCAGGATGATGATGGCGATGCCGAAGATGGTGGGCGTGGCCACCTCGGTGGTGGCCGACAGCACGGTGCGCACGCGTGCGCCCATGCTGTCGCCGGCCTGGCCGAGCTTGTGGAACACGTTCTCCACCACCACCACGGTGGCATCGACCATGAGGCCGATGGCGATCGCCAGCCCCCCCAGCGACATGAGGTTGGCCGAGATGCCCCAGCGGTTCATCATGATGAAGGTGGTCAGCGGCGTGATGATCAGCGTGGCCACCACGATCAGGCTGGAGCGCACGTCACCCAGGAAGATGAAGAGCACCACGACCACGAGCAGGATGCCCTCGATCAGCACCTTGCCCACGGTCCACAGCGCCGAGTCGACCAGGTCGGTACGGTCGTAGTAGGGAACGATCTGCAGGCCGCCGGGGAGCATGCCCTTGGAGTTGATCTCCTGCACGCGCTCCTTCACGCGGGTGACCACCTCCTTGGCATTGCCGCCGCGCATCATCAGCACGATGCCGGAGACGCCTTCGGTATAGCCGCCCTTGATGATGGCGCCCTGGCGCACTTCCTGGCCCAGCTGGACCTCGGCCACATCGCGCACGAAGACCGGCACGCCGCCTTCCTGCTTGAGAACGATGTTGCCGATGTCATCCAGCGACTGGACCAGGCCCACGGCGCGGATCAGGTACTGCTCGGTGACCTGGGGCAGGATGCCGCCGCTGGCATTGGCGTTGTTGTCGGCGATGGCCTGGACCACATGGCGCACGGACAGGCCGTAGTGGCGCAGCCGGCCGGGATCGACCTCCACCTGGTACTGCTTGACGTAGCCGCCCTGCGAGTTGATTTCGGCCACGCCGGGAATGGAGCGCAGCAGCGGGCGCGCCACCCAGTCCTGGATGGTGCGGCGCTCGGTCAGCTCCTCGGGCGTGAGGGCCCGCTTGCCGTCGTCGGGATGGTCCAGCGTGTACTGGTAGACCTCGCCCAGGCCCGTGGACACCGGCCCCAGCACGGGGATGATGCCTGCGGGCATGCGCGGCGTGACCTCCATCAGCCGCTCGGTGACGAGCTGGCGAGCAAAGTACACGTCGGTGGCATCGGTGAAGACCAGGGTGATGATGGACAGGCCGCTCTTGTTGAGCGAGCGCATCTCCACCAGGCCCGGCATGCCGGTCATGGCGATTTCCAGCGGCACGGTCACGAAGCGCTCGATTTCCTCGGGCGAACGGCCTGGCGCCTCGGTGGCCACCTGGACCTGGACGTTGGTCACGTCAGGAAAGGCATCCACCGACAGATTCATGGCGGCGCGCAGGCCGAAGCCGCACAGCACCAGCGAGAGCACGATCACGATGAGCCGCTGGCTCAGTGCGGCCCGGATCATGGAAGCGATCATGGGCTTACTCCAGCTCTGCGCGCTTGCGCTCGTTGTTCAGGTGGAAGGCACCCGTGGTGACGATGACCGTGCCATCGGCCACGCCCTTGTTCACGGGGCGCATGCCGCCGCTGGCGGTGCCCAGCTCGACGGGCGTGAGGCGGTAGTGGTTCTCGCCCTTCTTGACGAAGACATGGTCGCGGTCGTTCTCGCGCACCACGGCCTCGGCCGGCACGGCCAGCAGCTGGCGCACCTCGCCCTGGATGCGCATGGTGGCCAGCATCTGGGGCTTGAGGTCGCGCTCGGGGTTGTCCACCTGGGTGCGGATGGTGACGGTGCGGGTCTCGGGCGTCACGGTGTCGCCCACATGCACGATTTGGCCGGACAGCACGCGCTCGCCCAGGGCGGGCACGGCGATCTCCACGGCCTGGCCGGCACGCACGCCGCTGGCCATCTGCTCGGGGATCGCGCCCACCACCCAGACGCTGCTCAGGTCGGCCACGGTGAACAGCGGATCGCCGGGCTGGGTCACCTGGCCGGAGCTGACCTTGCGCTCGATCACCACGCCGGCCCCTGTGGACAGCACGGCCGCATGAGACTGCAGCGTGCCCTTGTCGCGCAGCTGGGCGATGGCGCTGTCGGGAATGCCGATCAGGCGCAACTGGTCGCCGGCAGCGCGCTGCTCGGCGCGCGCAATCGACAGCTCGGACTCGCGGCGCTGCAGCTCGGCCGAGCCGATGACGTCGGCGGCTATCAGCTGGCGCGCGCGCTCCACGCCGCGCTCGGCCAGCGTGGCGGCGGAGTGTGCACGCAGATAGGCCAGCTGGGCGGTGGTCAGCTCGGGGCTGGCCACGCGGGCCAGCACCTGGCCCGCGCGCACGCGGTCGCCCACTTCGACCAGCACTTCGGTCACGCGTCCCGTGGCGGCCGCGCCAATGCGGGTGACCTGGCGCTCATTGGCCTCGATGCGGCCGGACACCTCCTGCAGCAACGCGATCTGCGCCTGCGCCACGGGCTTGACGGCGAAGTTGGGCGCCATCTCGGCGGTCACGCGGACCTCCATCGGGTCCTGCTCCTGCGCAGCGGCCGCTGCGGGCGCCGCCTTGGCTTCGGCCTCTTCGTTCTTGCCGCAGGCGCTCAGCGCCAGCGTTGCGGCCAGCAGGCCGGCCAGGGCCAGGGAGTTCACCAAGGTGCTGCTGCCTGCGCGGGCGGCGATGGGTTGCGGATGCATATTCAAGGACATGTTCGTTTCTGATTTCGGGTGTGAGGCAGGGACGGCGCGCTTCACAGCGCGGACGGATCGTCGTAGCGGCCCGCCAGGTATTCGAGCTGTATGCGCGCCGCCTGCAGCTGGTAGCGCGCGTCGAGCAGGTCTGCACGGATGGAGCGCAGCACGCGCTGCGCATCGAGCACATCGAGAATGCCGCGCTCGCCGAAGCGGTAGGCGGCCTCGGCCACGCGCAGGGCCGACTCGGCCTCGCGCACCGAACCCTGGCTCAGTGCCTGGGTGCGCAGTCGCGCCATCTCCAGCTCCTTCCAGGCCTGCAGCGTCTGCTGGCGCAGCTCGATCTGCCGGCCTTCCAGCTGCAGACGCGCGCGCTCCAGCTCGGAGGCCGCCTCGTCGATGGGGCCGCGGTGCTGGTCGAGCAAGGGGATCTGGATGCTCACGCCCACCGTGTTCAGGCGCACGTCGGGCTCGCGCGTCTGGCCGTAGCGCAGCTCCACGCCCGGCCAGCGCGAGGCCTTGGCACCGTCAAGCCGGGCCTGGGCACGCTCGACCTCTGCCTTGAGCTGGCGCAGTTCGGGATGCTCCATGGGATCGATCTCGCCCATGTCCTCGATGCGCAGCGGATCCTCCAGCGACACATCCAGGCGGAAGCGCACGGGCAGCTGGCCTGCGGCCAGGCGGCCCAGCGCCAGCTGCGCCTGCTCGGCACGCAGCCGCGCGGTCTGTTCCTGCTGGCGCGCCTGGATGATTTCGGCATCGGCCTTGATGATTTCGTAGCGGGCCGCCTCGCCGCTGTCCACGCGGACGCGGACGCGCTCATGGGCCTGCTCCAGAAGGCGCACCGCCTCCTTGGCGGCCTCGACCTCCGCCTCGCGCAGCACCATCTCGTAGGCGCGTAGCCGCACCTGGGCCACCAGCGCATTGCGCGTGGTCGCCACGAAGTGCACCGAGCCCTGCTCGCCTGCCCTCGCGGCCTCCACGCGCGCACCTCGCACGGCGGGGTTCTCGATGGGCAAGGCCACGGCCCAGCCCTGCACCGTGCCGGCTGCCGCGCCCGGAACGCGGGCGCTGTTGCGGCCCTGGTTCCATTCGAGCTTGGGATTGGGCAGCGCCGAGGCGCTGACCACGCCTGCGCGCGCCGTGGTCCGGGACTGCTCGACAGCGCGCAGATCGGGGTTGTGGTCCAGCACGGCGCGAACGACCTCGTTCAGGCTCAGCTGGGGCAGGCGCTGTGCGGCGGCCGAAGCCACCGAAGGCGCCTCTGCGGCCGAACCGGCCTTCGGCACGATCGGCGTACGGGACGCCGCGGCCTCGGCGGCCTCGGCGGCGGCCGGAGCCGCCTGCGTCAGGGGCGCCTGGGACGCCTGGGGCTTGCCAGGGGGGTGGGCCTGCGCCGAAGCGCCAGCACCCCAGCCCACCAGCAGGCTGCAGATCGCGCCTTGCAGGACCTTGCGCGAACAGGATGGAAAACGGGCGGGGGCCATTCCCGCCAATACCGTTGGATTCACCATGGCATGCATCTGCCGCAAAGCGACAGTCGAGGGGTTGAGTAAGAGATGGGCCCTTCCCTGCGGACCACGCGGGAACGGGCATGGCCGCGCCGTGCGCAGTCAGCGCGCGGACGACGGCATGGCGTGCACGCCAGCAAGGCGCGCACGAGCAGTGATCAGGCAGTGGGATGCGTCAGCCGACAAGGGGCGCAAGGGGCACAAGGCATGCCTGCGCCGCAATATGCGGTCAGCCGAGCAGGGAAGGTCTTGGAGGGCGCAGCAGCTGGCCCGGGGCGGGCGACAGGTGCGCCTGGGAATAGGTCGAAGGCGGGGCCCACAGCGACACCACCTGCACGGCGATGGGCTCGGGCGGCCAGTACATCTCGGCGGAACGGTCCTCGCCGCAGGCCAGCAGGGCCAGCAGTTGGCGCTTGTTGCCGCTGTGTGCCGTCAGCTCGGCAAACTCGGTCTCGTCGTCTTCCTCGACTTCCGCGAGTTCCTCGAGGAATTCATCATCGATGGTCACGACGGGATGGTGCGCCAGCAGGCCATCGCCTTCCAACCCATCGGAAGATGCCGAAGCTGCCACCTGCCCGCAGAAGATGGACAGCAGCATCAGCAACGAAAAGACAAACGATGGCGCAAGGCGCATGGAGCGGGGCAGACGAGTCGGTGAAAGATGGACGCCCTGCAAACAGGACACCGTCTATTGTTACGAATGTTGAGGGAAAGTTCCGGGTTTGCCCTTAAAAAATCTGGGCAATAGATCGTGTTTTGTGCACAAAGGCTTTCCATGTGAAGAAGTCACACCAAAAACCGCAACAACCAGAAACAAAAAAGCCACCTTGCGGTGGCTTCTTGTCTGCGCAAACACGAGGGTCTGCACAAGGAATCTGGCGGAGTGGACGGGACTCGAACCCGCGACCCCCGGCGTGACAGGCCGGTATTCTAACCAACTGAACTACCACTCCTGGCAGGCAACTTTTGCGCTCTTTCGAGCCAAGTGCTGCAAACTTGGCGACCCTACGGGGATTCGAACCCCGGTACTCACCGTGAAAGGGTGATGTCCTAGGCCTCTAGACGATAGGGTCAATCCTAGAACTTGCGTTACAAACTCAAGTCTCGATTTTTGGTGGAGGTAAACGGGATCGAACCGATGACCTCTTGCATGCCATGCAAGCGCTCTCCCAGCTGAGCTATACCCCCAAAGAATCCGATACTGGCGGAGTGGACGGGACTCGAACCCGCGACCCCCGGCGTGACAGGCCGGTATTCTAACCAACTGAACTACCACTCCTGGCAGACAGCTTTTGTGCTCTTTCGAGCCAAGTGCTGCAAACTTGGCGACCCTACGGGGATTCGAACCCCGGTACTCACCGTGAAAGGGTGATGTCCTAGGCCTCTAGACGATAGGGTCACAGCCTGTGATCCGCCGATAAAAAAGCGCCTTCGTGTTTCAAAGGCGCTTACATACCAAGCGACAAATTTTGGCGGAGTGGACGGGACTCGAACCCGCGACCCCCGGCGTGACAGGCCGGTATTCTAACCAACTGAACTACCACTCCTGGCAGACAGCTTTTGCGCTCTTTCGAGCCAAGTGCTGCAAACTTGGCGACCCTACGGGGATTCGAACCCCGGTACTCACCGTGAAAGGGTGATGTCCTAGGCCTCTAGACGATAGGGTCAATCCTAGAACTTGCGTTACAAACTCAAGTCTCAATTTTGGTGGAGGTAAACGGGATCGAACCGATGACCTCTTGCATGCCATGCAAGCGCTCTCCCAGCTGAGCTATACCCCCTTCATGCTGCAATCGCTGCTTCTTGTTAGTTGCTGCGTTTGCATCAGAGACTCGAATTATAGACAGGTTTTCAGCGGTTTTTCAAACGCGCCAGAATTTTTTCACGACCCAGCAGCTCCAGCACCGCATCCACCGAAGGCGTGTGCGCCGTGCCCAGCGTCAGCACGCGCACCGGCATGGCCAGTTGCGGCATCTTCAGGCCCTGGGCCTTGAGCACTTCCTTGATCAGGGCAGCAATGGCTTCCTTGCTCCACTCCACCGAGGCGATGCCTTCGGCGAAGGCGTCCAGGGCGGGCGCCACGGCGTCGGTCACGTGCTTTGCCAGGTCCTCGGCGTTGCGGTCGAAGGCGTCCACATAGAACAGGCGCACCCAGCCGGCCAGATCGACCAGGGTTTCGCAGCGGTCCTTGAACAGGGCGCAGATGCGCGGCAGGCGGTCGTCTGCGTCGAGCAGGGCCTGGTCCAGGCCGGTCTTGAGCACGAAGGGGCGCACCAGCTCTGCCAGGGCCGCGTCGTCCAGCGCCTTCAGGTGCTGGGCGTTGACCCAGCGCAGCTTGGCCTCGTCGAACTGGCCAGCGCTGCGGCCCAGGTGGTCCAGGTTGAACCACTCCAGGAACTGGGCGCGGCTGAAGATTTCGTCGTCGCCGTGGCTCCAGCCCAGGCGGGCCAGGTAGTTGACCATGGCGTCGGGCAGGTAGCCTTCGTCGCGGTACTGGGTGACGGCCTTGGCGCCGTTGCGCTTGCTCATCTTCTCGCCCTGCTCGTTGAGCACGGTGGGCAGATGGGCGAACACGGGCACGCTGGCGCCCAGGGCCTCAAAGATGTGGATCTGGCGCGGCGTGTTGTTGACGTGGTCGTCGCCACGGATGACATGGGTGATGGCCATGTCCATGTCGTCCACGCAGACGCAGAAGTTGTAGGTGGGCGTGCCATCGGGGCGCGCGATCACCAGGTCGTCCAGCTCGCTGTTCTGGAACTCGATGCGGCCCTTGCATTTGTCTTCCCAGGCCACGACGCCGCCCTTCGGCGTCTTGAAGCGCAGCACGGGACGCACGCCTTCGGGCACGGGCGGCAGCACCTTGCCTTCCTCAGGGCGCCAGGTGCCGTCGTAGCGCGGCTTTTCCTTGTTGGCCATCTGGCGCTCGCGCAGGGCGTCGAGTTCTTCCACGCTCATGTAGCAGGGGTAGACATGGCCCGAAGCCTGCAGGCCGGCCAGCACCTCCTTGTAGCGGTCCATGCGCTGCATTTGATAGAACGGACCTTCGTCATGGTCCAGCTGCAGCCAGGCCATGCCCTCGATGATCACGTCCACCGAGGCCTGGGTGGAGCGCTCCACGTCGGTGTCCTCGATGCGCAGGACGAAATCGCCGCCCGTGGCGCGCGCAAAGGCCCAGGGATACAGGGCCGAGCGGATGTTGCCCAGGTGGATGAAGCCCGTGGGAGACGGGGCAAAACGGGTACGTACTTTTTGTGTCATTGCAGGGTATCCAGTCCGCGGGAGAGATCGTTCTTGAGGTCGCCCAGGTATTCCAGTCCGACGGAGATGCGCAGCAGGCCCTGGCCGATGCCGGCGGCACGGCGCTGCTCTTCGCTCAGGCGGCCATGCGAGGTGCTGGCCGGATGGGTGATGGTGGTCTTGACGTCGCCCAGGTTGGCCGTGATCGAGCACACCCGGGTGCTGTCGGCCACATGGAAGGCGTTGGCGCGCAGCTGTTCGGCGCCCTCGCCAACCACATCGAAGGACAGCACGCCGCCGCCCATGCCGTTTTGCTGGCGCATGGCCAGCTCGTGCTGCGGGTGGCTGGCCAGGCCCGGGTAGTAGACGCGGGCGACCTTGGGATGGGCTTCCAGCCAGGTGGCCAGCTCCAGCGCGGAGGCGCTTTGCGCCTTCACGCGCAGGGACAGCGTCTCCAGCCCCTTGAGCACCACCCAGGCGTTGAACGGTGCCAGGTTCAGGCCGCCGCTACGCAGGAAGGTGCCCATGACCTTGTCCACCAGTGCCGTCGTGCCGCAGACGGCGCCCGACATGACACGGCCCTGGCCGTCCAGCAGCTTGGTGCCGGAGTGCACGACCAGGTCGGCACCGAACTTGGCAGGCTGCTGCAGCACGGGCGAGGCAAAGCTGTTGTCCACGGCCAGCAGCGCGCCATGGGCGTGCGCCAGCTCGGCCAGCGCGGCGATGTCGCACAGGTCGGTCAGCGGGTTGGTCGGCGTCTCGGCGAACAGAAGGCGCGTGTTGGGACGGATGGCCGCCTTCCAGGCCTGCACATCGGTCTGCGAGACAAAGCTGGTCTCTACGCCGAAGCGCGCCATCTCGCCGCCCAGCAGCTTGATGGTGGAGCCGAACATGGACTGCGAGCAGATCACATGGTCGCCGGCCTTGAGCGTGGTCAGCGCCACGAGCAAGATGGCCGACATGCCCGTGGACGTGGCCACCGCGCATTCCGTGCCCTCCATGGCGGCCAGGCGCTGCTCGAAGCTGGTGACGGTGGGGTTGGAGGTGCGGCTGTAGGTGTAGCCGGGCTCTTCATTGGCGAAGCGGCGCGCAGCCGTTGCACAGTCGGGCTGCACGAAGCTGCTGGTCATGTACAGGGCTTCGCTGTGCTCACCCCACTGGCTTCGCTCCACGCCCACGCGCAGGGCCAGCGTATCGGGATGCAGGCCTTCGGGAAGTGTCTTGTTGGTCACGTTGATGGTCCTTGGGGATCGGGCGCAGCACGCCAGCGGTGGCGGTGCCCGGAAAAAAGGAGCTAGAAGCACTTGTCACCTGGCGGCTTCCAGGGCCTTGCGGCCCTGGACGCTCCAGCACCAGCGCTTTTAGCTCATTTGTCAAAAAAGGCGGGCCACAGGCCCGCCCGACATTGTCACTGAATGCCCTGGCGCTCAGGCTTCCTGGGCATTGGGCAGGGACAGGCGCGACGCATCGCTGGCCTCTTCCTCCCCGCCCCGGTTACGGCCCTCGTTGAGCGCCGTGACCTCGTCCTCGGAGATGTCGCCCGTGATGTAGACGCCGTCGAAGCACGAGGCCTCGAAGCCCTGCACCTGCGGATTGATCTTGCCCACGGTCTGCTTCATGGCGGCCACGTCCTGGTAGATCAGCGCGTCGGCGCCGATGACCTGGCGGATTTCCTCGACCGTGCGGCCATGCGCCACCAGTTCGGCGCGCGTGGGCATGTCGATGCCGTAGACGTTGGGATGGCGCACCGGAGGAGCGGCCGAGGCCAAGTAGACCTTGACGGCGCCGGCGTCACGCGCCATCTGCACGATTTCCTTGGAGGTGGTGCCGCGCACGATGGAGTCGTCCACCAGCAGCACCTTGCGGCCCTTGAACTCGCTGCCGATGGCGTTGAGCTTCTGGCGCACGGATTTCTTGCGCGAGGCCTGGCCCGGCATGATGAAGGTGCGGCCCACGTAGCGGTTCTTGACAAAGCCTTCGCGGTAGGGAATGCCCAGCAGCTGGGCCAGCTGCATGGCGCTGGGCCGGCTGGATTCCGGAATCGGGATGATGGCGTCGATCTCGTTGGGCGGCACGGTGGAGACCACGCGCTTGGCCAGCGTCTCGCCCATGTTCAGGCGCGCCTGGTAGACGGAGATGCCGTCGAGCACCGAGTCCGGACGGGCCAGGTACACGTACTCGAACACGCAGGGGTGCAGCTCGCTCTTTTCGGCGCACTGGCGGGTTTCGACCTGGCCGTCGCTGTGCACGAACACGGCTTCACCCGGAGCGACATCGCGCTCGAGCTGGTGCAGCGTGCCTTCCAGGGCCACGGATTCGCTGGCCAGCATCACCGTGCCGTCGGCGCTGCGGCCCATGCACAGGGGACGGATGCCGAAGGGGTCGCGGAAGGCCAGCAGGCCGTAGCCCGCAATCAGCGCGATCACGGCGTACGAGCCCTTGATGCGCTTGTGCACGGCGCTAACGGCCTGGAAGACGTCTTCGCTCTTGAGCGGTGCGCCGCTGCTGGCGCGGGCCAGCTCGTGGGCCAGCACGTTGAGCAGGACTTCGGAGTCGCTCTCGGTGTTGGTGTGGCGGTGGTCGGTGTCCGACAGTTCCTCGCGCAGCTGCTTGGCGTTGGTGAGGTTGCCGTTGTGCACCATGACGATGCCGAAGGGCGCGTTCACGTAGAAGGGCTGGGCCTCTTCCTCGCTGGTCGCGTTGCCGGCCGTCGGGTAGCGCACCTGGCCCAGGCCCACCGTGCCCGGCAGGGCGCGCATGTTGCGGGTGCGGAACACGTCGCGCACCATGCCCTTGGCCTTGTGCATGAAGAACTTGCGCTCCTGCTGGGTCACGATGCCGGCGGCATCCTGGCCACGGTGCTGCAGCAGCAGCAGGGCGTCATAGATCAGTTGATTCACGGGCGCGGTGCTGACTACACCAACGATTCCACACATAGTTGCGTTCCATCCGTTTGCGAAGGTCGCCCTTCGCTGTCTGGGCCGTAGCAGCCACCCATTGGCCACGCCTGCGCCCGATTTCTCTATCCAAACTGTTTCTGCCAGCCGACTCCTGCGCTGCAGCGCCTTGTCATGCAGCCGGCAGATAGCGTCCCCATTCCTGCGGCAGCTGCGGCAAAACCGCAGCCAGCGCCTGCATCAGCCACGGCGCCAGGGCTGAATCCTGCCACCACTGTCCCTGGTGCAGCGGCGTGTAGCTGATCACCATCGTTGCCACCAGGGCCAGCAGCGCCCCGCGCAGCACGCCGAACAGCGCGCCCAGCGTGCGGTCCACGGGCCTCAGGCCCACCGCCTCGATCAGCCGGCGCGACAGCCAGGACACCAGGCCCCAGCCGAACAGCGCCAGCACGAACAACAGCACAAAGCCTGCGGCATAGCGCAGTTGCATGTCCCAGTCCTGCATGGGCAGCCACAGCGCCACGTCGGCAGCCCAGATGCGTGCCACGACGAAGGCCACCAGCCAGCCGAGCAGCGACAGCACCTCATACACCAGCCCGCGCCAGGCGCCTAGCAGCATCGATGCCAGCACGCAGGCCAGCAAAACCCAGTCCACCGTGGACATACGCTATCTCTGTGCGCCTGTGCTGCTTTGCAAGATGTACGTCACCGCCTCAGAGCTTGAGCACCGAAGCCGGCAGGCCCTGGCCCTTGACGCGCGCCGCCGCCTTGTCGGCTTCGGCACGGCCGTTGAACGGACCCACACGCACACGCGTGCGCTTGCCGTCCTTGGTGTCCACCACCTGCGTGAAAGTCTTCAGGCCCGCCAGCTCCAGCTTGGCGCGGATTTCCTGGGCCTTGCCGGCATCGGAGAAGGCGCCGACCTGCACGATGAAGCGCTCGTCCGTCGCCGCAGCAGCCGCCGGCGCCGCCGGTGCGCTGCGACCTTCCAGCAGGGCCCGGGCACGCGCGGCGTCGTCGCTCCTGGACGGCTCGGGCTTGGGTTCGGGCTTTGGCTTCGGCTCGGGTTTGGGTTCGGGCTTGGGCTCCGGCTTGTGTTCGGGTTTGGCCGGCTCGGGCTTGGGCCTGGGTTCCGGCTTGGGCTCGGGTTTGGTCTCAGGCTTGGCGGCGGGCTTGGGCTCAGGCTTTGCCTCGGGCCGGGTTTCGGGCTTTGCTTCCGGCTTGACCGGAGCCACCTGCGAGACGGCCGGCGCCACGGGCACGGAAGGCCTGCCCATGGGAACCTCTTCCTCGTCGGCGCCCAGCGAGGCCTGGGCCGGCACGCGGCCTGCCGGGGAAGCGGCGCCCTGGTGCGGATGGGCGTCCACGGCATTGGCGCCGGGCACGACCAGAGGAGCGACCTTGTCGCGGTCGGGAATCTCGATGGGGATGTCCACGGGAATCGGACGCGGCTGCGTGTCGAACAGCAGGGGGAATCCCACCACGCCCGCCAGGACCAGCACGGCCGCGCCGATGAGGCGGTGGCGCGCCCGGCGGCGCATGACATCGACGCTTTCCGCCTGTCCCAGCCGTGTGGGCCGCCTCGATGCGGACGACGAATCACCGTCGTCTTTTTTGCCGGGCCAACGAAAATTGAAAAATGCCATGGAGTGCGGACTCGTTCAGATCGGCCACCACAGGCAGCCACGATGGCCGTTTGCGGTGCGGATCACTGGATTCAGGTGCCCAGATGCTTGGCGTTCAGCCGGGGCGGGCCGTCCTGCAGCACGCCGCCCACCGTGAAGAACGAGCCAAAGACCACGATTCTATCAGTGGGACCTGCTGCAAGAACCGCGGCATCCAGCGCCAGCTGCGGGTTTGCGAAGGTGGCCAGCGAGATCTCGCGTGGCACGCCCGGCGCGGGCGGCAGGGCTTCGATCTTCTGGCGCAGCACCTCGGCGCTCTCGGCGCGCGGCGTGGGCAGGTCGGTGAGATACCAGCGGTCGATCAGCGGGGCAATCCTGGCCAGCATGGGCGCCAGGTCCTTGTCGTGCATGGCGCCGAAGACCGCATGCGTGCAGGGAAAGTAGCCCATGGCATCGAGGTTGGCCGTCAGCGCCGCCACCGAATGCGGGTTGTGTGCCACGTCCAGCACCAGCGTGGGCTGGCCCGGAATGATCTGGAAACGGCCCGGCAGCTCGACCATGGCCAGCCCCGTGCGCACGGCCTGGGCCGTGACGGGGAGGCGGCTGCGGATGGCCTCGAGCGCGGCCAGCGCACCCGATGCATTGACCAGCTGGTTGGCGCCGCGCAGCGCCGGATAGGCCAGGCCCGCATAGCGCCGCCCGCGTCCGGCCCAGCCCCACTGCTGCTTGTCGCCCGAGAAGTTGAAGTCCTGGCCCAGGCGCCAGAGATCGGCACCAATGGCCTGTGCATGGTCCAGCACGCTTTGCGGCGGCATGGGATCGCTGACCACCACCGGCCGGCCGGCGCGCATGATGCCGGCCTTCTCGCGGCCGATGCTCTCGCGGTCCGGCCCCAGGAATTCCACATGGTCGATGTCGATGCTGGTGATGACGGCGCAATCGGCGTCGATCACATTGGTGGCATCCAGCCGCCCGCCCAGGCCCACCTCGAGAATCGCCACATCCAGCCTGGACTGGCTCATCAGCCGCAGGATGGCCAGCGTGGTGAACTCGAAATAGGTGAGCGCCACTTCCGTGCCCTGCGCGCGCGCCTGCTCCACGGCCTCGAACTGCGGCAGCAGCTCGGCGGCCTTCACGATCTCGCCGCCCACGCGGCAGCGTTCCTCGAAATGCACCAGATGCGGCGATGTGTAGACGCCGGGGCGAAAGCCCGATTGCAGCGCCACGGCCTCCAGCATGGCGCAGGTCGAGCCCTTGCCGTTGGTGCCCGCAACCGTGATCACGGGGCAGTCGAAACGCAGGTCCAGGCGCTGGGCAACTTCGCGCACGCGATCCAGGCCCAGCGCAATATTCTTGGGGTGCAGGCGCTCGCAATATGCGAGCCATGCATCCAATGTGGGAAATGAGGTGTGCATACTGCGCGCTATTGTTACCCAGGGACAGTGTCCTTATGGGGTCCTCGCCATCCATTGACTGCGGCAACTGCAACCAATCATGACCACTGCAAACACTGTGACGCTCTACGGCATTCCCAACTGCGACACCGTCAAGAAGGCCCGCGCCTGGCTCACCGACCAGGGCATCGCCTACGAATTCCACGACTTCAAGAAACAGGGTGTTCCCGCCGAGCAGTTGCCCGCCTGGATGCAGGCTGTCGGCTGGGAAAAGCTGCTCAACCGCCAAGGCACGACGTGGCGCAAGCTCGATGCCGACACCCAGGCCGCCGCCCAGGATGCGGCCGGTGCCGCAGCCCTCATGCAGCAGCAGCCCAGCGTCATCAAGCGCCCGGTCGTCCAATGGCCGCAGGGACGCATCACCGTGGGTTTTGCGCCCGACGCCTGGGCAGAGATGGCCCACGGGGGCAAGCGCTGACTCTGCCATCAGGCCTGGAACAGCTTATTACGTGGATTTACGCGACCGCAAACTGCTTTCCAGGCCCGAGGAATACACTTGCATGGAGCCTGGCAGGAAATACCGCCAGCGCAACAGGAGTGCAATCATGAAATCCCTGGTTCTTTTGACGCTGGCGGCCACGACCGCCACCGTAGCCCTGGCCCAGGAGCAAGGCCGGGTGCTGTCGGTGACCCCGGTGACCCAGCAGGTGGCCGTGCCCCAGCAGGTCTGCCGCGATGAAAACGTCTATACCGGCCAGCGCACCTCGGGCGCGGGCGCCGTTCTGGGTGCCCTGGCGGGCGGCGTGGTCGGCAATGCCATCGGCCATGGCGGCGGACGGGCGGCCGCCACGGCGGCCGGCGTGATCGGCGGCGCCATGCTGGGCAACCAGGCCGAGGCCACGGGCCAGCCCCAGTACCAGACGGTGCGCAACTGCACCACCCAGACCTACTACCAGAACCGCGCCGTGGCCTATGACGTGGTCTACGAGTACGCAGGCCGCAACTACACGACGCGCACCACCACGCCGCCCGGGGACTGGATCGCGCTGAGCGTGCAGCCCGCCGCCAACAGCGCGGCCTATGGCAGCAACGGCTACTACGGCACCAACCAGCCGCCCCAGGCCGCGTACTCCACCGCACCCGTGCCGCCGCCCGTGGTCTACCAGAACAACTACTACGACGGCGGTGGCTACTACGCCCCCCAGCCTGTGCAGCCCGTGTATTCGGCCGGTGACTATGTGGCCCCCGTGGTGATTGGAGCAGCCCTTGCTGCCGGCGTGTACTACGCCTCGCGCCCCAGCTATCACGGCTGGCGCGGCGGCTACCGCCACGGCTGGCGCCGCTGAGACGGACCTGCGCATGCAAAGCCCCGACAAGGGGCTTTTTGCATGGCGGCGGCCAGCACGTACGGGCAGCGGCCGGGTGCTGGCCTAAAATGGGCGGTTTAGTCCACCCTCTGCCCAGCTTCCATGACCACCGAAACCATCTCTGGCATCACCCTGACCACCAAGGCCAATGTCTATTTCGACGGCAAATGCATCAGCCATGGCTTCACGCTGGCCGATGGCACGAAGAAGTCTGCGGGCGTGGTGCTGCCCAGCCAGCTGACCTTCGGCACGGCCGCCGCCGAGATCATGGAATGCGTGGCCGGCTCCTGCGAGTACAAGCTCGACGGCTCGGACCAGTGGCTGACATCCAAGGCCGGCGAGTCCTTCCAGGTGCCTGCGAACTCCAAGTTCGACATCCGCGTGACCGAGGCCTATCACTACATCTGCCACTACGCCTAAGAGCGCCTGAGCGCCTGGGCAGACCGACGCATTCGACCTGACGGCGCCCAGGCGCCTTCCGTGTTTTCCGGCAGCCGCGTCCAACACGCCAGCCGCCATCGTTATTGAGAGAAGCATCGTATGGAAACCATCCTGCAAAACGTCCCCGTCGGCCAAAAGGTCGGCATCGCCTTCTCGGGCGGCCTGGACACCAGCGCCGCCCTGCGCTGGATGAAGAACAAGGGCGCCCTGCCCTACGCCTACACGGCCAACCTGGGCCAGCCCGACGAGGCCGACTACGACGAAATCCCCCGCAAGGCCATGGAATACGGCGCCGAGCAGGCCCGCCTGATCGACTGCCGCGCGCAGCTGGCCGGCGAAGGCATTGCCGCCATCCAGGCCGGCGCCTTCCACATCTCCACGGGCGGCATCACCTACTTCAACACCACGCCCCTGGGCCGTGCCGTGACCGGCACCATGCTGGTGGCCGCCATGAAGGAAGACGACGTCAACATCTGGGGTGACGGCTCGACCTTCAAGGGCAACGACATCGAGCGCTTCTACCGCTACGGCCTGCTGACCAACCCCGCGCTGAAGATCTACAAGCCCTGGCTGGACCAGACCTTCATCGACGAGCTGGGCGGCCGCGCCGAGATGTCAGCCTTCATGACCAAGGAAGGCTTCGGCTACAAGATGAGCGCCGAGAAGGCCTACTCGACCGACAGCAACATGCTGGGCGCCACGCACGAGGCCAAGGACCTGGAGTTCCTGAACAGCGGCATCCGCATCGTCAACCCCATCATGGGCGTGGCGTTCTGGAAGCCCGAGGTCGAGGTCAAGGCTGAGGAAGTGTCGGTGACCTTCGAAGAAGGCCGCCCCGTGGCCCTCAATGGCAAGGAAATCGCCGATCCCGTGGAGCTGTTCCTGGAAGCCAACCGCATCGGTGGCCGCCACGGCCTGGGCATGAGCGACCAGATCGAGAACCGCATCATCGAAGCCAAGAGCCGCGGCATCTACGAGGCCCCCGGCATGGCCCTGCTGCACATCGCCTACGAGCGCCTGGTGACCGGCATCCACAACGAGGACACCATCGAGCAGTACCGCATCAACGGCCTGCGCCTGGGCCGCCTGCTGTACCAGGGCCGCTGGTTCGACCCGCAGGCCATCATGCTGCGCGAAACCGCCCAGCGCTGGGTGGCCCGCGCCGTGACCGGCACCGTGACGCTGGAGCTGCGCCGCGGCAATGACTACTCCATCCTGAACACCGAATCGCCCAACCTGACCTACGCGCCCGAGCGCCTGTCGATGGAAAAGGTCGAGGACGCGCCCTTCAGCCCCGCCGACCGCATCGGCCAGCTGACCATGCGCAACCTGGACCTGATGGACACCCGCGACAAGCTGGCCATCTACGCCAAGGCCGGCCTGCTGTCCCTGGGCACCAGCACCGCCCTGCCCCAATTGGGCGGCAAGGAATGACCTACACCCCCTGAGCGGCTGACGCCGCTTCCCCCTCTCTACTCGCTTCGCGAGGGAGGGGACGACGCCCTCGCTGCGGGGCGGCCCTTGCTCGGCGTCCCTGGCATGGGACGCGCCCGCCAAGCACGCGACGCCATGGGCCAGAAAATCGCACACTTGCATCCCACAAGCCGCCGCAAGGCGGCTTTTTTACGCCCCGGCTACCAGTGCGCGCCCTCGAAACGCTGCACGAGAAAATCCAGCAGCGCCCGCACGGCCACCGGCAGATGGCGGCGGGAGCTGTACAGCGCATGCACGGTCAGCGGCTGCGGGCGCCAGTCGGGCAGCACCAGCTCCAGCTGGCCGTTTTGCAGCATGGGCTGGACCAGATAGGTTGGCTGCAAGGCAATGCCGGCGCCTTCGACGGCAGCGGCGGCCAGCACGGTGGCTTCGTTGGCGTTGAACCAGGTGGTGACGGCGATCTGCTGCTCATCGCTTTCATCGTCACGGCGAGTCAATTGCCAGACATTGCGCCCCACGCGCATATGGCCCAGGCAGCGGTGCGCCTGCAGCTGGGCCGGTGCCTGCGGCCGGCCAGCCGCATCCAGATAGGCGGTCGAGGCCACCAGCACCGATTCGCAAACGGCCAGCGGCCGGCCGATGAGTGCGGCGCCCGGATCGGCGCTGATGCGTATGGCCAGGTCGATGCGCTGCTGCACCAGGTCCAGCGCGCCGTCGTCCACCAGCAGGTCGATCTTGAGGTGCGGGTGCAGCCGCATGAACTGCGCAATGGCCGGCGCCATCTGCGCATGGCCGAAGGACATGCTGCAGGTCACGCGCAGCAGGCCGCGCAACTGGCTGTCGCTGGCGCGCATCTCGCCTTGCACCTCATCGGCCAGGGCCAGCATCTGCTGGCTGTAGCGCAGGCACTGCGCACCGGCATCGGTGAGCGAGACACGGCGCGTGGTGCGGTGCAGCAGGCGCGCGCCCAGCCACTGCTCCAGCGACTCCACATGGCGCGTGGCCATGGCGCGCGACAGGTCCAGCCGCTCGGCCGCCGCCGTGAAGCTGCCGCATTCGGCCACCGTGGCAAACACCTGCATCGCCAGCAATCGGTCCATGGATATGCTCGATTTCTGCAACAAACAAGCGCATATTTTGCCGTTTATCTGCTCGATTTCAAAAACTAAAGTACCACCCATGGCAGCACGGCGCTGCCACCCGCTTTCTGTCTTGTGCTTTTTTCAAAGGAAATCGACATGCTTCGCACCACCTTGCTTTCGCTCACCCTGGCCCTGTCGGCCGGCCTGTCCCACGCCCAGGCGCCCGCCCCGCTGCAGATGAAGGTCTACCAGGCCGACGAACACAGCTTTGCCGTGACCTCCACCCTGATCACCGGTGCCAAGGAGGCCGTGGTCGTGGACAGCGGCTTCACCCGCGCCGACGGCCTGCGCATTGCCGCCAATGTGCTGGACAGCGGCAAGCAGCTGACCACCATCCTCATCAGCAATGCCGACCCCGACTACTACTTCGGCGCCGAGGTGCTCAAGAGCCTGTTCCCGCAGGCCAAGGTGGTGGCCACGCCGGCCGTGCGCGAGAAGATCGAGTCCAAGCTGCAGGGCAAGCTGGCCTTCTGGGGCCCCAAGATGGGCGCCAACGCCCCCAGCCATCCCGTGCTGCCCGAGGCCCTGCAAGGCAATACGGTGATGGTGGACGGCCAGGCGCTGGAGCTGCGCGGCACCACCGGCCCGCTGGCCCACCGCCCCTATGTCTGGGTGCCTGCGCTGCAGGCCATCGTCGGCAACGTGGGCGTGTTCGGCAACCTGCATGTCTGGACAGCGGACACGCAAAAGAGCGCCGAGCGCAAGGCCTGGCTGGCGCAGCTGGACGAGATGCAGGCCCTCAAGCCCGCTGTCGTCGTGCCCGGCCACATGCAGGCCGGCACGGCCATGGACGCCAGCGCCATCGCCTATACACGCGACTATCTCCAGCGTTTCGAGGCCGCCGCCGCCAAGGCGGGCAACAGCGCCGAGCTGATCGGTGCCATGAAGCAGGCCTACCCGCAGGCCGGCATGGCGCTGTCGCTGGACATCGGCGCCAAGGTGAACAAGGGCGAGATGCCATGGTAAGCATGCACTTTCGCAAAAATCCTCATGGAACCTGCATGCTGCGCCCTTGATCCAACCAGCTGCCGCCCTCATTCGTCGTGGCGGCAGGAGGTGCAGCCATGAAATACATGAAGCATTGGCAGGACCCGCTCAACGTCCTGCTGGGAGTCTGGTTGGCAGTCTCGCCCTGGGTGCTGGGGTTCCAGGACCAGATGGCGCCCACGGCCAACGGCGTGGTCATCGGACTGGCGCTGATTGCCGCTGCGCTGGGAGCCATCTTCATGCCCCGCGCGTGGGAGGAATGGACCGAAGGCCTGCTGGGTCTGTGGATGGTGATCTCGCCCTGGGTGCTGGGCTTTGCCGGCCAGATGGACGCCATGCGCAATGCCGTGGTGTCGGGCATCGTGGTGCTGGTGCTCGCGCTGTGGGTGCTGATGACCGACAAGGACTATATGGACTGGCGCAGTCACTCCGCCCACTGAGGCGCTGATGCGCAGCGGCCCGCAGGCGGCAATGCCCTGCGGGCCGCTGTTTTTTTGCCGCCGTGCCCCTCAAGAACCGCCCAAGGACCGCCCAAGGCCGCTCAGACTACGACGGGCTCGGGCTCCAGGCGGATGCCGAATCGCTCGTAGACGCTGGTCTGTATCGCTCCGGCAAGCGTCATGACCTCGCCGCCCGTGACGCTGCTGTCCACGCTGTGCCGGTCGCCCCGGTTGACCAGCACCAGGGCCTGCTTGTCATACACCCCGGCGCGGCCCATGGACTTGCCCTTCCAGCCGCAGGCATCGATCAGCCAGCCGGCGGCCAGCTTGATGGAGCCGTCGTCCATGGGGTAGTGCACGATGCGGGGCTCGCGCGCAATGATGTCGGCGCACTGCTCGGGCGTCACCGTCGGGTTCTTGAAGAAGCTGCCCGCGTTGCCGATGTGCTCCGGATCGGGCAGCTTGGCGCGGCGGATCTCGCACACCCAGTCGAAGATCTGGCGGGCCGTGGGCTCGGCCACGCCCGCCTCGGCCTGGCGGCGCTGCAGGTCCAGGTAGCCCAGGCCGGGCTTCCAGTCCTTGGGCAGGGCCAGGCGCACGCGCGTGATCACGGCGCGGCCCTTGAGGCCCATGCCGCGCGGCGGCACGCCGCTCATGCGCGCACGCGCCACGGGCGTGGGCTCGGCCGGCGCATGCTTGAACACCGAGTCGCGGTAGCCGAAGGCGCATTGGGCGGCATCCAGCGTGAAGGACTCCCCCGTGGCCAGGTCGATGGCATCCAGCGACTCGAACCGGTCCTGCAGCTCCAATCCGTAGGCGCCGATGTTCTGCACCGGCGACGCGCCCACGGTGCCGGGAATCAGCGCCATGTTCTCCAGGCCGCCGTAGCCCTGCGACAGGGTCCAGGCCACCAGGTCGTGCCAGCGTTCGCCGGCACCGGCCTCGACGATCCAGTGGCGATCGGTCTCGCGCAGCAGGCGCATGCCCGCTATCTCCATCTTGAGGACCACGGGATCGACGTCGCCCGTGATCACCACATTGCTGCCGCCGCCCAGCACGAACACGGGCTGGCGGCCCCACAGCGGATCGGCCAGGAAATGGCGCACGTCCTCGTCGCTGCGCACGCGCACCAGGGTGTGGGCACGGGCGGCGATGCCGAAGCTGTTGCAATGCTGCAGCGGAACATTTTTCTCGACTAACATCGACCGGATTGTCGCACCGCCTCCCTGCGCCGCCGGCCCCGCGCCCGCATCGCCCGGCCGCGCGCTGCGGTACTTTTTCAGAACATTTACAGGAAATATTTGCCATGCCTTCTTTTGACACCGTGTGCGAAGCCGACTTCGTCGAAGTGAAGAACGCCGTGGAGAACACCGCCAAGGAAATCGGCACACGCTTCGACTTCAAGGGCACCTCGGCCGCCATCGAGCTCAAGGACAAGGAAATCACGCTGTTCGGCGATGCCGACTTCCAGCTGCAGCAGGTCGAGGACATCCTGCGCAACAAGCTGACCAAGCGCAGCGTGGACGTGCGCTTCCTGGACATCCAGAAGGCCCAGAAGATCGGCGGCGACAAGCTCAAGCAGACCATCAAGGTCAAGAACGGCATCGAGGCCGAGCTGGGCAAGAAGCTGCAAAAGCTGATCAAGGACAGCAAGCTCAAGGTGCAGGCCGCCATCCAGGGCGACGCCGTGCGCGTCACCGGCGCCAAGCGCGACGACCTGCAGGCCGCCATGGCCCTGATCCGCAAGGACCTGGCCGACCATCCCCTGTCCTTCAACAACTTCCGCGACTGATCGCCTGGCACCCGCCTCTGCGCCACAAGCCACCCCATGCGCCACCTACGTGCCGTACTTCTGAGCCTGGCCGCAGCGGCCGCGCTGGCTCCACCATCGGCGACGGCGCAGTCCGTGGCGCTCAGCGGCGTGCTGGGCAGCAAGGCCTTGCTGGTCATAGACGGCGGCACGCCGCGCGCGCTGGCGGCGGGCGACAGCCTGCAGGATGTGCGCGTGCTGCAGGTATCGGGCGACACGGCCGAGGTGGAAATCAAGGGCCGCCGCCAGACATTGCGCCTGGGCGAGGCGCCCATCAGCCTGGGCGGCCGGGGCGCGGCGGCGGGCGATCCTGCGCTCGGCCGGCGCGTGGTGCTCAAGGCCGACAACCGGGGGCACTTCATCGAACGCGGCCAGATCAATGGCAAGACCATGGTCTACATGGTGGACACGGGCGCCAGCTCGGTCGCCATCGGCCGGTCCGACGCCGAACGCATGGGCCTGCCCTTTCTCAAGGGCCAGCCGGTGATGATGCGCACCGCAAACGGCGATGCCCAGGGCTGGCGCCTGCGGCTGGATTCGGTGCGCGTGGGCGATGTCGAGGTCTTCGGTGTGGACGCCGTGGTCGCCCCTCTTCCCATGCCCTATGTGCTGCTGGGCAACAGCTTTCTTGCCCACGTCCAGATGACCCGCCAGGGCAGCGAGATGGTGCTGGAGCGGCGCTGATGCGGCCTGCATGCGCCCCGCTTCCCGCACCCCGCCAACGATGAGCCGACGCCCCGACGATTCCTACGAAGACCTGCTGGGCCTGTGGTCCGACCTGGAGGCCGCACTGTCGGTGCTGCTGTCCGCGCCGCTGCAGGTGCAGGACTTCCTGGTCAAGCTGCAGCAGATCGACCTGTGGCTGCAGGAGCTGATCGCCCACGACAGCGATGCCGCGCTGTACCTGATGTTCCAGCGCGCCTGCTCGTCCACCGTGGGCTACAGCGCCTCCCATGCCCTGGTCTGCGCCTGCCTGTGCCATGTGCTGGCGCGTGAGCTGCGCCTGGACGAGTCCGAACACCGCACCCTGGTGTATGGCGCACTGACCATGAACATCGGCATGAACGCGCTGCAGGACGAACTGGCGCTGCAGCGCGAGCCGCTGACCCCCGCCCAGCAGCAGGCCGTACAGCGCCACCCGCTGCACAGCCAGGCCCTGCTGGCGCGGCTGTTCGTCAACGATGCGCTGTGGCTGGAGCTGGTGGGCCACCACCACGAGGCCGTGCCGCAGCAGCCGCTGTCCACGCTGGCGCCCGTGCAGCGGCTGGTCCGCATCCTGGGCACGGTGGACCGCTACGCCGCCCTGATCAGCCCGCGCAAGTCACGCGAAGGCCGCAGCGCCGCCGAGTCGCTGCGCGCGCTCACCCAGCAGCAGCGCTACTCCGACGAGGTGGGCTTCGCGCTGGTGCGCGCCGTGGGCCTGTGCCCGCCGGGCACCTATGTGCGGCTGGACAACGGTGACATCGCCGTGGTGCTGCGCCGTGGCGAGCCGCCGCAGCCGCCGCTGGTGGCCAGCGTGATCGGCGCCGACGGCGCGAGCCTGTATCCGCCCGTCATCCATGAAGGCGAGGACGGCCCCCGCATCCGCTCGGCACTGGCGCGCGCCGCCATCACGCTGGAGCTGGACCCGCGCACGCTGGCCCAGCTGGGCGTGCTGGCCGCACGCGGCAGCCAGTCGCTGTACCGCATGGTGCAGATGCCCGGGCCTGTCTGACCGATCTGGCGCCTGAAGCGCGCGACACCGGCGCCGCGGCCCGTGTCAGGTCCGCGCGCCAGCCCACAGGCCCGCATGGTGGCCACGCGTGAAGGCCTCCTCCAGTACCGAGTAGCCGGCCCAGTCGGAATGTGCGAACCACAGGCGGCGCGTGCCCGGCGTGGGCAGCAGGGCCACGCGCTCGCCGGCGCACAGCGCGCTGCGCCCCCGGTGCAGCGACTGCAGCGCCACCTGGCTGAGCAGCTGCTGGTCACCGGGCCGGGGTATGGCCATGGCGTGGCCGTAGCGCGTGATCTCCATGCGCGTGGCCTTGTGCAGCAGGTCGGGATGGGGGACGAGCAGGCTGCCGACGATGCGGTCCCGCCAGAAGCCGAAGGGCTGGCCCAGCAGTTGGGCGCGCCCGTCAGGCCAGTCGCCCAGCGCCTGGTAGTAGCTGAGCACCGTGGGCCGGGGCGTGAGCCGGTCCAGGCCCTGGTGGCCCGCGTCCACATAGCCCAAGCCGCCCGCATTCGGATCGGCAAACAGCACGTTGTCCCAGGCCGGATCGGCGCCGGGCCGGTCGGCCAACGGCCGCTGCAGATGGATGTTGGCCACCAGCCAGGGCGCCCAGTCCAGCCGGCCGGCCACCGCGCGCAGGAAGTCCGGCGCATCGCGCACCACGCGTGCCGCGATGAAGCTGGGCAGGGCCACGATGCAGCGCGCGGCCAGCCAGCGCTCGTGCTGCTGGCGACCGTGGTGGTAGACGTCGATCTCCACGCCATCGGCACTCTCGGCAATGGATAGCACGCTGCAATCCGTCTGCAGGTCGGTGGAGCCCAGCCCGGCCACCAGTTGCTGCGACAGCCAGCCATTGCCCTGGGGCCAGGTCAGCACGGCATCACCCGCGTCTTCGGGCGTGCGCTCATCCTGGCGGCGCGGGGCCGAGAAGCCGTGGCGGCTGGCGAAATAGTGCAGGCCCGCCCAGGCCGACACGCGCGCCAGGCCCGCGCCAAAGTCGTCGCGGCAGCAGTACTCCAGATACCAGATCAGCTGCGCATCATCGATGCCCTGGCTGGCCAGCCAGGCCTGCATGGTCTGGCCGTCCAGCGCGGCATGGGCGGCGGGCAACCGGCCCTGGCGCTGCCAGACGCGGATGGACGGCATGGCAAAGGGCGCCCTGTCCATCTCCTTGGCCACGCTGCGCGCAAAGAGTTCGTACTGCTCCAGCGTGCGCGGCGCCACGCCATCGACGGGCAGCAGGCCCTCATGCCAGGCGCCCTGCCAGAACAGGCGCTCCTGCGGGCTGTGGCACAGATGGCGCTCGTCGTACTGCCAGCGGCCTGCGCGGCGCTGGCGCAGGCCCAGGGCCTCGAGCCAGTCCTGGACCTCGGATGCATCGTCGCCAGGCAAGGGCAGATAGTGGGCGCCCAAAGGACAGGCCAGCCCGGACATGCTGCCGCCCTGGCTGTTTCCGCCCATGGCCGGCTGCGTGTCCAGCAGTGCCACACCCTGCACCCCCGACAGCTCCAGCGCCCGCGCAGCCGCCAGGCCCGCCATGCCGCCACCGGCGATCACCACGTTGGCACGGTGCACCACGGCCGGCGCCGGCAGCGCCAGGCCCTGGCCCAATCGCTGCCAGAACGCGCGCAAGGCATGGCCGCGCTCCAGCGCCACGCCGCTGAAGCCACCAGGCAGGTCTTCCAGACGAGGCGGCGTTGGCGTGCAGCCGACCAGGCCTGCGGCCGCACCGCCGGCCAGGCCCTGCAGCCATTGGCGCCGGCTCCACAAAGACGGGCGGTCGGGGCTCAACGCTCCACCCTGCCCCATTCGCGTTCGTAGGTATTGACCAGCACCTGGTTGGACAGGCGGTTGACCTCGGCCGGCACACGCGCCATGTCCAGCGGAAAGTCGAACATCAGCGCCATGGTCTGCGCGCTCAGAAAGCGCAGGCCCGCAGGCAGGGCATCGGGCTCGCGCCAAGGCCGGTGGCTGGCGATGACGAAGCCCCATTCGCCAAAGCTGGGCACATGCGCGTGGTAGGGCGTGGCCTGCAGGCCGATGGATTCGATGGTCTGCACCACGGTCCAGTAGCTCTTGCGTGCGATCAGGGGCGAGGTGGTCTGCACCACGGCGTAGCCGCTGGCCGCCAGGCGCTTGTCCAGCAAGGCATAGAAGCTGTTGGTGAACAGCTTGCCGATGGCGAAATTGGTCGGGTCGGGGAAATCGACGATGACCACGTCGAAGGTGTCTCCGCCCTGCTGCAGCCAGTGGAAGGCATCGGTGTTGACGATGCGCACGCGCGCATCGCTGAGCGCATCGCCGTTGAGCCGGCGCAGCATGGCGTTGTCCTTGAACAGGTCGGTCATGGCCGGGTCCAGCTCCACCAGGGTGACCGACTCCACCGAGGGGTACTTGAGCACCTCGCGCACAGCCATGCCGTCGCCGCCGCCCAGCACGGCCACGCGCTTGGGCGCGCCATGCGCGGCCATCACGGGATGGACCAGGGCTTCGTGGTAGCGGTACTCGTCGCCTTGCGCGAACTGCAGGTTGCCATTGAGGTACAGCCGCGCGCCCTGGCGTCCCTGCGTCACCACGATGCGCTGGTAGGGCGAGCTGCTGGAGAGCACGATGCGGTCCTGGTAGAAATGGTCGTCGGCCAGGCGCGTCAGATGGTCGGCTCCCCAGATGCCCGTGCCCAGCAGGGCCAGCACGGCCGCGCAGGCCAGGGCATGGGCGCGCGGGCGCCGCAGCTCATGCCGAAACAGCAGCAGCGCCCACACCGCCACCGCCGCATTCATGAAGCCGAACAGCAGCCCCGTGCGCACCAGGCCCAGCTTGGGCACCAGCAGCAGCGGAAATGCCAGCGACACGGCCAGCGCGCCCAGGTAGTCGAAGGTCAGCACCTGGGACACCAGGTCCTTGAGCGTCACATTGCGCTTGAGGATGCGCATCACCAGCGGAATCTCCAGCCCCACCAGCGTTCCCACCACCAGCACCATGCCGTACAGCAGGAACCGGAACGCGCCGGGCGCGTAGGCATTGGCAATGAACAGCGTGGCCGGCAACGCACCGCCGATCAGGGCCACCATCAGCTCGATGCGCAGAAAGTGCGCAGGCAGGTGGTCCTCGAAATAGCGCGACAGCCAGGAGCCTATGCCCATGGCGAACAGGTAGCTGCCGATGATGGTGGAGAACTGCAGGACGGAATCGCCCAGCAGATAGGAAGCCAGCGCGCCCGCAGCCAACTCATAGAGCAGGCCGCAGGCCGCGATCACGAAGACGCTGACCAGCAGGGCGATGTCGATGGGGCGCGCCGGCTGCGCGCCGGCAAGAGAGGCTGAGGTTTGCACGGCCGGTATTGTGCGCGATGCGCCCCTTCCCGCGTGCAACGGACACCGTGCAAAGCGGGAAGGAGCGCAGCGCCTCGGGCGCCGCCGTCAGAACTGGTAGTTGGCGCTGACCAGAACGCTGCGCGGTGCGCCTGGCATGGAGCTGGAGCGCCAGTACTGCTTGTCGAACAGGTTGGACAGCGCCACGGTCACCGTCCAGGCGTCCTGGCGCCAGCCCACCAGCGCATCCCAGCGCGAGTAGCCGGGCAGGATGGCCGTGTTGGCGGCGTTGGTGAAGCGGCTGCCCGTGTAGGTCACGCCGACTTCGCCATACCAGGGTCCCTTGGGCGCATAGCGCAGGAACAGGTTGCCGTTGCGCTTGGCCGTGTCACGCAGGTACAGGCCCACGTTGGCGGGGTTTTGCGCGTCTTCAGCCACCTTGGCCTGCATGAAGGCCACGCCGCCGCGCACATACCAGGAACCGGCCACGCGGCCGGCCGCGCTGAACTCGATGCCGCGCGAACGGTCCTTGCCCCGGATGGCCCAGGTGTAGGGATCATTCTCGGGATCGGGGCGGTAGCGGATGTTGTACTTCTCCAGCTGGTAGACGGAGACCTGGGTGGACAGCGCACCGCCCAGCCAGTCGCTCTTGACGCCGACCTCGGACTGGCGCGAGTACTGGGGCTCGTCGTCCGGCACCGCGCCCACGGCGGTTTCCACGGTCAGGATGCCGCGCCCGCCATAGGGCGAGTAGCTCTTGTTCCAGGACGCATAGAAGCTGTGCTCGCGCACCGGCTGCCACACCACGCCCACGCGCGGGCTGAAGCCGTTGCCGTCGGTCTTGCGCGTGAGGTTGGCGATCTTGTTGGTGCTCTGGAAGTCATAGCTGTCGTAGCGCAGGCCCAGCAGCAGCTTCCACTGCTCGGTCAGGCTGACCAGGTCCTGCATGTACAGCGCCTGGCCTTTGCCCTTGTGATAGTTGTCCTGGGTCGGCTTGCCCTGCGCCGGACGGCTAGGCCAGACGATGGGCTGCAACGGGTCATAAGCGAAGGTGCTGCCGGGCTGGCCGACGCGCGGCGCGCGCTCTTCCTCGCTGGCCTCCAGGCCCACCAGCAGGTCGTGCTTGATGCTGCCCGTGCTGAACTTGCCCGTCAGGTCCAGCGTGTTGGACAGCGTGGTGTTGCGGGTCTGCTGCCAGGCGTAGTTGGGCGTGATCTTGCCGGTGGCGGCACGATAGGTGCCGGCGAAGTAGTGGTCGAAATCCTGGCTGGCCTCGCGCTTGCTGGCCACCCAGCGCAGACTCCAGCGGTTGTTGAAGTCGTAGGACAGGTCGGAGCGCAGCACGCGCAGGCGGTCTTCCACATAGTCGCCCGGCGCCGCAAAGCCCTTGCGGATGGAGACACCGGCTGGCAACTGGTCGTAGACCGGGCCGCGATCGGGCACGCGCCAGACGTTGTCATAGGTGTACTGGCCGGTCCAGCGCCAGCCCGTGCGCGAGTCCACCAGGATGCTGGGCGAGACCATCTCGTTGCGGTTGCGTATGCCTTCGCGGAAGCTGTGGGCCTGCTCGCGGTCGGCCGTCAGTCGCACGGCCACGTTCTCGTTGAGCACGCGGTTGATGTCGATGGTGCCGCCCACGTTGTCCCAGGAGCCGCCGCGCAGCGTGATGCTGCTCTTGGCATCGAAACGCGCCTGCTTGCTCACCATGTTGACCACGCCGCCGCCCGCGCTGCGGCCATAGAGCACCGAGGCCGGGCCCTTGAGGATCTCGATGCGCTCCACATTGGCGGTGCTGCGGCGTACCTGGCCGCTCTCGCGCACGCCGTCGCGGTAGATGTCGCTCTCGTCGGCCTTGAAGCCTCGGATGTACACGCCTTCGCCGCGCATGTCATAGCTGGTGTTCACGCCGGGAACGCCGTCCAGCATGGTGGCCAGGTCGTTGATGCCGTAGCTCTTGTACTTGTTGACCTCCAGCGTGTCGATGGTCTGCGGGATGTCCTTGGGCGCCAGGTAGGTCTTGGTCGCCGTGGTCACGCCTTCGGGCCGCACGTCGTCAGGGTCGTACTGGGAGGCGTTGACCTGCAGCGTGGGCAGGGTGTGGGCCTGTTGAGGATGCGTCTGCGTCTGCGTCTGTGCCAGGGCCGGATCGGCTGGAGCGGCCTCCTGGGCATGGACCCCGCCCGCCAGCGCGGTGGTGATGATGCCAGCGGTCACACCCACTGAAAGCCTTGCCCTGCGGGCAGCTTGATGGTCTGTCATGGAAACCCTCTCTTCGAATGAAGGGGGCGATTTTATTTAGAATGCAAACGAATATCATTTGCAAACTCACTATCGACAAGGAATTTGTTGCGACGCAGCAACGCCGCCATGCGCAGCGCAGCCGCACCTTTTCAGGCGGGCTGCGTGTCGGCAGGAGATGGGGAATGCGGGGGCCAGGCGGCCCCGTTCAGTGGATGGCGGCCGCGACGATGATGCTGATTCCCAGGCACATGGCGGCCACCACCATGGCCAGCGCCTTGTTGTGCTTCTCGACGATCTCGGCCCACATGTCCACGGGTGTGATCTTGTCGATGATGAAGAAGCACAGCCAGAACACCACCACGCCCACCAGCGCATAGAGGATCGAGCCGAAGAAGGCGGCGGGGTTGAGCCAGTCGAAGTTCATGATCAGTTTCTCCGTTGTTTACTTGTGGCTGCCGCCCGAGGTGTAGCCACCCCAGGAGCCGCCGCTGCTGCGGGTGTAGCTGTTGCAGTTGGCGTCGGTATTGGGGTCGCAGTTGGTGCGCGATGCGCAGCCGCGCAAGGTGACGAACACCAGCCAGAGGATGAGCAGCCCGATGATGATGGTCCACAGCCCGAAGCGGCTGCCCGACATCACACCGACCTGCGAGCGGTCACGCAACTGCTTGAGGCCGAAGGCCATTGCCAGCGTGGTGGCCGAGACGGCGCTGCCATGCGACCAGGTGGTCTCGCCGCTCTCGGTCTCGCTGGCCAGGAAGGCCTTGTTCTGCGCGCCTGCGCTCACATAGTCCACATTGCGCGTGGTCTGGCCGCGCTGCACGGGCCAGTAGAACTCGCCCAGGGCGTAGGTGGTCTCGGCCGTGTAGCGCGATTCAAGCTGGTACTGCCGGCCCATGTACTTGGCCGTGCTGCGGTTCTTGGAGAGCTTGGGCACGCCCGTGGTCACGCGGGCCATGCTCCAGCCATCGGAGGAATCGACCAGGAATGCGAAGCCGGCCTTCTGGTTGAACAGCAGGTACTCCTCCCAGCCAAAGCTCTCGTCGTCGCCAGGCTCCTGGCCCATGCGGTGCTGAAAGCCCACCACCTGCCATTGCTGGCCTTCCAGCACACCCTTGCTGCCCAGCGGGATGGCCGGGCGCACGGGCTCGTTCTGTTCCGCATAGGCCAATTCCTTGCCAATGCCCTGGCTCAGGTCCACCAGCGACCCGCAGCTGGGGCAGCTCAGGCTCTTGGTGGTGGAAAAGCGCACGGGCACCACGGCGCCGCACTTGGGGCAGTTGAAGTGCCGGCCCTGCTCACCCTTGAGCGAGGCGCCGTCGCGCAGCCCCTGCATCCTGAGGTCGTCCAGCACCACGCGCTCGCCCAGGCTCAGCGCGGGCGGCTGGACGGAGAAGTCCACGGACAGCACCTGGCCCTGCTCGCTGCGCAGCTCCACCAGCCGGTACGGTGTGCCGGGCTCGGGCAGCTGCGCCAGCTCGCCCTGGGCCGATACCAGCCGCGCGTTCTGCACGCTGCTGACCGTGAAGCTCTTGCCGCCCAGCACACGCTGCGAACCCAGCAGCCAGTCGGAGGCCTTGAACGGCCCGTTGCGCAGGGCCTCGGCCTCCCAGGGCCAGGACCAGACGAACTGGCCGTTGTCCTCGCTCAGGAAGCCCAGCGCGCCATCGCTGAACGCGGCCACCCATTCGCTCCAGGCGCCCGCCTCGCTCTTGAGCTGCAGCCGCCCGACCAGGGTGAAGTGCTCGGGCTTGCCGTTGCGCAGCATCTGGCCCGTGGCGCCGATGCGCAGGGGGCTGTAGTCCTCGAAGACCTCGGCCATGGAGCCACGGCGCTGCAGCACATCGCCCTGGCGCACCACGGTGCTGCGGCAGAACTCGCAGACGGCATAGCTGGCCTGGGCGCTGGCAAATTCCACGGGCGCGCCGCAGCCGGGGCATGGTGCGCGGTACACGCGCTGCGATGGACTGGATGCCATGTGAGAGGGTCGTCAGTGAAGAGAGGGCCTGGAGCGTGACCGGCCGGCCACGCCCCGCACGCAAGCTGCGCCCGTGGTGCGCAGCGCGGCGGCGACGGTCAATGCGGCTTGCCTTTGGCCGTGCCGGGCTTGGCCGCGGCGGCTGCCGGGTCGGCCTTCTTGCTGCCCAGCCTGGATTCCTTGCCGGCCATCAGGCGCTGGATGTTCTCGCGGTGGCGCCAGATCAGCAGGGCCGCCATGGCGACGATGGCGGCGGCAATCGGTGTCTCGGCATACCAGACCACGCCACTGCACAGCAGGTAGTAGACGGGGGCGAACACGGAGGCCACCAGGGCCGCCAGCGAGGAATAGCGGAAGAACACGGCAATGATCAGCCAGGTCAGCGCCACCGCCAGGCCCAGCCAGACGCTGATGCCCAGCAGCACGCCCAGGGCCGTAGCCACGCCCTTGCCGCCCTTGAAGCGGAAGAACACCGGGTACAGGTGGCCCAGGAAGGCAGCCAGCGCCACCATGGCCACCGTGCCATCTCCCATGCCGAAGCGGCTGCCGAACCATTGCACCAGGGCCACGGGCAGCCAGCCCTTGGCGGCGTCCAGCAGCAGGGTGACGGCCGCTGCCGCCTTGCTGCCGGAGCGCAGCACATTGGTGGCGCCGGGGTTGCCGCTGCCATAGGTGCGCGGATCATTCAGGCCCATGGCCCGGCTGACGATGACGGCGAACGACAGCGAGCCGATCAGGTAGGCCGCCACGGTGGCGAGAAGGGGGTAGAGCGCGTTCAATTGAAGTCCTTGGCCGGTCTGTGGAGCGCCGGCGCGCGATCCGGCCGGCCCTGATGGCCCGCCCTCCCTGATCGCCGACACATGTTTTTCATCAGGACCTGCGCGAACCCGGTGGAGGCGGTGGCCGCCTTCCCGTGTGCGCAAGTCGTGTTCATTTCTTCAGGGCATCTATTCTGCCAGCGCGCAGTGCACGGGCCGTACATCCAGCAGCCGCACGCAGACCCGCGGGTCCAGCTGCACCAGAAAGCCCCGGCGCCCGCCGTTGATGGCGATGCGTGGCAGCGCCAGGATGCTCTCTTCGATATAGACCGGCATGTCGCGGCGCGTGCCGAAGGGCGAGGTGCCGCCGACCAGGTAGCCGCTGTGGCGGTTGGCGACTTCGGGCTTGCAGGGCTCCACGCTCTTGGCCCCGATCTGCCGCGCCAGGTTCTTGGTGGAGACCTTGCAGTCGCCATGCATGAGCACGATCAGCGGCCTGGCGTCCTGGTCCTGCATCACCAGGGTCTTGACCACCATGTGCTCGTCCAGCCCCAGGCTGGCCGCGCTGTGCTCGGTGCCGCCGTGTTCCAGGTACTCATAGGGGTGCTCGGTGAACTCCACCTTGTGCGCGCGCAGCAGTTGGGTGGCCGGTGTCTCGCTGACATGAGAGTTTTTCTTGGACATGAATTTTTTATCGTTTTACAATAAATTTTTATCGATTCATCAATACAAGGCTGCGCCATGAACTATACGCCCCACGCCGCAGGCAACGCCCTCAGGCGCCACTCCCAGGCGGCGCGCATCCTGATTGCGCTCGGTGCCGTCGCGCTGCTGGCCCTGCCGGCAGCCGCCCTGCTGTCGCCGCAAGATCTTTCGGGCCAGGCGCAAGGCCTGCTGGGCATGCCGCCCGGCCAGCCGCTGGACATGGCTGCGCGCTGGCGCACCGCACTGGTCAGCCTGCTGCCCGTGGGCTGCGGGCTGTATGCGCTGCGCCAGTTGTGGACACTGTTCGGCGAATACCTGCAGGGCCGTGTCTTCGGCCAGCAGGCGCAGCACGCCCTGATGCGCTTTGCCTGGACGGTGCTGGCGGGCGCGCTGGCCCTGCCCTTCACGCGCGCGCTGATGTCGGTGGCCGCCAGCATGGGCAATCCGCCAGGGCAGCGCTTCGTCACGCTGGGCCTGTACTGGCACGATGGCCTGCTGGTCCTGCTCGGCGTGGTGCTGGTCTCCATCGCCCATGTAATGCTGCAGGCGCGGCGCATCGCCGACGAGAACGCGGGATTCGTATGAGCGGCGTTCCCATCACGATCCACCTCATGGTGCTCCCCGGCCAGCGCCCGCTCTCGCTGCACCTGTACGAGGCCGCATTGGTGCTGCTGGGCCTATTCCTGCTGACCCTGGTGATCTTCCTTCGCGACGCCAACCGATTCCGGGATGGCGACTGAACCATGCCCATCATCGTCCACCTCGATGTGATGCTGGCCCGCCGCAAGATGCGCTCGCGCGAACTGGCCGAGATGGTCGGCATCACCGAACAGAATATTTCCCTGCTCAAGAGCGGCAAGGTACGCGGCGTGCGCTTCGACACGCTGGAGCGCATCTGCGAGGCACTGCAGTGCCAGCCCGGCGACCTGCTGGAATGGGTCGCAGGGCCCGAGGCTTGAGCAGCGCACGGCTGCGGCTGATCGCGGGCCTGCTGCTGTCGCTGCTGCTGCACGGGGCGCTGCTGTGGCAGGGTCTGGCCCCGGACATTGCGCGGCCCGGCACCGGGCAGGCCGAGGCGCACCGCCTTCAGGTGGTCTGGGTCGAGACGCCGACTTCGACGCCGACGCCGGCGCCGGCGCCATCTCCTGCTGCAGCGGCTGCCCGGCCCGGACCGGCGCCGGCGCCCGCGCCCGCGCCTACGCGACGGCCGGACACCGCCGCCGTCACACCGCCATCAAGGCAAGGCGCAGGGGCTGCAAAGGCCATGGAGGAAGACGCAACAGCCGCCGCGCCGCAAGCGCCTGTGCCCGCCGACACCGAGGCCGCTCCGGACGCCGCGCGCAGCGCCAGGGCCATGGGCCGCCTGCTGGACTCGGCCGCAGGCCGCGAGGCCGTGCAGTCGGCGGCCCGGCAGGGCCTGGTCAGGCCCCAGATTCATGCGCAGCGCGAGGACCCGCTGGCCAGCGGCATGCGCGAGACCGCCCAGGGCGACTGCATGAAGGGCGAGTTCAAGGGCGGCGGCATGGGCCTGCTGAGCCTGCCCATGCTGGCGGCCGCTGCGCTCCAAGGCGAGTGCAGCCGTTGAAGGCGCAGGGCCTAGGCCTATTGCGCAGGGTCGCGCACTTCCCAGCGGATGGCGTCGATGGCCGACAGCAGTTCGGGCGACAGTTGCGTACCCCAGGCGTTCAGGTCCTCATCGAGCTGGGCCACCGAGGTCACGCCGATGATGGTGCTGGCCACCTGCCACTTGGTGTAGCAAAACGCCAGCGCCAGCTGCGTGGGCGTCATGCCATGCTCGCGCGCCAGCGCGTTGTAGCGGCGCGCGGCGGCCAGGGCTTCGGGCCGGCCCCAGCGCTGCTTGCGCACAGACTCGTAGCGCGCAATGCGTGCGGCCTGCGGCGCAGCGGGATCGGTGGGCGCATGCACGTCGAACTTGCCCGTGAGCAGGCCGAAGGCCAGCGGCGAATAGGCCAGCAGCGACACGCCCAGGCGGTGGCAGCTTTCATCCATGCCGTTTTCCCAGCTGCGGTTGAGCAGGCAGTAGGCGTTCTGCACCGAGGCCACGCGCGGCAGGCCGTGCTGCTCGGCCAGGCGCACGAATTCGTGCACGCCCCAGGGCGTTTCGTTGGACAGGCCGATGTGGCGCACCTTGCCTTCACGGACCAGGCGGCCCAGCGCCTCGAGCTGCTCATGGATGCCGGTCTGCGAGCTTTCCTTGGACGGGTCGTAGTACAGCTGGCCGAAGGCCGGCACATTGCGCTCGGGCCAGTGGATCTGGTAGAGGTCGATCACGTCCGTGCCCAGGCGGCGCAGGCTGCCTTCGCAGGAGGCGGCGATGTCGGCCGCCGTCATGCCCTTGCCCTCGCGCACCCAGGGCATGCCCCGCGAAGGACCGGCCACCTTGGTGGCCAGCACGACCCTGGCGCGCGCGCCAGGGCGCTGGGCGAACCAGCGGCCGATGATGGTTTCGGTGGCGCCGCAGGTTTCGGCGCGTGCGGGCACGGCATACATCTCGGCCGTGTCGAAGAAGTCCACGCCGCGCTCCAGCGCGCGGTCCATGATGGCAAAGGCCTCGGCCTCGCCGACCTGCTCGCCGAACGTCATGGTGCCCAGGCAGATGGGGCTGACTTGCAATGCGCTTTGACCGAGCGCCACCGGTTGCATCGAGGGGGAATTCATGGGCACCGAGTGTAGGGCCGCCCGTGTTTACCCTGACGACAGCGCGCCCACCCGGCCAGGGCCGGGCGGGCGCGTTGCGTCCGTCGGGATCAGGCGCCCTGCGGTGCCTCGGCCTGCAGCACGCCGCGGTTGATCTGGTCGCGCTCCATGGACTCGAACAGGGCCTTGAAATTGCCTTCGCCGAAGCCCTCGCGGTAGTTGCCCTTGCGCTCGATGAACTCGAAGAACACGGGCCCCAGCATGGGCTGGGAGAAGATCTGCAGCAGCAGGCGCGGCTGGCCGCCCTCGGTCGTGCCGTCCAGCAGGATGCCGCGTGCCTGCAGCTCGCCCACGGGCTGGCCGTGGCCGGGCAGGCGGCCTTCCAGGTTCTGGTAGTAGATGTCGTTGGGCGCGGTCAGCAGCGGAATGCCGGCCATCTGCAGCTGGTCGATGGAGTCCAGCAGGTTGTCCGTCAGCAGCGCGATGTGCTGGATGCCCTCTCCGTTGAACTGCATGAGGAATTCCTCGATCTGGCCGCCGCCCTGGCGCGATTCCTCGTTCAGCGGGATGCGGATCAGGCCGTCGGGCGCCGTCATGGCCTTGGAAGCCAGGCCAGTGTACTCGCCCGAGATGTCGAAGTAGCGGATCTCGCGGAAATTGAACAGCTTGCTGTAGAAGTCCGCCCAGTAGGTCATGCGGCCGCGGTAGACGTTGTGCGTCAGGTGGTCCACCACCTGGAAGCCGTGGCCCTTGGGGTTGCGGTCCACGCCGGGCAGGAACTCGAAGTCGATGTCGTAGATGGACTTGCCTTCGTCGAAGCGGTCGATCAGGTACAGCGGCGCGCCGCCGATGCCCTTGATGGCCGGCAGGCGCAATTCCATGGGGCCGGTGGGAATTTCCACGGGCTGCGCGCCCAGCTCCAGCGCGCGCTTGTAGGCCTGGTGCGCATCCTTGACGCGGAAGGCCAGGCCGCAGGCCGAGGGGCCGTGCTCGGCAGCGAAATAGGCGGCCTGCCCCGGCTCATTGTTGATGATGAAGTTGATGCCTCCCTGGCGGTACAGCAGCACGTTCTTGGAACGGTGCCTGGCCACCAGCGTGAAGCCCAGCTTCTCGAACAGCGGCTCCAGCACGCCGGGCGTGGGCGATGCGAATTCCACGAATTCGAAGCCCATCAGGCCCATCGGGTTGTCGAACAGGTCTGCCATGGTTGGTTCTCCTTGAAGGTTTCAACGGGGGATGTGCGCGGGTTCCAGTACGGATTCCAGCACAGGCGTGGGACGTTGGCGGAACACGAGGCGATAGGCCCCGTAGACCACCAGGACCCAGATCGGAATGGCCAGCGCGGAGGACCGCACCGACGGTGTCAGCAGCATCACGCCCACCACCAGGGCCATGGCGGCCAGGCAGATGGCATTGGTCAGCGGCGCGGCCGGTGCGGGAAAGCCCAGCACGGTCTTGCGCGCCACATGCGCCCGGCGAAAGCGCCAGTGCGCCACGATGATGATGGTCCAGGTAATCACCAGCGCCGCCACGATCAGCGACATCAGCAACTCCAGCACGCCGGCCGGCGCCACATAGTTCAGCACGATGGCCAGCGCCGTGAAGATGGCCGGATAGACGATGGCCCGCACCGGCACGCCGCGGCGGTTGACCTGCATCAGCGAGCGCGGTGCATTGCCTTCGCTGGCCATGCCGTACAGCAGGCGGCTGTTGCTGTAGACCATGCTGTTGTAGACCGACAGCGTGGCCGTGAGGATCACGAAGTTCAGCAGGTGGGCGGCCACGTTCTCGCCCAGGCCCGAGAACACCAGCACGAAGGGGCTGCTGCTGTAGGTGTCGCCGCCGGCCTTGAGCTGGCCCAGCAGGTCGGTCCAGGGCATCAGCGACATCAGCACGGCCATGGAGCCGATGTAGAACACCAGCACGCGGTAGATCAGCTGGTTCACGGCCTTGGGGATGACGGTGCGCGGCTGGTCGGTCTCGGCCGCCGCGAAGCCCAGCATCTCCACGCCACCGAAGGCGAACATGATGAAGGCGAAGGCCATCACCAGGCCTGAGAAGCCGTTGGGGAAGAAGCCGCCGTGCGTCCACAGGTTGCGCACGGTCTGCTCGGGCCGGTCGGCGCTGAACAGCAAATACAGGCCTGCGCCGATCATGGCCATCACGGCCACGATCTTGATCAGCGCGAACCAGAACTCGAACTCGCCATAGGCCTTGACGTTGATGAAGTTCACGCCGTTGATCAGCACGAAGAACACCGCCGCCGTCACCCAGGTGGGTATGCCGGGCCACCAGAACTGGATGAACTTGCCTGCGGCCGTCAGCTCCAGCATGCCCACGAGCACATACAGCGCCACACAGTTCCAGCCCGCAAGAAAGCCCGCGAAGCGGCCCAGGTAGCGGTTGGCGAAATAGCTGAACGAGCCCGCGTTGGGCTCCTCGACCAGCATCTCGCCCAGGAAACGCATGATGAAAAAGATGATCAGCCCGCCAATGGCGTAGCCGAGCAGCACGGACGGGCCGGCCAGCTCGATGATGCCGGCCGAGCCCAGGAACAGGCCCGTGCCGATGGTGCCGCCCAGCGCGATGAGCTGGATATGGCGGTTCTTGAGCCTGCGCTCCAGATGGCCCTGCGAAGAAGAACTGTGCATCAAGGGGGTGCTCCGGCTCTCAGCAAGGCGCGCGGCGGCGCAGGGGTTGGAACACTTCGGAGGTCTTCACGGCAATGTCTCCTCGTGGGGTGCCTGTTGGAATGCGGGGCCTTGTGCGCCCCTTGTTGATGGGTATCAACTATAAAAAACAATAAATTATTATTTCTTGTAATTTATCCCTATGGACAAGCCCAAAAAGAAGGAGTAGCGAAGGCCATCGACGCATTGCCGCCCGCCATGCCGCACTGCGGCAACGGTTGAACGCCCGCAACAAACAAAAACAATCTACTATTATTTTTTTGCCCTCTGGAGCCCAGAACATGACGACGTCCGCCACGCAGCGGCGCGCACGCACGCCGCAGACCGAGCGTGTGGAGACAACGCAACGCAAGATCATCGACTCCGCCCTGGCGCTGCTGCGCGAGGGCGGCTTCAAGAGCGCCACGCTGCAGGCCATCGCGCGCGGCGCCGATGTGTCGCTGGGCGCGCTGCAGCACCACTTCGAGAGCCGCGATGCGCTGATGGAGCGGCTGGTCATCGAGGTCATGGAGCCGCTGAGCGACCAGGGCACGGTCTGGCCCGACAAGGCCCTGCCCCTGCGCGAGCGTGCACGGACCTTCGTCACCCTGGCCTGGGACAACATCTTCGGCGCGGCCAACTACCAGGCGGCCTGGAGCATGTTCTTCGGCTGCAAGGCCTCCCCCTCGCTGTTCGACCGCGTGGACGCGCGCCGGGTACATGTGGACAGCGTGTTCTACACCCGCTTCCTGGACGTCTTCCCCGAGATCGCGGCCCACCATCCCCGCCCCCAGGGCTTTGCGGCCATGGCCTTCGCCATCCTGCGCGGCACCGGCGTGCTGGAGCTGTTCGAGGTGGGCGAGCAGGAACGCCAGGGCAGCCTCGATGCGCTGGTCGAGGCCATCGTCCAGGCAGGCACCCCTCAGGCCGGCGGCGGCGCCGCCGCCTGAACCTCGGTCAGTCCCCAGACCCTGCGCAGCTGCGACAGCGTGGCCACCAGGGCCGGGTCGTGCTCGGCCTCGCGCGGGTGGATGAAGCCCAGCTGCGCCGACACGCGCGCATGCGGCCAGATGGCCACGCAGCCATGCTCGGCCGCGGCCAGGGCGCGGTCCTCGCGCAGCAGCGCCAAGCCCAGGCCGGCGCGCACCAGGCTCTCGGGCGCGGCGGCGGCATCGCTTTCCACGATCTGATTGGGGCTCAGCCCCTGGCGGGCGAACAGCGCCAGCAGCAGGGCCTGCTCATGGTGCTGCGCGGGCGCACCGATCCAGGGCAGTTGCGCCAGGTCCTTCCAGCCCGATTGCAGGACGCGCTCGCGCAGCGCGGGCGGCGCCGCCACGCGGTAGTGCAGTGTCTGCAGCACCAGCGCGCCCAGGTCGCGCGGCATGTGGGCGCCGATGTAGAACGCGCCCTGCAGGCCGCCGGCCGCGACCTGCGCGCGCAGCTCCTCGGCCCAGCCATGGCGTGTCTTGATGTCCAGCAGCGGCAGCGCCTCCACCAGGCCATGCAGCAGCGAGCCCAGGCGCAGCGCCTCGGGGTCGGCCACCGTGCCCAGCAGCAGCTGGCCGGTGACCTCGCCCTGCAGCTCGCGGGCCTGGCCCTGCAGCCGTCCTGCCGCATCCAGCACCTGCCGGGCGGGCTCCATCAGGGCCTCGCCGGCCCGCGTGAGGCTGATGCGGCCCGGGCGCCGGTCGAACAGCGCCACGCCCAGCTCTTCCTCCAGCGCCTTGATCTGGGCCGTGATGGCCGGCTGGGTCAGGTGCAGGGCCTCGGCCGTGCGCGTGACGCTGCCTAGCGTGGCCGCCGTGACGTAGGCGCGCAGCTGATACATCTCCATGGGCGGCCAGCCTAGCGCAGGCGCCAGGGCCTGCGGCCCGGGCAGGCCCGGGTGTCAGGGAACATCCCTAGCCGTCTCATCGTTCACTCATCGAGGTAGCGCAGCTGCGTGGGCTCGATGCCCAGGCGCACCGGCATGCCCATGGGGAACATGGCAATGCCCGCGTAGTGCGCCTGGTCGGCGACCACGGCCACCTCACCCACGCGCACGCGGTAGCGCGAGAACTCGCCCAGGAATTCGGCGCTCTCGATCTGCCCTTCCACCCACACACGCGAGGCATCGCCCGCATCGTCGCGCACCGCAATCTGCACCTGGTGCGGCCGGAAGGCCAGCGCCGCACGCCCCGGCGCGGGCGGCTGGGCCGGGCGCGGCAGGGTCAGCGTGCCCAGGCCCGGCACCTTGAAGACCAGCGACTCGCCTGTCGTCGGCAGCACCTCGCCCTCCAGCACATTGGCCGTGCCGACAAAGCCCGCCACGAAGCGGTTGGCCGGATAGTCGTACAGCCCGGCCGCCGAGCCCACCTGCTGCAGCACGCCCTTGTCCAGCACGGCCATGCGGTCGGCCGTGGTCATGGCCTCTTCCTGGTCGTGGGTGACGAAGATGGTGGTCAGGCCCAGCTTGCGCTGCAGGCTGCGCAGTTCCTCGCGCATCTGCACGCGCAGCTGCTTGTCGAGGTTGGACAGCGGCTCGTCCAGCAGCAGCAGCTTGGGCGCGATGACCACGGTGCGCGCCAGCGCCACGCGCTGCTGCTGCCCGCCCGACAGCTGGCCCGGGCGGCGCTGCGCGTACTGCGACAGGCCCACCAGCTCCAGCACCTCGCCCACCTTGCGGCGGATGGTGTCGCGGCTTTCGCGGCGCTCGACCAGGCCGAAGGCCACGTTGTCGTACACCGTCATGTGCGGCCACAGCGCGTAGTTCTGGAACACCATGCCGATGTTGCGCGCATGCGGCGGCACGCCCGTGATGTCCTGCCCGCCCACCAGCAGCTCGCCGCGCTGGTGCCGGTTGAAGCCCGCGATCAGCCGCAGCAGCGTGGACTTGCCCGAGCCCGAAGGCCCCAGCAGCGCGAAGAACTCGCCGGGCTCGATCTTGAGGTTGACGTCGCGCAGCACTTCGTTGCTGCCGTAGCTCAGGCTGATGTGCCTGCATTCGAGGGAGACAGGGTCCAGGTGCATGGCGGTTCACTCCGAAGTCGATTGCACGGTGGCGCGCGAGCGCTCCACGAAGCGGTGCGAGAAATACGTGCCCAGGCCGACCACGACCACGGCCAGCACGCCCAATGCCGCACCAGGTCCGCGCCCCGAGATGCTTTGCATGTACAGGTAGATGCCGTAGCTCATGGGCGCCTGGCTCTGGGCCGAGGCCAGCATGATGGTGGCCGACAGCTCCACCGCCGCCGTGATGAAGCTGGTGACGAAGCCGGCCAGGATGCCGCCGGCCATCAGCGGCACCATCACGCGCCGTATCACGCTGGTGCGGCCCGCGCCCAGGCTTTGCGCGGCCTCCTCCAGCGAGATGTGCACCTGCTGCAGCGCCGCCATGCACGAGCGCAGCGCATACGGCAGCCGCCGCACCGCATAGGCCAGCATGATCAGCACCCAGGTCGTGACGATGGGTGTGTCGGTGAAGGGCAGGTTTACGCCCTTGAACAGGCGCAGGTAGCCGATGGCCAGCACCAGCCCCGGAATCGCCAGCGCCACCGAGGCCAGGTAGTCCAGCCACTGCCGGGCAGGCAGCCGGGTGCGCAGGATCAGGTAGGCGATGGCGGTGCCGATCACCACGTCGATGCCCGCTGCCATCAGGCAGTACAGCAGCGTGTTGCCGATCATGTAGCCCGAGTCGGTGAACACCGTGGCGTAGTGCTCCAGCGTATAGCTGTCGGGCAGCACCGAGAAGCTCCAGACCTTGGAGAAGGACATCAGCAAGATGCCGATGTGCGGCGCCAGCACCACCAGCAGCACCAGGGCGATCCAGCCATAGGCCAGCAGCGCCTCCCAGGCCGACAGCCGGCGCTTTTGCAGCGCGCTTCCGCCCTTTTGCAGCGTGGCGTAGTCCTTGCCCTTCATCACCCGCGCAGCCAGCCACAGGGCGACGATGGAGAACGCGATCATGATCACGCTGATCACATAGCCCAGCGGATCATCGAGCCCCACCGAGGTGATGCGCAGATAGGCCTGGGGCGCCAGCATATTGGTCACGCCCATCACCAGCGGCGTGCCCAGGTCGTCGAACACTTTCACGAACACCAGGGCCGCGCCCGCCAGGTAGCCGGGCATGGCCAGCGGAAAGATCACGCGCCGGAACAGCCGGAATCCACGCGAGCCCAGGTTCAGCGCCGACTCCTCCATGGCCCCGTCGATATTGCGCATGGCCGCCACGAGGTTGAGCAAGATGAACGGGAAGTAGTGGATGCTCTCCACGAAGATCACGCCCGTCAGCCCCTCCATGATGGGCACGGTGAAGCCGAACCAGTCGTCCAGCAGCAGGTTGACCGAGCCGCTGCGCCCGAAGATCAGCTGCAGCGCCACCGCCCCCACGAAGGGCGGCATGATCAGCGGCAGCACGCCCAGCGTCTGTATCAGCAGCGCGCCCCGGAACTCGAAGCGCACCGTCAGGTAGGCCAGCGGCACGGCGATCAGGCTGGCGAAGAACACGCTGGCCAGGGACACGCCCAGGCTGTTGAAGAACGACTCGCGGAAGACGGTCTGGCCGAAGAAATTGCCGAAGTGCCCCAGCGTGAGCCCGCCGCCCTCATTGACGAAGGCCGTGTAGACCACCATGCCCACGGGCACGATGAGAAAGGCCAGCAAAAAGGCCAGGATCAGCGCGAAGGCCAGCCACGGCCCCCAGCCCGACGGAATGCGCCGTGCGCGCGCAGCAAGGGGGGCGGCGCCGGGCGCCGCCATGGAATCGATGCTCATGCGAATGCTCCGCAGCGAAAGAGACTGTCAAGGGGAGTGCATGCAGGCGCCCGGTGCCGGGCCCCTGCGCCACCTACCACGCCACCTACTGCGCCACCTACCGGGCCAGGCCGCGCGCCTCGGCCGCCAGCTTGGCCGCGCGCTCGTAGTTGGCACGCGCCTTGTCGGCCCACATCTGCTCCAGGCCCGTCAGCTCCTTGGACACGGCCACATCGCGCCGGCTCTTGCGGAACAGCTCCAGGAACTGCTCGTCCTTCACATTGGCTTCGCCCACCAGCGGCGAGTAGGCGATGTCGCGCGCCTGCGCCAGCAGCTCCTGCCCCTTGGCATTGGGCTTGGCCTGCAGGGCCTTGTGCGCCTCCTGGATGGCGCGCGTGGCCGCCTGCAGCTCCTTGAGGCGGAAGGTCACCATCTGGTCGAACAGGCTGATCACCACGGCATAGCGCGACTCGGACAGATTGGCATCGAACTGCACCTTGGCGCGCTGCGCCACCTCCTGCGGCACGGGGTAGCCGGCCGGCGCCTTCAGCTGGTTGTAGGGCAGGATGGGCAGGCGGCTGATCTTGGGGTCGAACAGCAGCTGCTGGCCGGGCACCGACATGGTGAAGGCCATGAACTTGCGCGCCTCGTCGGCATTCTTGGCGCCCGCGATCAGCGCGATGTTGGCCGGCACCACGGCCGTCATCGCCGGATAGGCGAAGTCCACCGGGAAGCCCGAGTACTTGCCCGCCAGCCCGAAGAAATCGATCACGATGCCTATGCCGTACTGGCCGTTGTTCACGCCATCGGGCACGGCAAAGCTGCGGTCGGTCACGGCGGCGGCGTTGCCCATCATGGACAGCAGCTGGCGCCAGCCCTTGTCCCAGCCCTCGCCCTGCAGGATGGTCTCCACCGTCAGCTGCGTGGTGCCCGAGCGCGAGGGCGAGGAGATGGCGATGTGGCCGAAGTACTCGGGCCGCGTCAGGTCGCTCCACTCCTTGGGCGCCGCCAGCTTGTGCGCCTTCAGGTAGCGCGTGTTCCACATGATTCCGTAGCCTGCCAGCGCCTGGCCGTAGTACAGGCCCTGCGGGTCGTTGAGCGGGTAGTTGCCGATCTTGGCGGGCGCGGCCGGATTGCGCGTCTCGGGCGCGGCGGTCAGCAGCTTGTTGCGCGCCAGCACCTCGAAGGCATCAGGGGCGCTGGCCCACATGATGTCGGGCCGCTGGCCCTCGGGCAGCTCGCGCACATAGGCCACGGCGGCCGTGGTGTTCTTGTTCAGGATCTCGATCTTGATCCCCGGATTGGCCGCCTCGAAGGCCTTCTGGTAGGCCGTGGTCAGCTCCTTGGGAAACGAGGTCAGCACCGTCACCGTGCCGGCCTGCGCCGCCATGGCGGCGCCCCACAATCCTGCGGCCATGGCGGCCGTCAGCCATCTGCGTTGCTGCATTGCTGTCTCCTTCGGGTTGTTGTGCGGTAGATCTGCAACCCACTGTAGGCAGCGCCGGCCCGGCCGGCCAATCATTGTTTCTGATGCCGTGCATCAGCGGCGGCGGCGCTCGGGTTACTACCTGCGGGTCTGCCGCCACAGGGAAATCCCGCGCCACCGCTGTCCCGCCCCTGACTGCTGCACAGCAGCAAACCGGAATAATCGGCGGGATGCTGCAAGCCCCCTCTTCCCTCCCCGCCACGGCCGCTGAAGAAGCACCCATCTACGCTCCCACACGCCCCTGGCGCTCTCGCATGGTGCCGGTGCGCACCATGGAGTACCACGTGCGCGAGTGGGGACCTGTGGATGGCGATCCCGCGCTGGCGCCGCTGGTGCTGGTGCACGGCTGGATGGATGTGGCGGCCTCCTACCAGTTCGTGGTCGATGCCTTTGGCGAGGCCTTCATGGCGGGGCGCCGCATCATCGCGCCGGACTGGCGCGGCTTCGGCCTGAGCCGGCCGGCCTGGCCTGCCGACCGGCATGACTTTGCCGACTACCTGGGCGACCTGGACCATCTGCTGGACACCCTGGCGGGCGATACGCCCGTGGACCTGGTGGGCCACAGCATGGGCGGCAACGTGTCCATGATGTATGCGGGCGCGCGGCCTGCGCGCATACGCCGGCTGGTCAACCTCGAAGGCTTCGGCATGCCGGCCACCCGGCCAGACCAGGCGCCTGCGCGCTATGCGCAGTGGATGGACGAGCTGCGCCAGCTGCGCAGCGGCGGCATGGAACTCAAGAGCTATGACAGCGTGCAGGACGTGGCCCGCCGGCTGATGAAGACCAACCGCCGCCTGCCCGAGGACAAGGCGCTGTGGCTGGCCCACCACTGGGCGGCGCCCAATGCGCAGGGCCGCTGGGAAATCCTGGGCGACACGGCGCACAAGCTCATCAGCGCGCAGCTGTTCCGCGTGGAAGAAATCCTGGCCCTGTACCGTGCCATCACCGCGCCCGTTCTGGCCATCGAAGCCAGCGACGACAGCCTGGGCATGTGGTGGAAGGACCGCTACACGCTGGCCGAGTACCACGAGCGCATCGGGCAGATTGCCGACTGCCGCACGGCCGTGGTCCAGGACGCCGGCCACATGCTGCACCACGACCAGCCGGCGGCCGTGGCCGGGCTGATCGAGCAATTCCTCGGCACCTGAGGCCTGCGCGCGCCGCTGCTGCAGCCTGCTGCAACCTACTGGGGCCGCAGCATCATGGAATGGCGCCAGCGCGCGGGCGCCATCTGCAGCGGCCGGTAGCGGCCGTCGGCCCATTCGGCAGACATGTCCGCATAGCGGCTGGACAGGGCCACGCCGCTTTGGCCGGTCTGGTAGATGAACAGCGAGCGCTCGGGCTCGGCCAGGTCGTAGATGGCGCGCAGCGATGCCGCATGGCGGTTGGCGAACGGCGCCCTGGCATCGCCGGGCAGGTACTGGCCCACGTTGACGGTGTAGCTGTCGCCGCCCGATGGCACGCTGACATTGAAGATGCCTGCCAGCAGCCCCACGCTGCCCAGCGGCCGGTGGCTGCTCAGGGCCGCATGCACCGCGCCCCAGCGCCAGCGGCCCAGGTCGCTGCCCTGCGTGGCCTGCAGGCGCGCCAGCGCCCGGTCCAGCGCCTGGCTGACCTGGGCGCTGCAGCCCGCCGCTGCGCACCACCAGCCATCGCGGCGCTCCAGCATGCCTTCGATGCCCGCGCGGTAATCGCGCTTGCCATAGGTGGCCGCAAAGGTCTGCGCACCAATGCGCGGGATCACCAGGCCGCGCGTGAGTTCGTCCACCCAGGCGGCAAAGATCAGGGGCGCGGCCTGCGCGGCATCCATGCGGCCGTCGAACTGCGCCATCACCCGGCGCGCCTGCCCGGCCAGCGGATGTGTGGCCGGCGCTTCGTCCAGGGCCTTGAGCATTTGCGGCAGCAGGGCGCGGGCGGCCAGCGAGGTCTGGTCGTTCTGGATGGAGGCCATGCTGACCACGTCGTGCCTGTCCTTCGCATCGATGAGTTCGGTGATGCGCTGGTGCCGGTACGGCAGGCTCCAGTCCTGGGTGAGGAAGTGGGCATAGCCCTCGCGCGTGATGCGCTGGTTGGCGGTGGCCAGATAGCCCTGCGCCGTTCCATCGTCCTGCGGGGCCTGGTCGTAGGGCAGCCAGCCCTGCCAGTCGTAGCGTGCCTCCCAGCCCGGCGCGGGCGCCACGCCGCGCAGGTCGTTGTCGGCCGCGCGCAGCGGCACCCGGCCTGCGGCCTTGAAGCCGATGTCGCCATGGACATCGGCCGCGACGATGCTCTGCATGGGCGAGTGGTAGTCGGCAAAGGCCTCGAACAGCTGGGCCACGCTGCGCGCCTCGTTGGCGCGCAGGCCGGCCTGCACGGTGAGGTTGTCGGTGTCCAGCGCGGCCCAGCGCAGGGCCACGGCGTAGCGGCGCTTGTCGAGCACGGCCTCGTACTGGGGCTGCACATCGCTGATCACGGGACCGTGGCGCGTGCTGCGCAGCGTGAGCTGCACATCGGCCCGGCCCTTGACCCTGATGCGCTCGCTGCGCTCGGTGAAAGGCGCCCAGCCGTCCGGCGTGCGGTAGCGGCCCGGGTTGCCTGGATCGATCTGCTCCAGGTACAGATCCTGCACATCGGGATTGGTGTTGGTAAAGCCCCAGGCCACCTCGCGCGTGCGCCCCAGCACCACGAAGGGCAGGCCCGGCAGGGTGGCCCCCACCACATCGATGGGCGCCAGCGGCGTGCCGTCCTGCGCATGGCCGGCGGGCGACTGCAGGCGCGCGTAGTACCAGATGGCGGGCGCGCTCAGGCCCAGATGGGGATCGTTGGCCAGCAGGGGCTTGCCGCTGACCGTGCGGCTGCCCGACAGCACCCAGTTGTTGCTGCCCTTGCCGTCGTTGGTGCCCGCATCGCGCACCATGTCGCGGGACCAGCGGGCCCAGGCATCGCTCGCCTCGCCGGCGGCAGCCACCTTGGGCGCAGACGCCGCCTGTGCCTCCTGGCGGTACACGCCCAGGCCCCGGTAGAGGGCCGCAAGGTCGGTGGAGGTGGCCGGCGCCTCGCCCGGATAGGGTGGCATCAGCTGCCACAGCTGCTGTGTGTCCAGTTGCGAGAGCGCGGCCAGCCGCGCGAACTCGTTGCCCCAGTTGCCGCCCAGGTCCAGCGCCATCATCAGCGCCCAGCCCACGCTGTCCTCGGGCGCCCAGGCCGAGCTGTCGCCTCCGCCCGGCGTGGTGCCCAGCAGCATGAATTCGGGCACCTGCGGATGCTGGCGCATGGGCAGGGCCGCATAGAAGGCCGCGATGCCCTCGCTGTAGGCCTGCAGCGCCTCGCGCGCGTTGGCAGGCAGGGATGCGTACTGGCGCCGCGCCGCGCCGCGTATGTCCAGCGCACGCATGAGCTTGTCGGTGTCCAGCGTGGCCGGCCCGAGGATCTCGGACAGCGTGCCGTGCATCAGGCGGCGGTTGAACTCCAGCTGCCAGCCGCGCTCCTGCGCATGCACATGGCCCAGCGCGCGCCACAGGTCCTGCGGCGTGAAGGCGCTGATGTGGGTGATGTCGGCCTCGTCGCGCCGCACACGCACGGGCTGCTCCAGGCCGGCCAGCGTGAGCTGTCCGTCGAGCACCGGCTGCACGCGCACGGCATAGATGGCCACCGCGCTGCCGGCCAGCAAGGCCGAGCCGACCAAGGCCACGGCGCCCACGCTCCACCATCGCGAGTTCAGGATTCGCATGATTCCCATTCTTCTCCCTTCCCCCTGCCTTTTTTCATATCGTAGTGTTGCAGTTTGTAGCATATGAACTGGTCCATTGCTCACATTGCTCACGACGAATCGTCAGCAAGTCTGGCCCCGCCTTCAGGCGACAATCAGCGCCCGCCCTGCGCAAATGGATGCAGGGCGCCAGACAGAAACAGGAAGTACCAGGAATGTGGCCTTTCAGCCTCTTGAAGAAGCTCAGCCAGGACCCGCCCGTGGGCCAGCCCCGTGGTGACTACATAGGCTGCTACCTGCTGGGAACCGAGGCGCCGGGCCAGGCCGGCGTCAGCTACGTCTCGCTGGCCACCACGCGCGAGCAGCTGCAGGCCGATGCCCGCGCCTACCTTGAAGGCTTCGTGCGCGATCATCCCGAAGCGGCCGACACCGACCTGTCCGCCATCCGCTCCCTGCTGGAGAACCTGCCCCAGCGCCTGGACGCCCACCTGTCCGGCGACACCCGCGCGCCGCTGGCCGAGCAAGGCGGCACCGTGCTCTTCCTGCGCACCGGCATGCGCGCCCGCCGCAAGGAAAACGGCCGGTATCTCGAATAGCAGTCAGCCCCCACCGCCACCGTACAGAGCCTCAAAAACTGGCGCGGCCAAGAACAAGGGACAGCGAGCAAGGGTCTACGCCGGCCGCGCCGCCCCCCCCCGCGAAGCGAGAGAGGGGAAGGCGCGCAGCGCCTCAGGGGGAGTTCTGCTTGTGCACGTCTTGCCAGCGCAGCATGTCGGTCACGCGCTCGGCCTTGTCGGCATCAAAGCCCAGGCGCTCCACCCGCTCGGCCGGATTGGCCCAGGTGCCGAACAGCAGGTCCCAGACGGGCAGGCCGTAGTTCTGCGCATGGTGGCCGTACTGGTGGTGCACGGTGTGCATCTCGGGCCGCTGCACGATGTATCCCAGCCAGCGCGGCGTGCGGATGTCGGCATGCAGGAACAGGTCGAACGCCCCCGTGAGGCCGATGGCAAAGGCGGCAGCCAGCGGGCTGGCCCCCAGCACCCAGTAGCTGGACAGCGCGCTCAGCAGCACGGCGGCGGCCGTGTCCATGGGATGGGCGAAAAACGCCGTGAGCGCCTCCACGCGCGGCGCGCTGTGGTGCAGCTGGTGGAAAAGGCGCCACAGCGTGTCCGACCGGTGCGTGGCGCGGTGCCACCAGTAAAAGACAAAGCTGGTGAGCACAAAGCTCAGTGCGCCCACGGCCCAGGCCGGCCATTGCCGGCCCACGTCCAGCAGCGCATGGCGGCGGATGCCGTCCGAGAACAGATGGCCTACCGCCAAGGTGGTGGCCAGCGTGCCCAGGCCCAGCAGCGTGGACAGGATCAGCCAGCGCCGGTCGCAATGGTTGCGCGAGGCCGGCGCGATCACCTCGCGCGTGAAGATGCCGACGAACATCAGCGCCAGCAGCGGGTAGGCCGCGAACTCCCACATCTGCAGCATGCCGTCTGCTCCTTGCCGCTCAGTGCACGTGGCCCCAGTAGATCAGCGCATCGCGCCCTTCGACAGACAGCGACACGGGCGCGCCCACGGGCAGCATCACCTTGGTCGGCACATGGCCGTAGGGCAGGCCCTGCAGCACGGGGCACTTGACCTGGCTGCGCAGCCAGTCGATGACGGTCTGCAGCTTGAAGCCCTTGTCGTGCGAGCTGAGCTTGAACTCGCTGAACTGGCCGAACACGATGGCCTTTTGCTGGGCCAGCACGCCCGCATGCAGCAGCTGGGTCAGCATGCGTTCCACGCGGTAGGGATGCTCGCCCACATCTTCCAGGAACAGGATGCCGCCCTTGATCTGCGGGAAGTACGGCGTGCCCAGCAGGGAGACCAGCACGGCCAGGTTGCCGCCCCACAGCGTGGCGCCGCCGCTGATGTAGAAGTCCTTGACGGCAGGCTTGCCGTCTTCGCGCAGGCCGATCTTCGGCATCTGCCAGCCCGCGCCCTCGCCCTGGCCGCTGAGCAGGTCGTTGAAGCAGTCCAGCATGATGTCGTCCACGCCGCCCTCGGCATCGGGGCGGCCGAAGTCGTGCACCAGCAGCGGGCCGGCCCAGGTGGTGGCGCCGGTCTTGGCCAGCAGGGCCAGCGACAGCGCCGTGAAGTCGCTCAGGCCCACGAAGCGCGTGCCGCCTGCGATGGCCTTGGCCACGGCCTTGTACTTGATGCCCGGCAGGATGCGCGTGAGGCCGTAGCCGCCGCGCGTGGGCAGCGCCAGGTCGGCACCGCTGGCCGCCGCACGGTCGATGGCCGCCAGGCGCGTGGCGTCGTCGCCGGCAAAGCGCTGGTGGCTGCTCAGCGCATCGGCATCGATCTCCACCTGGTGGCCCATGGCCTCCAGGCGGCGCACGGCCCGCTTGAAACCGGCCTTGTCGCGCACGGCGCCGGCGGGCGAGTAGATGTAGATGTGGCGCGGACCCTGGTCATGCGCATGGTCGCAGCAGCTGCCGTCGGCGGCGTGCACATGCTCGTGGTCGTGGTCGTGGGCATCCCCATGGTCATCGGCACGCCCGTGGCCATGCGCGCAGCACTGGCCGTCGGCTGAATGCACATGCTCGTGCGAGTGATCTGCGGGAGCAGAAACGGGGGCTGAAACGGTAGCGGTAGCGGCTGCCGTTTTGCGGGGGGTGCGGGAACTGCGCGAAGTGGCCAAGGTGGTTCCATGCCGGCCCTGGCCGGCATGCTCCATATTGCAAGGGGAGTGAAGACGGGGACCTGGCGCCGCGCAGCCCCGGCAAGGGGCCGGCGGCGCTGGCCTATGGGCGGAAGTATTCCACAGCGTCGGCCACCATGCCGGCTGCGCACAGGGGAACCCAATGGCCGCACGGGGATAGGCGCAGCTGCGCCGGCGGCAGCTGTGGCAGCGCCTGCAGCCAGGCCTGTCGCCATGCGGGCGCGGGCAGCAGCACATCGTGCTCGCCGCCTTGCACCCACAGGCGCTGCTGCTGGCTCCACTGCGCCAGCAACGCCATCGGCAGCGCAGGCATTTCGGCCCGCACGCGGGGCCAGGCCTGCAGCGCGGCGCGGTGGCCGGGTTGGGAAAACGGCAGGTTCCAGGCCTGCGGCTGTGCGCCGGCCTCCTCGCCCACCTCGCGCATGGCGCGGCCCACGGGCCATGACGGCTTGCGCGCCGCCTGCGCAAACCATTGCATGCAGGCATCGGGCGCCGGGCCTGCGGGCCAGGCATTCATGAGCCAGGCGCCGCAAAAAAGGGCGGGCTCGGCCTGCGCCACGGCCAGGCCCAGGTGCGCGCCATCGTCATGGCCGACCAGCACGATGTTCCGCAGGTCCAGCGCCAGCACCAGCTCGCGCAGCACTTGCACATGCCAGGCCGCGCTGTGCGCCTTGTCCTTCTTGGGCTGGTCGCTGCGGCCAAAGCCCGGCAGGTCGGGAACGACCACGCGATGGCCGGCCTGGAGCCACCCGGGCAGCATGGGCTGGAACAGCTGGCCCCATGCCGGGCTGCCGTGCAGGCACAGCCAGGTCAGCGGTGCATCGTGCGGTCCTTCATCGACCACGGCCAGGCGCAGGCCTGCCAGCGCCGGCAGGTCGCTGCGCCACTGCGGCTGGGCAAAGCCGCCGAAGGTGGAATCCGCATGGCGCAGCGCCGTGTCCTTGAGCGGATGCGGCTGGGCCGCGCGCTGCTCGGCCCGGCGCGTGCGAAAGAAGTCCGACATCAGGGCCGCGCATTCGCCGGCCAGCACGCCGCGCGTCACCTGCGTGTGGTGGTTGATCTGCGGCAGCGCAAACACGTCCAGCACCGATCCGGCCGCGCCCGTGCGCGGCTCGGCCGCGCCATAGACCACGCGGCCCAGGCGCGCATGCAGCATGGCGCCGCTGCACATGGTGCACGGCTCCAGGGTCACGTAGAGCGTGCAATCGTCCAGCCGGTAGTTGCCCAGGTGCGCGGCCGCATCGCGCAGCGCCAGCACCTCGGCATGGGCCGTGGGATCGCCGTGGGCCACGGGCGCGTTGCGGCCCCGGCCGATGATGGCGCCGTCCTTGACGATGACGGCGCCCACGGGCACCTCGCCCGCCCCGGCAGCGGCGCGTGCCAGCTCCAGGGCGGCGCGCATCCAGGCCTCGTCGTCGGCCTGCGGCAAGAATGGGTGTTCGGCAGCCACGTTGTCAGCGCGTCAGGGCAGCGCCTTGCGCACGCCCTGCGCGTAGTGGTACAGCGTGACCACCGGCGCCTGCAGCTCGCCCTGGGGCGTGAAGGCAATCGGCGCCGTCACGCCCTCATACCTGGTCTGGCGCAGATAGGGGATATAGGCATCGGGCCGGATGGAGTCGGCCCGCACCATGGCCTGGGCCAGCACCATGGTGGCATCGTAGGCGTAGGGGCTGAAGACCTGGTACTGGTCGGCAAAGCGCTGGTCATAGCGCTGCTTCCAGGCAGCGCCGCCCGGCATGCGCTCCAGCGGGCTGCCGCCGACGGCGCAGGTCACGTTGCGCAGCGGCGCCGCGTTGCCGGCCAGCTCGGGCAGGCGCAGCGTGCACTGGCCGTCGCCGCCCAGAAAGCGCACCTTGTCCATGGCCAGCTGGGCCATCTGCCTGAGCATGGGGCCGGCCTGGGCATCCAGACCGCCGAAGAAGATGGCGTCGGGCTTCTTGCCCTTGATGGCTGTGAGGATGGGGACGAAGTCCGTGGACTTGTCGCCGGTGTACTGCTTGTCCACGATTTCGATGCCCTGCTCGCGCGCCTGGGCCTCGAACAGCGCCACGATGCCCTGGCCGTAGGCCGAGCGGTCATCGATGATGGCCACGCGCTTGACGCCCAGCTTGCCCACGGCGTGGGACACCAGCGCATCGACCATGGCGCGGTCGTCGGCGATCACGCGGTACGTGGTGTCATAGCCCGACTGGGTGATGGCCGGGTTGCTGGCCGCCGGCGTGACCATGACGATGCCGCAGTCCTGATAGATGGACGTGGCCGGCAGCGTGGTGCCCGACTGCAGGTGGCCGACCACGGCCGCCACCTTCTTGTCGCACAGGCGCCGGGCCAGGGCCACGGCCTGGCCGGGGTCGCCGCCGTCGTCGCCGGCCTCCAGCTTCCAGTGCAGCTTGCGCCCGCCGATCTCCAGGCCCTTGGCATTGAGATCGTCCAGGGCCATGCGCACGCCGTTTTCCTCATCCTTGCCCAGGCTGGCAATGGGGCCGGACACCGGCCCGGCATGGGCAATGCGCACCACCAGGGGCGCATCGGCTGCACCCGGTGCAGCGGCCGTACCGGGTGCAGCCGCCGCAGCGGAAGCCCCTGCCGCCTGCCCGTTGGCCGGGCCGCTTCCCGGCAGCGCCCAGGCCAGGCCGCCGCTGCCCAGCATGGCGCACAGCAGGGCCGGGCCGGCCCACGGGAAATGGCGAATCGAGGCGTGCATGGCAACTCCTGGAAAAAACGGTCAATCAGTGAAACGGCGCCTTGGCCAGCGAAATCCGCTGCGGCGTGGCCAGTCTGGCGCTGCCCGGCCGGTCAAGGACTGGCGCAGCGAAAGCGCACCAGGCAGAGGGCGGAGCAGGCACGGGCCAGGGTGTCCGGCATGGCGGCCCGGCCCGTGCAGTGCGCATCCTAAAGGATAGGCAAAAACCGGCGCTGCGCGTCCGGGCATCGGGCGCATACCCCCTGGCGCACGTTTTTTCGGGGCTGCGGCGATAATGCTGCGCCTCACCGCAAACGGGCTGCGAGGTTTTCGTCGCCGGACCGCCCCAAGACAAAAAGCGGCCCCCTTGGGGGGCAGCGGACCTTGCGCAGCAAGGGTAGCGTGGGGGCCAGTTTCCCCCCCGCATTGCGCCCGACGCCCGGCCCCCCACGCCGGTGCGGGTACGAACACAGAACACCACAAAGCCCCATGTCCCTCCTGCCCCACCAGCTCGAACTCCTGTCTCCCGCGCGCGATGCCGACATCGGCATCGAGGCCGTGAACCATGGCGCCGACGCCGTCTACATCGGCGGCCCGGCCTTCGGCGCGCGCGCCACGGCGGGCAACGACATCCGCGACCTGCAGCGCCTGATCAACCACGCGCACCGCTTCGGCAGCCGCATCTTCATCACGCTCAACACCATCCTGCGCGACGATGAACTCGAGGCTGCGCGCAAGATGGCCTGGCAGATCTACGAGGCCGGTGCCGACGCGCTGATCATCCAGGACATGGGCCTGCTGGAGCTGGACCTGCCGCCCATCCAGCTGCACGCCAGCACCCAGACCGACATCCGCACCCCCGAGAAGGCCCGCTTCCTGCAGGATGCCGGCCTGTCGCAGATCGTCGTTGCGCGCGAGCTGGACCTGCAGCAGATCGCCGCCGTGCGTGCGGCCACCGACCCGGCGCGCACCACCATCGAATTCTTCGTGCACGGCGCGCTGTGCGTGGCCTACTCGGGCCAGTGCTACATCACCCACGCCCACACGGGCCGCAGCGCCAACCGCGGCGACTGCAACCAGGCCTGCCGCCTGCCCTACGAGGTGCTGGACGCGAGCGGCCGCATCATTGCCCACGAAAAGCACGTGCTGTCCATGAAGGACAACAACCAGAGCGACAACCTGCGCGCACTGATCGACGCCGGCGTGCGCAGCTTCAAGATCGAGGGCCGCTACAAGGACATGGGCTATGTGAAGAACATCACGGCCCACTACCGCAAGCTGCTGGACGAAATCATCGAGGAGCGCGAGTTCTCCGACACGCCGCTGGCGCGCTCGTCCTCGGGCAGCACCACGTTCAGCTTCACGCCCGACCCCGACCAGAACTTCAACCGCGAGTTCACCGACTACTTCGTCAACGGCCGCAAGGACGACATCGGCGCCTTCGACACGCCCAAGACACCGGGCCGCGCCATCGGCTGGGTCACCAAGGTGGGCGAGAACTTCGTGGAGATCGAGACCTCGAGCCGCGACACCGAACTGCACAACGGCGACGGCCTGTGCTACTACGACCTGCAAAAGGAACTGGTGGGCCTGCAGATCAACCGCGCCGAGTCGGTGGATGCGAAGAAGTCGCTGTGGCGCCTGTTCCCCAAGGACCCCATCGCCGGCTTCAAGGATCTGCGCAAGGGCCTGGAAGTCAACCGCAACCGCGACATGGCCTGGGTGCGCACGCTGGACAAGAAATCCAGCGACCGCCGCATCGGCCTGTGGGCCGAACTCAAGGAAACGCCCGACGGCTTTGCGCTCACGCTGACCGACGAGGACGGCTTCACCGCCACCGCCGCCATCGTGCAGGAACACCAGGCCGCCACCGACGCAGCCCGTGCCGAGGCCACGCTGCGCGAGCAGCTGGGCCGCTTCGGCGCCACCATTTTTTCCGTGCATGACATCGGCCTGCAGCTGAGCCAGCCCTGGTTCGTGCCGGCCTCGGCCCTGAACCAGCTGCGCCGCGACGCCGTCGCCGCGCTGGAGGCCGCACGCCAGGCCGGCTTCGTGCGCCTGCCGCGCGCCCTGCCCGTGGAGCCGCCCGTGCCCTTCCCCGAGGACACGCTGACCTACCTGGCCAACGTCTACAACCAGAAGGCGCACGATTTCTACATCAAGCACGGCGTCAAGGTCATCGACGCGGCCTACGAGAGCAAGGAAGAAGAAGGCGAAGTCAGCCTGATGATCACCAAGCATTGCGTGCGCTTTTCCATGAGCCTGTGCCCCAAGCAGGCCAAGGGCGTGATCGGCGTCAAGGGCACGATCAAGGCCGAGCCGCTGCAGCTGATCAACGGCAAGGAAAAACTCACGCTGCGCTTCGACTGCAAGCCCTGCGAGATGCACGTGGTCGGCAAGATGAAGCGCGCGGTGATCAACCAGCACGCCAAGGAAATGCAGGAGTTTCCGATGCAGTTCTACCGCACGCGTCCCGTTCCCTCGGCCAGCGCCTGACCGGCCTCGGCCTCCACCCACAAGCGCCCGCGCTCCGTCAGGGCCGCCAGCCACCGCCCCTCTTCCTGCGCCAGCCTGACCCAGCCCGGCCCCGGTGTGCCGGCAATGGGCGCATCGCCCATCAGCGCCAGGCAGCGCATGAGCACGCTGGCGCCCTGCCCCAGGCGCTTGCCCAGCCTGGGCAGGGACATGGGTGCGGGCTCGGTGGCCAATTCGCGCAGGATGGCGGCGGCCAGTTCTTCCATGCCTTGCACTTCAGGCCGCCATTTCTTCCAGCGCGGGAGACGGCACGGCAGGCAGCCTGTGCGCCACCAGCTGCACGGGAATGGACTTGGAGCTGGGCGTGCCCGCCACGATGGCCGTGGCCGACAGCGGCACCAGCGGATTGGTCTCGGGATAGTAGGCAGCGATGCAGCCGCGCGGAATGTCGTAGGCCACGAGCCTGAAGCGCTCGGCGCTGCGCTGCTGGCCGTCATCCCACACCGTCTGCAGGTCCACCCAGTCGCCATCCTTCATGCCCAGGGCGCGGATGTCCTCGGCATGGATGAAGACCACGCGGCGCTGGCCGAAGACGCCGCGGTAGCGGTCGTCCATGCCGTAGATGGTGGTGTTGTACTGGTCGTGCGAGCGCGTGGTGAACAGCGTGAACACCGGCGATGCGCCGGGGCTGCGCGCGGCGCGTGCGCGGTGCACGGGCGTGTCGCGCGGCACGGCGTGCACGAAGAAGCCGGCCTTGCCCCGGGGCGTCTCCCAGATGCGCTCGCTCGCCGCATTGCGCAGCTTGAAGCCTCCCGGCACGGCCACGCGCGCGTTGAAGTCGTGGAAGTCGTCGAAGACCTGCTCGATCAGCTCGCGTATGCGTGCATAGTCGCCAGCCAGCTCCAGCCAGGGCACGGGCCGCTGCGCGCCCAGCGTGGCGGCGGCAAGGCGCGCGACGATGGCGATCTCGCTGAGCAGGTGCTCGGACGCAGGCGGGTTGATGCCGCTGGAGATATGGACCATGCCCATGGAGTCCTCCACCGTCACGCCCTGCGGGCCGCCGGCCTGCATGTCGATCTCGGTGCGGCCCAGGCAGGGCAGGATCAGCGCCTCGCGGCCGTGCACCAGGTGGCTGCGATTGAGCTTGGTGGTCACATGCACGGTCAGGTCGCAGCGGCGCAGAGCCTGCCAGGTGGCATGCGTGTCGGGCGTGGCCGCCGCGAAGTTGCCGCCCAGCGCGAAGAAGACCTTGCCCCTGCCTTCGAGCATGAGGCGGATGGACTCGACCACGTCCACGCCGTGGGCACGCGGCGGCTCGAAGCCGAAGACCTGCTGCAGCCGGTCCAGCAGCGCGGCCGGCGGCTTTTCCCAGATGCCCATGCTGCGGTCGCCCTGCACATTGCTGTGGCCGCGCACCGGGCAGGCGCCCGCACCCGGGCGGCCGATGTTGCCGCGCAGCAGCAGCAGGTTGACCAGCATCTGCACGGCGGCCACCGAATGCATGTGCTGCGTGATGCCCATGCCCCAGCAGACGATGGTGCTGCGGGCGGCGATGTAGACCTCGGCCGCCGTCTGCATCTGCGCGCGGCTCAGGCCGGACTCGGCCTCCAGCAGGCCCCAGTCCTCGGCCCGCAGGTCCTCGGCCAGGGCCTCGAAGCCGGTCGTGTGTTCGGCGATGAAGGCATGGTCCAGCACGCCGCCGCCCCCTTGCCCCAGTGCATCGTCCTGCGCGATCACATGCTTCATGATGCCCTTGACGGCCGCGATGTCGCCGCCCACGCGCAGCTGGAAGTAGTGCGTGCTGATGGGCGTGGCGCCCAGGGTGGCCATCTCCAGCTTGCTTTGCGGGTCCTGGAAGCGCTCCAGCCCGCGCTCGCGCAGCGGGTTGAAGCTCAGGATGCGCGCGCCGCGCTTGTGGGCTGCGCGCAGCTCGCCCAGCATGCGCGGGTGGTTGGTGCCGGGGTTCTGGCCGAAGATGAAGATGGCATCGGCCTGCTCGAAATCGGCCAGCTGCACCGTGCCCTTGCCCACGCCGATCTGCGGCTTCATGCCGCTGCCGCTGGGCTCGTGGCACATGTTGGAGCAGTCGGGGAAATTGTTGGTGCCGTAGGCGCGCACGAACAGCTGGTAGAGAAAGGCCGCCTCGTTGCTGGCGCGGCCCGAGGTGTAGAAGATGGCCTGGTTCGGGTCGGGCAGCGCGTTCAGGTGGCGGGCGATCAGCGCAAAGGCGCTGTCCCAGCCGATGGGCCGGTAGCGGTCGCTGGCCGCGTCGTACACCATGGGCTCGGTGAGCCGGCCCTGGTCTTCCAGCCAGAAATCGCTTTGCGCCATGAGCTCGGCCACCGTGTGCCGGGCAAAGAATTCGGGCGTCACGCGGCGCGCCGTGGCCTCGGCCGCCACGGCCTTGGCGCCGTTCTCGCAGAACTCGAAGGTGGAATGGTGGTTGCGGTCGGGCCAGGCGCAGCCCGGGCAGTCGAAGCCGTCGGGCTGGTTGGCCGACAGCAGCGTCTTGGCGCCCTTGACGGCGATATCCTGGCGCATCAGGGCCTGGCTCACGCTGCGCAATGCGCCCCAGCCGCCAGCGGCGCCCTTGTAGAACTCGATCTTTTGTTCGGACATGGGCCGGGAGTGTTCCGCCTGTCCATGATCCAGGTCAAATCACATCTCCAAATGGAGAGATTCAGCAAAGATATGAGCACGGCATCCTTGCCCTGCGCCATGCTGGCAACCTCCGCCCTGAACCACCGATGAACTCCACAGCCATACACACCGCCATCCCCGAAGACGCCGCGCTGATCGCGCCGCTGTTCGATGCCTACCGCCAGTTCTACGAGCAACCTGCGGATGCCGACGCGGCGCTGGCCTTCATCACGGCGCGGCTGGAGCGCGGCGAATCCGTGATCCTGCTGGCCCGCCGACCGGACGGCAGCGCCCTGGGCTTTTGCCAGCTCTACCCCTCGTTCTGCTCGGTGCTGGCCGCGCCCATCTACGTGCTCTACGACCTCTTCGTGGTGCCCGATGGGCGCCGCCTGGGCGTGGGCCGCGCCCTGCTGCTGGCGGCCGAAGCCCATGCCCGCGCCACGGGCCATGCACGCATGGACCTGACCACGGCACGCAACAACCTGCGCGCCCAGGCGCTGTACGAGTCGCTGGGCTGGGTGCGTGACGAAGTGTTCCTGACCTATGCGCGCCATCTGCAGGCTTGAGCCGCCAGCGGCCTAGCGCAGAACCCGCAGCTCCCGCGCCAGCGCCACGGCCTGGGTGCGGCTGCGCGCGCCCAGCTTGAGGTTGATGCTGCGCAGGTGGGTGCGCACCGTGCTGTCGGAGACGAAGAGCTTCTCGGCCATGGCCGCATTGGAGTAGCCCGAGGCCAGCAGCTCCAGCACGCGCAGCTCCTTGCGGGTCAGGGGCTCGGCAAGCGCCGTGGCCGGCGCCGGGCCCTGGGGCGCATCCGCTGCCTGCAGCTCGGGGGGATCGGCGGGCTCGGCAGGCTCGCCCAGGGCAGACAGCAGCCGCTGCGCATGGGCGGCAGCCTCCGGCTCCGCCGCTTCCGTGCGGCGCGACAGTGAGGACGACAGTGAAGGAGACAGTGAGGGCGACAGCACGCGCTGCAGCACAGGCGCGAGCAGCGGCCCCTCATCGAGCATCAGGCGCACAAAGCCTTCGCTGGCCCCGTGGCGCAGCGGCTGGGCCAGCATGGCGGCGGCGGCGTCCAAGTCGCCGCAGCCTGCCTCGGCCAGCGCGCACAGCACCTGCAGCTTGAGGCTGCGGTGGCGGCGCCCGCGCAGTTGCGCATCGGCCAGCAAGGGGGCGATGGCATCGCGCACGTCACGGCAGTCGCCAAAGTGCAGCCCCCAGCGCAGCCGGGCGATGGCGATGTCCTCCACCTCGTGCGGCGGCAGGCGCAGGCGTTCCACGCGCGGCCATACGCCAGGGTCGTCGGCACGCTCCAGCGCCTCGGATGCGGCCGCCCGGTTGCCCTGCAGCACGAAGATGCGCGCATGTTCCAGCCGCGCGCTGGCCGTCACGCGCGGCAGCTGGCGCTCGTGCCCCAGGTATTCCAGTTCGGTGAGCAGGCCCACGGCGGCATCCACGTCGCCGCGCAGGAAGGCGATGCGCGCGCGCATGCGGTAGCTGGCGATCACGTGGTCGGGCAGGCCCACATCGCGTGCCAGCGGCAGGTAGACCTGCAGCAGGTGATCGGCGCCGTCGATGTCATTGCCCTCGTAGAGCACCCCCGCGTACAGGACGCCTGCCCAGGCATTGCCGTTGGTGGGGTTGTAGGCCGCGCTGCGCGGCGTGGCAGCCAGCGCCACCCTGAAACGCGCTGCCGCCTGGCGCAGCCGGCCGGCGGACAGGTCCAGCACGCCTTCCATGGCCTCGGTGTACATGCGGCTGAACAGGCTGCCGGCCTGGGTGCTGCGTGCCGCATCCAGCAGGCGGCGGGCCTCGTCGGTATCGCCCAGCACCGATGCCACGTAGGCCATGGCATTGGTCAGCGAGCTGTCCGCAAAGGGCCGGCAGCTGGGCAGGCGCGCCAGCGCCTCGCGGCCCAGTGGCGCAGCCTCTTCCACGCGGTCCATCATGGCCAGCAGCAGCGGCCGCAGGGCGATGACCAGGGCCTGCGCGGCAGGGTCGGCGGCCATGCCGGGCTCCAGCGCATCCAGCCACAGCTGTGCCTGCACGGGACCGCGGGTGAAGCAGTCGGCATAGGCGGCCACGGCCTGCAGCAGCGGCTCGCGCGCCAGCAGCGGCGCCGGCAGGGCCGTGAACCAGCGCGACAGCAGGCGCATGCGGCCCTGCTCCATCAGCGCCTCGGCATGGCGCCGCAGCAGCGCCAGCGCATGGGGCGGGTCGCCGCCCTCCAGCGCATGCTCGATGGCCGGCACCGGCCGGCCGCAGGATTCGTACCAGCCGCTGGCCGCCAGGTGCAGGCGCTGCACCTCGCCGGGGCGCTCGCGCTGCAGCTGGGCGCGAAGGAAGTCGGCAAACATGCTGTGGTAGCGCCAGCTGCGCCTGCCCTTCCCTTCGTCGGCCAGCGGCAGCAAGAACAGATGGGCCTGCTCCAGCGCCTGCAGCATGGCGGCGCCATCGGCGCGCGGCACCAGGGCCTGGCAGACCTGGGCATCCAGCGTGCGCAGGATGCTGGTGCGCAGCAAAAAATCGCGCACGGGCGCGGCCTGCTGTGCCAGCACGTCCTCGGCCAGGTAGTCGGCCACGGCACGCTCCGAGCCCGAGAAGCGCTCGATGAAGTCGCTGTGCGCCCCATGCCGCTCCAGCGCCAGCGAGGCCAGCCACAGCGCGCCTATCCAGCCTTCGGTCTTGTCCACCAGGCGCGCCACGGCCTCGCGCGGCAGCGCGCAGCCGCGCAGGCGAAAGAACTCCTCGGCCTCGGCCGCTGAAAAGCGCAGCAGCGCCGCATCGATCTCCAGCAGCTGGCCGCTGGTGCGCAACCGCCCCAGCCCCAAGGCCGGCAGCGCGCGCGAGCCTATGACCAGCCGGCCGTGCACGGGCAACTGCTCCATCAGCTGGCGCACCAGGCCCAGCACGGCATCGTTGTGCAGAACCTCGAAATCGTCGATAAACAACGCAAACGACCGGCCTTCGCCGGCCAGCGACTGCAGCGCCCGGGACAGCTCGCCCGGCCCGTCCGCCTCGCGCTCGGCCATGCCGCCCAGGCCGCGCACGGCCGCACCCAGGCATTGCAGAAAGCGCGAGACATCGTTGTCGGCGGCATCCAGCGTGAGCCAGGCCGTGGCCTGCCCTTCGGCCTGCAGGCGCTCGCGCATCTGGCGCATGGCCGTGGTCTTGCCGAAGCCGGCCGGCGCACGCACCAGCACCACGCGGGCGCGCAGCGCCTCGGGCCAGCGCGCGGCCACCGCCAGGCGCGCCACCTGGGCTGCGGCCGCGCGCGGCGGGCTCAGCTTGGCCTGGGGCACATAGCCGGAACCGGGAGCAGGAATGGGCACTGGGGACGGCATGCGGGCGAGGAGCACATGGCAGGAGTGAAGGAGCGGGCACTTTCGTCGGTTTCGACGATGGCGGCAATGCGGGGTGATTCCTAGACTGGCCTGCAGATCATAGGCAGCGCAGCGCGCCCTGTCGCGAGCCAAGGCGACAGCGCGCGCGGCAAAGACTCTCTCAAAGGAGACCTTCACATGCAGCTTGACGCAAGCATCAGCGCCGTCGTCACGGGCGGGGCATCGGGCCTGGGCGCGGCCACCGCGCGCCGCCTGGCCGCAAAAGGCGTGCGCGTTGCCCTGTTCGACCTCAACGAGTCGGCCGGGCAGGCGCTGGCGCGCGAGACAGGCGGCCTGTTCTGCCGCGTGGACGTGACCGACGAGGCCAGCGTGGACGCGGGCTTTGCCCAGGCCCGCGCGGCCCACGGGCAGGAGCGCATCCTGGTCAACTGCGCGGGCACGGGCAATGCCGTCAAGACGGCCAGCCGCGACAAGGCCACGGGCGAGATCCGGCATCTTCCCGTGGCCAATTTCGACCGCATCATCCAGATCAACCTGGTGGGCACCTTCCGCTGCATCGCCAAGTCGGCGGCGGGCATGCTCACGCTGGAGCCGCTGGCCGACGGCGAGCGCGGCGCCATCGTCAACACCGCCTCGGTGGCGGCGCAGGACGGGCAGATGGGCCAGGCCAGCTACTCGGCCAGCAAGGCCGGCATCACGGGCATGACCCTGCCCATCGCGCGCGACCTCATGGGCGAGGGCATCCGCGTGAACACCATCCTGCCCGGCATCTTCGACACCCCGCTGCTGCAGGGCGCGCCCGACAACGTGAAGGCCGCGCTGGCCGCCTCCGTGCCCTTTCCCAAGCGGCTGGGCCAGCCCGACGAATACGCCCACCTGGCCGAGACCATGATCACCAACGGCTACTTCAACGGCGAGTGCGTGCGCCTGGACGGCGCCATCCGCATGGCACCGCGCTAGGCGTACCGCCCAGGCCTCACGGCAGGCACCGTCCCCGCGTTTTCCCTGGCCGGAATCGTCGATTGCGACGATGCCCGGCCCGCGCCGGCCGGGCCACCATCCCCCCAGGAATACAGGAACAGGAGACATATCCATGGCACAGGCATACATCGTCGCCGCCACGCGCACGGCGGGCGGCAAGCGCGGCGGAAAGCTCTCGGGCTGGCATCCGGCCGATCTCGCGGCCCAGGTGCTGGACGAGCTGGTGCGCCGCAGCCAGGCCGACCCGGCCCAGGTCGAGGACGTGATCATGGGCTGCGTCAGCCAGGTCGGCCAGCAGGCGACGAACGTGGCGCGCAACGCGGTGCTGGCCTCGTCCCTGCCCGAGTCCGTGCCGGGCACCACGGTGGACCGGCAGTGCGGGTCGTCCCAGCAGGCCCTGCATTTCGCGGCCCAGGCCGTGATGTCGGGCAGCATGGACATGGTGATCGCCGCAGGCGTGGAGAGCATGTCGCGCGTGCCCATGGGCACGCCCAACGCCCTGCCCGCCAAGGCCGGCCTGGGCGTGTACATGAGTCCGGCCATGCAGCAGCGCTATCCGGGCGTGGAGTTCAGCCAGTTCATGGGCGCCGAGATGATGGCCGGCAAGTACGGCCTGGCCAAGGACCAGCTGGACGCCTATGCGCTGCAAAGCCATGAGCGCGCCGTGCAGGCCGCGCGCGAGGGCCGCTTCGACCGCGAGATCCTGGCCGTGCAGGCGCGCAGCGCCGAAGGCGGTGCCGAGGGCGAAGGCCAGCCGCACACGGTGGATGAAGGCATACGCTTCAACGCCACGCTGGAAGGCATTGCCGGCGTCAAGACCATCCGCGAGGGCGGCTGCGTGACCGCCGCCACGGCCAGCCAGATCTGCGATGGCGCCAGCGGCGTCATGGTGGTCAGCGAGCGCGGCCTCAAGGCCCTGGGCGTGCAGCCGCTGGCGCGCATCCACCACATGAGCCTGCTCGGGCATGACCCCGTGATCATGCTGGAGGCCCCCATCCCCGCCACCCAGGCCGCGCTGAAGAGGGCCGGCATGCGCATCTCCGACATCGACCTGTACGAGGTCAACGAGGCCTTTGCCCCCGTGCCGCTGGCCTGGCTGCAGGCCACGGGCGCCGATCCGGCGCGGCTCAACGTCAACGGCGGCGCCATTGCGCTGGGCCATCCGCTGGGCGCCTCGGGCACCAAGCTCATGGCCACGCTGATCCACGCCCTGCATGCGCGCGGCGGGCGCTACGGCCTGCAGACCATGTGCGAGGGCGGCGGCATGGCCAACGTCACCATCATCGAGCGCCTGTAGGCGCCGCCATGCCACCGTGCGGCCGGCGCGGCCCGCGCCGGCCGCCCACCATCGGGGGAGGGAAAGCCATGAGCCAGGACTCGCAGCCCCTGCTGCGCATCGAAGGCGTTTCGCTGCGCTTCGGCGGCATCGTCGCGCTGGACGGCGTGAGTTTCGATGTTGCGGCAGGCCAGATCTGCGGCCTCATCGGCCCCAACGGTGCGGGCAAGAGCAGCCTGTTCAACTGCCTGTCGCGGCTGTATGCCTGGCAGGCCGGCCACATCCGCTTTCGCGGCCAGCCGCTGGCCACGCTGGCGCGCCACCGCATGGCCGCGCTGGGCATGGGCCGCACCTTCCAGAACCTGGCCCTGTTTTCCAGCATGACGGTGGCCGACAACGTGCGCCTGGGCACGCACAGCCACCAGCACGCCGGCTTTGTGCGCGACGCCCTGCGCCTGCCCGGCGTGCGCAGGCGCGAGGAAGAAGCCCGCGCCCAGGCGCAATCGCTGATGGCCCTGCTGGAGCTGACGGGCGTGGCAGAGCGCCGCGTGGCCGACCTGCCCTTCGGCACGCAAAAGCGCGTGGAGCTGGCACGCGCCCTGGCCTGCCGCCCGCAGTTGCTGCTGCTGGACGAGCCGGCCTGCGGCCTCAACCATGAGGAGCTGGCCGGCCTGGGCGACCTGATCCTGTCGCTGCGCGACCGGCTGGGCCTGACCGTGCTGCTGGTGGAGCACCACATGGGCCTGGTCATGCGCGTGAGCGACAAGGTCGTGGCGCTGAACTTCGGCCGCAAGATCGCCGAAGGCACGCCGGGCGAGGTCCGCTCCGATGCCGAAGTCATCCGCGCCTACCTGGGCTCGGACATGCAGCCGCAGGATCAGGACAGGGAGGTTTCGCATGGCGGCACTGCTTGAAATCCGCGGACTGCATGCGGCCTACGGGTCGGTGCGCGTGCTGGACGGCATCGACATGGACCTGGCCGAAGGCCGCGTCACGGCCCTGCTGGGCGCCAATGGCGCGGGCAAGACCACCACGCTGCGCGCCATCTGCCGCCACCTCGTGGACACGCGCGGCGAGGTGCGCCTGGCCGGCGAACGCATAGACCGGCACAGCACCGAGCGCATCGCGCGCCAGGGCGTGGGCCATGTGCCCGACGGGCGCGGCACCTTCGCCCAGCTCAGCGCCGAGGAGAACCTGCGCCTGGGGGCGCAGGCCCGGCCCACGCGTGCGGCCCGTGCCGACGTGGCCGGCGACATGGAGCGCATGTTCGGCTACTTCCCCCGCCTGCGCGAGCGCCGCACCCAGCAGGCCGGCACGCTGTCGGGCGGCGAGCAGCAGATGCTGGCCATTGCCCGTGCCCTCATGGGCCGCCCGCGCCTGCTGCTGCTGGACGAGCCCTCCTTCGGGCTGGCGCCGCTGGTGGTGCGCGACATCTTCGGCATCCTGCGGCGCATCAACGCCGAGCAGGGCACGACCATCCTGCTGGTGGAGCAGAACGCGCGCCTGGCGCTGGAGCTGGCGCACAGCGCCTACCTGCTGGAGACCGGCCGCATCGTGCTGCACGGCCCCAGCGAAGCCATGCGCCGCAACGATGCGGTGCGCCAGGCCTATCTCGGGGAGTAGCGGCCATGGACGCCTTCATCCACCAGTTGCTGGCCGGCCTGGCCACGGGCGGCATCTACGCCACCGTGGCGCTGGCCCTGGTCATGATCTACCAGGCCACGCACCACATCAATTTCGCGCAGGGCGAGATGGCCATGTTCTCCACCTTCATCGCCTGGGCGCTGCTGCAGGCGGGGCTGCCGTACTGGTGGGCCTTCCTGGCCACGGTGGCGCTGTCCTTCGTGCTGGGCGCGGCGGTGGAGTTCGCCATCATCCGCCCCATGCACAAGGCGGCGGACCTGGCCCAGGTGGTGGTCTTCATCGGCCTGCTGATCGTCTTCCACAGCCTGGCCGGCTGGATCTTCGGCTACACCATCAAGGAGTTTCACAGCCCGTTCCCGGCCGACGCCTGGTATGGCAGCGCCCTGATGTCGGCCCATGAGGTGGGCACCATCTTCGTGGCGCTGTCCATCGTGGCCCTGCTGTTTGCCTTCTTCCGGCTCACGCCGCTGGGGCTGGCCATGCGCGCGGCCGCGCAGAACCCGGCCTCCTCGCGCCTGGTGGGCATCTCCGTGGGGCGCATGCTGATGCTGGGCTGGGGCCTGGCCGGCGCCATCGGTGCGGTGGCCGGGATGATGGTGGCGCCCGTGGTCTTCCTCGATCCGCACATGATGAGCGGCGTGCTGCTGTATGCCTTTGCGGGCGCGCTGCTGGGCGGCATCGACAGCCCCGCGGGCGCCGTGCTGGGCGGCTTCATCGTGGGCGTGCTTGAAAACCTGGTGGGCAGCTACGTGGTCGGCACCGAACTCAAGCTCTCGGTGGCCCTGGTGCTGATCGTGGGCGTGCTCATCGTGCGGCCGGCCGGGCTGATGGGCCGCAAGGTCGTCAGGAGGGTTTGAACAATATCCCCCCTGAGCGGCTACGCCGCTTCCCGTTGCACGGCGCCCCCTCTCTCGCTACGCGGGAGGGGGACGACACCCTCGCTTTTGGGCCACGCCAGTTTTGTGCCAAACGCCCTGGAGAACAATGATGTCCACACGATCCGCCTCCTCGTCTGACGCGCTGGTCGCCTCCACCAGCGCGCGCCGCCCCCTGCCCCTGGGCACGGTACTGATCGCGGCGCTGGCGCTGGCGGCCTGCTCGCTGGTCTTCGTGGCCAAGGGCTACCAGTTGTTCCAGGCCACCATGGTGCTGGCCTATGCCGTGGCCCTGGTGGGGCTGAACATCCTCACGGGCTACAGCGGCCAGATCTCGCTGGGCCATGGCGCCTTCTTCGCCATAGGCGCCTATGCGGCCGGCATCCTGATGGACCGCGCAGGCCTGGCCTACTGGCTGGCCGTGCCTGCAGCGGGCCTGGTGAGCCTGGCGGCGGGCTACCTGTTCGGGCGGCCCGCGCTCAGGCTGGAAGGGCTGTACCTGGCGCTGGCCACCTTTGCGCTGGGCGTGGCCATGCCCCAGCTGCTCAAGTACCGCCACCTGGAGGCATGGACCGGCGGCGTGGGCGGCATCGTGCTGACCAAGCCCGAGGCGCCCTGGGGCCTGCCGCTGGATGCCGACCAGTGGTTCTACCTCTATGCATTGGCCGTGGCGGCGCTGCTGTTCTGGATGGCGCGCAACCTCATAGACAGCGGCAGCGGCCTGGCGCTGCGCGCCATCCGCGACCACGCCATGGCGGCCGAGGCCATGGGCGTGGACAACGCGCACTGCAAGTCCATGGCCTTTGCGATTTCGGCCGGCTACACGGGCGTGGGCGGCGCGCTGTCGGCCATTGCCGTGCAGTTCGTGGCGCCCGACTCCTTCACCATGTTCCTGTCCATTTCGCTGCTGGTGGGCGTGGTGGTGGGTGGCGTGGGAACGCTGTGGGGCGCGCTGTTCGGCGCCCTATTCATCATGTTCATCCCGGGGCTGGCCGAGCAGGTGTCCAAGGCCGCGCCCTGGGCCGTCTACGGCACCGTGCTCATCGTCTTCATGTTCGCCATGCCCGGCGGCGTGATGGGCCTGCTGCACCGACTGGGCCGACCGGGCCGGCCGGGCCTGCACCTGCCCCGGCAGCGGCCGCGTGCCTGACTTTCCATCCCCACCCACAGGAGTCCCCCATGAATTCCAGTCCGGCCGTCCGCATGGAACGCCACGGCAACAACGGCGACAGCGGCAACAACGGCGAGATCGCCCTCATCGTCCTCCAGGACAGCGCCCGCATGAATCCGCTGGGCAGGCCCTTGCAGCTGCGGCTGCGCGAACTGCTGGCCGAGGTGCGCGAGGACAGCTCCCTCCGCGCCCTGGTGCTCACCGCCGAGGGCCGGGGCTTTTGCGTGGGAGCGGACCTGTCGTCCATGGGCGGCGCACAAGGCGGGGCACAAGGCGGGGCCCAGGCCGATGGCCGCACGCTGGGCGAGCAGACGGCCGACAACATGCAGCAGCTGTCCAACCGCCTCATCCTGGACCTGCAGCAATTGCCCGTGCCCGTGGTCTGCGCCATCAACGGCGCGGCAGCCGGGGCCGGCGTGGGCCTGGCCCTGGCCGGCGACGTGGCACTGGCGGCGCGCTCGGCCTACTTCTACCTGCCTTTCCTGCCGCGCCTGGGCATCGTGCCGGACCTGGGCACCACCTGGTTCATCGAGCGCCGGCTGGGCCGTGCGCGCGCCATGGGCCTGTCCCTGCTGGGCGACAGGCTGGGCGCGCAGCAGGCCGCCGACTGGGGCCTGGTCTGGGCCTGCGTGGACGACGAGGCCCTGCGCGAGCAGGCCCTGGCCACGGCCGCCCGCCTGGCGCGGCTGCCGGCCGGTGCCGTGCTGGAAGCCCGCCGCGCACTGGACCATGCAGCCGCTTCCACGCTGGAGCAGCAGCTTCACTACGAGGCTGAACGCCAGCGCGAGCTGGTGGGCGCGCCGGCCTTCATGGAAGGCGTGCAGGCCTTCATGCAAAAGCGCGAGCCCGTGTTCGCGCCACGCCAGCCGGGCTGACCACCGCGCCTTCCCGCCCCGCCTTCCCGACGCACCTTGCTGCGCCCGCACATGCATTCGTCGGAATCGACGATGGGCGCGCGCCGGGCCGGTTCCTACCATGGACCGGCCACCACAAGAAAAGCGGGCACGGCGCCCGCAAGCCAGGAGACCACCATGCGCAACCCCTTCGCCCGCGGCCCCCGGGCCCTGATCGCCTGCCTGGCGCTGGTCCTGCCGGCCGTCACCCAGGTGCCAGCCCAGGCCCAGACCCAGACCCAGACCCAGAAGAAGTACGACACCGGCGCCAGCGACACCGAGATCCGCATCGGCAACTTCGTGCCCTACTCAGGTCCCGTGTCGGCCTATGGAACCATAGGCAAGGCCCATGCGGCCTACTTCGCCAAGATCAACGCCGAAGGCGGCATCAACGGCCGCAAGATCACCTACCTCTCGGCCGACGACGCCTACAACCCCGCCCAGAGCGTGGAGCAGACGCGCAAGCTGGTCGAGCGCGACGGCGTGCTGCTGATGTTCGGCGCGCTGGGCACCTCGCACAACCAGGCCGTGCATCGCTACATGAACCAGCGCAAGGTGCCCCAGCTGTTCGTCTCCACGGGCGCCACGCGCTGGGGCGATCCGAAGAACTTCCCCTGGACCATGGGCTGGCAGCCCACCTACCAGCTCGAAGGCCGCACCTTCGCCCAGCACATCCTGGCCACGCGGCCCCAGGCCAAGGTGGCCGTCCTGATGCAGAACGACGACTTCGGCAAGGACTACCTCAAGGGCGTGCTCGACGGCTTCGGCGAGCAGGCCAAGCAGCGCATCGTCGTGCAGCAGACCTACGAGGTCGGCGACCCCACGGTGGACAGCCAGATGGTGGCGCTCAAGGGCTCGGGGGCGGACACCTTCATCAACATCAGCACGCCCAAGTTCGCGGCCCAGTCCATACGCAAGGCCGCCGACATCGGCTGGAAGCCTGCGCACTACCTGGTCAGCGTCTCGCTGTCCATCAGCTCGGTGCTCAAGCCTGCGGGCCTGGACAACGCGCGCGGCGTGATGACGGCCAGCTACCTGCGCGAGCCCTCGGACCCCACCAACCAGGGCACGCCCGAGCTGGCCGGCTACCTGGCCTTCATGAAGCAGTTCTACCCGGCCGGCGACCCCAACGATTCGCTCAACGTCATCGGCTACTCCCAGGCCCAGACCCTGGTGCAGGTGCTCAGGCAGGCAGGCGACGAGCTCACGCGCGCCAACATCATGAAGCAGGCCGCCAGCCTGAAGATGGACCTGCCCATGCTCTACCCGGGCATCAGCCTGCAGACCGGTGCGGACGATTTCTTCCCCATCAAGAAGATGCAGCTCGTGCGCTTCGACGGCAGCCGCTACGCGCCCGTGCAATGACCCCGGCCTTCAGGACAACGACAGGAGACACCCCCATGCCCGCCTTGCAAGGACTGATGCAGGACCGCCCGCTCATGATCTCGTCGCTGATCGAGCATGCGGCGCGCTTTCATCCGCACACCGAGATCGTCTCGCGCCTGCCGGAAACCCGGGACGGTGGCCTGCACCGCACCGACTGGGCCGGCATGCGCCGCGCCTCCTGCCAGGTGGCCAACGCCCTGCAGTCGCTGGGCGTGCAGCCCGGCGAACGCGTGGGCACGCTGGCCTGGAACAGCTGGCGCCACCTGGCGCTGTACTTCGGCGTCTCGGGCAGCGGCGCGGTGCTGCACACCATCAACCCGCGCCTGTTTCCCGAGCAGATCGAATACATCGCCAACCATGCCGAGGACCGGGTGCTGTTCTTCGACGTGACCTTCGCGCCGCTGGTGGAAAAGCTCGCACCGCATCTGAAGACCGTCACCACCTATGTCTGCATGAGTTCGCGCGAGCACATGCCCGCGCTGGACCTGCCCGACCTGCACTGCTGGGACGAACTGGTGGGCAACCAGAGCGAGGACTTCGAGTGGCCCGAGTTCGACGAGCGCACGGCCTCGTCGCTGTGCTACACCTCGGGCACCACGGGCCACCCCAAGGGCGTGCTGTACTCGCACCGCTCCACCGTGCTGCACACGCTGATGGAGCTGGCGCCCGACACCTTCGGCCTGAACGCGCGCGAGACCGTGATGCTCATCGTGCCCATGTTCCATGCCAACGCCTGGGGCACGCCCTATGCGGCGGCCATGGCCGGCGCACGGCTGGTGCTGCCCGGCCCCCACCTGGACGGCCAGAGCGTCTACGAGCTCATGCGCGACGAGAAGGTCACCTTCTCGCAGGGCGTGCCCACCGTGTGGCTGATGCTGTTCCAGTACCTGGATGCGCATCCCGACATCGACCCGCGCGCGCTGGGCGTCAAGAGCATAGGCATCGGCGGCGCGGCCGTGCCGCGCGCCATGCTGGAGCGCTTCGAGAACCAGTTCGGCGCCCAGGTCGTGCAGGGCTGGGGCATGACCGAGACCAGCCCCATCGGCGTGGTCAGCAAGCTGCTGCCCCGGCACGACGCGCTGTCGGGCGAGGAACTGGTCAAGGTCAAGCTCAAGCAGGGGCGCGGCGTCTGGGGCGTGGACCTCAAGATCGTGGACGACGACGGCCGGCCCCAGCCCTGGGACGGCCAGGCCCGGGGACACCTGCGCGTGCGCGGCCCCTGGATCGCCAGCGGCTACTTCAAGGGCGAAGGCGGCTCGCCCGTCGATGAGGAAGGCTTCTTCACCACGGGCGACGTGGCCACCATCGATGCCGACGGCTTCCTGCAGCTGGTGGACCGCGCCAAGGACGTGATCAAGTCGGGCGGCGAGTGGATTTCCTCCATCGACGTGGAGAACGCCGCCATGGGCCATCCCGGCGTGGCCGAGGCCGCCATCATCGGCGTGGCCCATCCCAAGTGGCAGGAGCGGCCGCTGCTGCTGGTGGTGCCGCGCGCAGGCCACAGCGTCAGCCGCGAGTCCATGCTCGATTTCCTGTCCACGCGCATCGCCAAATGGTGGCTGCCCGACGATGTGCTGCAGGTGGCCGAGCTGCCGCACACGGCCACGGGAAAACTGCTAAAGACCAAGCTGCGCGAGCAGTACAAGAACCATCCACTGCCCACGGCCTGAAAGGAGACCTCCATGCCAGGACCGCTTGAAGGCGTGCGCGTGGTCGAGTTCGCGGGCCTGGGCCCGGGGCCGTTCTGCGCCATGCTGCTGGCCGACATGGGTGCCGAGGTGCTGCGCATCGCGCGGCCCGGCACGCCGGTCGATGCACAGGACATCACCACGCGCAGCCGCAGCCAGGTCGAGATCGACCTGCGCGGCGAGGAAGGCCAGGCCTCGGCCCTGGCGCTGATCGCACGCGCCGATCTGCTGATCGAGGGCTTTCGGCCCGGCGTGATGGAGCGCCTGGGCCTGGGGCCCGAGCCCTGCCTGGCGCGCAACCCGCGCCTGGTCTACGGCCGCATGACGGGCTGGGGCCAGCACGGGCCGCTGGCGCATGCGGCGGGGCATGACATCAACTACATCGCCATCTCCGGCGCCCTGCACGCCATCGGCCGCGCGGGCGAGGCGCCCGTGCCGCCGCTCAACTACGTGGGCGACTTCGGCGGCGGCGGCATGCTGCTGGCCGTGGGCCTGCTGGCCGCCCTGCACGAGGCCGGGCGCAGCGGCCGGGGCCAGGTCATCGATGCGGCCATGACCGATGGCACGGCCCTGCTGTCGGCCTTCATGTACGGCTTCAAGGCCAAGGGCCAGTGGAGCAACCAGCGCGGAGAGAACCTGCTGGACGGCGGCGCGCACTTCTATGACACCTATGCCTGCGCCGACGGCAAATACATCGCCATAGGCGCCATCGAGCCGCAGTTCTACGCCGAGCTGCGCCAGCGCTGCGGCATACAGGACCCGCTGTTCGACGCGCAACTGGACGCCGCACGCTGGCCCCTGCTCAAGCTGCGCCTGGCCGACGTGTTCCGCACGCGCACGCGCCAGCAATGGTGCGAGCTGCTGGAAGGCAGCGATGCCTGCTTCGCCCCCGTGCTCGACTGGGACGAGGCGCCCCAGCATGCCCACAACCGCGCGCGCGCCACGTTCACCGAGGCCGGTGGCGTGCTCCAGCCCGCGCCGGCGCCGCGCTTTTCGCGCAGCGTGCCCGAGCAGCCCCGCCCCCCGCGCGCCGCCAGCCTGCAGGACACGCTGGCCGCCTGGAATGCCCGCTCCTGAGGAAACCCCATGCCCATGCATCTCACCCAGGCCATCCACAAGGGCCGCCGCGAAAGGGCCGGCGCCACGGCAGCCATCTGCGGCGCAGAGCAGGCCAGCTGGTCGCAGCTTGCGCAGCGCATCGAACGCTGCGCCGGCCTGCTGCGGGCGCTGGACGTGGCGCCCGGCGACCGCGTCGGCATGATGGGCCTGAACTCCATCCGCTACCTTGAATACTTCTATGGCTGCTGGTGGGCAGGCGCCGCGGTCAACCCCGTCAACATCCGCTGGAGCGCGCACGAGGTGGCCTACTCGCTGGACGACTGCGACACGCGCGTGCTCTTCGTGGACGATGCCTTCGCGCCCCTGGTGCCCCGGCTGCGCGAGCTGTCCTCCAGCCTGCGCACCGTGGTGTTCTGCGGCACGGGCGCCGCGCCCGAAGGCGCGCTGCACTACGAGCAATTGCTGGCCGCCGCCACGCCCTGCGCCGACGCGCTGCGCAGCGGCACCGACCTGGCCGCCGTCATGTACACAGGCGGCACCACGGGCCGGCCCAAGGGGGTGATGCTCAGCCACGACAACCTGTTCATCAACGCCCTGTCCAATGCCAGCAACGTGCCGCGCCAGCATGTGAAGGTGGGCATGGTGGTCACGCCCATGTTCCATGTGGCCGGCTGCGGCCTGGCCCTGCTCATGGCCCAGCGCCTGGTGCCCCAGGTCATCGTGCCGGCCTTCGACGAGCTGGCCATCCTCGCCGGCATCCAGCAGCACGGCGTGAACGAGCTGTTCCTGGTGCCCACCATGATCCGCCGGCTGATCGAGCATCCGCGCATGGCCGAATTCGACCTGTCCAGCCTGCGCCTCATGCTCTATGGCGCGGCGCCCATAGACGCCAGCCTGCTGGAGCGCGCCATGCAGGCGCTGCCCGGCGCCGACTTCGCCCAGGCCTACGGCATGACCGAGCTGTCGCCCACCATCGTGTCCATGGGCCCGGCCGAGCACCGCCCCGGCCCGCAGCGCGAGCGCCTGCTGCGCGCGGCCGGCCGGCCCGTGACCATTGCCGAGGTGCGCATCGTCGATGGCGAGGGCCGCGAGCTGCCGCCCGGCGAGGTGGGCGAGATCACGGCACGCGGCCCCATGGTCATGCAGGGCTACTGGAACAGGCCCGCCGAGACGGCCGCCGCGCTCAAGGACGGCTGGATGCACACGGGCGACATGGGCCGGCTGGATGCCGACGGCTACCTCTTCGTCGTGGACCGGCTCAAGGACATGATCGTCAGCGGCGGCGAGAACGTGTATTCGGCCGAGGTCGAGAACGCCATCGCCCAGCTGCCCCAGGTCGCCATGTGCGCCGTCATCGGCGTGCCCGACGAACGCTGGGGCGAGCGCGTGCACGCCGTGATCGTCGCGCGTGAGGGCCAGCCGCTGACCGAGGCCGAGGTCATCGCCCACTGCCGCGAACGCATCGCGGGCTACAAGTGCCCACGCTCGGTGGAGTTCCGCAGCGAGCTGCCGCTGTCGGCCGCCGGCAAGCTGCAGAAATTCCAGCTGCGCGAGCCCTACTGGCAGGGCCGCGAACGCCGCATCAACTGAACCCCTCAATCCACCGGTCCAAGCCATGCCACTGCAACTGACACGCTCCTGGAGCACCCCCGAACTGGAAAGCCTGCGCGCCACCGCCGTGCGCTTTCTGGAAACCGAAATGCAGCCGCAGGACGAAGCCGCACGCCAGCGCGGCAACGTGGGCCATGCCATCTGGCGCCGCGCCGGCGAGCTGGGCCTGCTGTGCACCGACATCCCCGAGGAATACGGCGGCGGCGGCGGCGACTTCCGCCACGAGGCCGTGATCCACGAGGAGATGGCGCGCCGCGCCCTCTCGGGCATGAGCAACTCCGTGCACTCCATCGTGGCCCACTACCTGCTCAACCACGGCACCGAGGCGCAAAAGCGCAAGTACCTGCCCGCCATGGCGCGCGGCGAGCTGGTGGGCGCCATCGCCATGACCGAGCCCGGCGCGGGCTCGGACCTGCAGGGCGTGCGCACGCGCGCAGAACTCAGGGACGGCCGCTACCGTATCAACGGCAGCAAGACCTTCATCACCAACGGCCTGCTGGCCGGCCTGATCCTCGTGGTCTGCAAGACCGACCCGGCCCAGGGCGCGCGCGGCACCTCCATCCTCATCGTGGAGACCCGGGACTGCGCGGGCTTTCGCGTGGGCCGCGTGCTCGACAAGATGGGCATGAAGGCCCAGGACACCTCGGAGCTGTTCTTCGACGACGTGACCGTGCCGCAGGACGCGCTGCTGGGCGGGCGCGAAGGCCAGGGCTTCTACCAGCTCATGGGCGACCTGCCCTACGAACGCCTGATCATCGGCCTGGCCGCCCTGGCCTGCATGGAAGGCGCCTATGAGGCCACGCTGGCCTATGTGCGCGAGCGCCGCGCCTTCGGCCAGGCCATTGCCGACATGCAGAACACCCGGTTCAAGCTCGCCGAGGTGGCCACCACGCTGACCGTGGGCCGCGCCTTCATCGACCGCTGCGTGGAGCAGCTGGTGGCCGGCACGCTGGACACGGCCACGGCCTCCATGGCCAAGCTGTGGGGCTCGGAAGCGCAGGGCCGCGTGCTCGACGAACTCGTGCAACTGCATGGCGGCTACGGCTACATGAACGAATACATGGTCACGCGCATGTACGCCGATGCGCGCGTGCAGCGCATCTACGGCGGCACCAGCGAAATCATGAAGGAAGTGATCTCGCGCGTGCTCTGACGCTCCGATCCCCTGGCGGCGCCAAGCGCTGCCGCAGTCCCCCTATCCCTTCCCCGGCAGCACAGGAGACAGCAGCCATGACCCTCGACGACCTCATCTACAAGCCCGGCCTGCTCAAGGGCGAACGCATCCTCGTCACTGGCGGCGGCACCGGCCTGGGCCGTGTCATGGCCGAGGCCTTTCTCATGCTGGGCGCCGACATCCACCTGTGCGGCCGGCGCGGCGCCGTGGTCGAGCAGACAGCGCAGGAGCTGGTGCAGCAGCACGGCGGCCGGGCCACTGGCCATGCCTGCGACGTGCGCCAGCCCGAGGCCGTGGAGCAGATGATCGAGGCCATCTGGGCCGACGGCGGCGCGCTCACGGGCCTGGTCAACAACGCGGCCGGCAACTTCGTGAGCCGCACAGAGGACCTGTCCATGCGCGCCTTCGACGCCGTGGCCAACATCGTCATGCGCGGCAGCTTCAACCTCACGCTGGAGTGCGGCCGCCGCTGGCTGGCCGAGGGCCGCAAGGCCAGCGTGCTGTCCATCCTCACCACCTGGGTCTGGAACGGCTCGGCCTTCACCGTGCCCTCGGCCATGGCCAAGTCGGGCGTGCATGCCATGACGCAGTCGCTGGCCGTGGAATGGGGCAACCGGGGCATACGCTTCAACGCCATCGCGCCGGGCCTGTTTCCCACCGAAGGCATGAGCGCGCGGCTGAACCCACAGGGCGGCGAGCATGTGCGCGCTGACAACCCCATGGGCCGCAACGGCCGCATGCCCGAGCTGGCCAACCTGGCCGTCTTCCTCATGAGCCGCCAGGCCGAGTACCTGACGGGACAGACCATCGCCATAGACGGCGGACAATACCAGGCGACGGGCGGCAACTTCGCCGGGCTGGCCAGCTGGAGCGACCAGGACTGGGCGAATGCGCGCAGCGCCATCGAATCGCGCAACGCGGCCGACCGCCAGCAAAGAACCGCATAGACACAAGGAGACAAGCCATGAGCCAAGAACGCGTGCGCATATCGGTGAACCACGGCGTGGCCGAGGTGACCCTGGCCCGGCCCGACAAGATGAATGCGCTGGACCCCGCCATGTTCGACGCCCTGATCGACGCATTGGCGCGGCTGCGGGACACGTCCGGGTTGCGCGCCGTGGTGCTGCATGGCGAGGGGCGCGCCTTCTGCGCGGGCCTGGACATGGGCAGCATGGCCGGCATTGCCGACGGCCAGCAGACGGCAGACATGACGGACCTGGCCGCGCGCACGCACGGCATTGCCAACCGCTTCCAGCAGATCTGCTGGGGCTGGCGCGAACTGCCCGTGCCCGTGATCGCCGCCGTGCACGGCGTGGCCTACGGCGGCGGCCTGCAGCTGGCGCTGGGCGCGGACATCCGCCTGGTGGCCGAGGATGCGCGGCTGTCCATCATGGAAATCAAGTGGGGACTGGTGCCCGACATGGCCGGCTGCGCGCTGGCCGCGCCGCTGGTGCGCGGCGATGTGCTGCGCGAGCTGGTCTACACGGGCCGCATCGTGCCCGGCCCCGAGGCCGTGGCCCTGGGCCTGGCCACGCGCGTGAGTTCCGCGCCGCTGGAGGAAGCGCGCCACCTGGCCCGCCAGATCGCGGCCAGCAGCCCGCACGCCATGCGCGCGTCCAAGCGCCTGATGCAGCTCAGCGAAACGGCATCGCCCCAGGACATCCTGCTGGCCGAGGCGCGCGAGCAGCAGGCCCTGCTGGGCAGTGCCAACCAGGCCGAAGCCGTGCGCGCAGGCCTGGAAAAACGGGCCCCGGTGTTCAGCGACCAAGGCCTTTAGACACCTCTTGAAACAACCACCGGACCCTGCCCACGGGTCCGGCGCGGCCATCCGTAATTACCCTTAATCGACGCCCTTTCGCCACTGCGCTGATTTTTTAGGCATTCCGTGGAAAGCCTTGCAGGGCGCGGATTCGGCAAGTTACACCCGGAGTTTTCCACAACTCCGTCCACATGCATCGGGGATAAAAACCCGGGGCCGAAGGGACATGCAGGAGCAGGCATACTTGACGGCTCGCCTCGGCCTCCCCCCCCCCTTTCCCATGCCCCGCCTGCACGCCCCCAGCAAGGA
>NZ_WUMG01000069.1:0-25011 GCF_009827015.1 Delftia sp. CH05 | reverse complement strand
TTGTCGTTTTCAGAAGACGACCGCACCATCTGACTGGATGTAACGCCTGGTGTGCATACGGCTCCTGACAGCCCAATATCAGGAGTCGTCTGCACCAATCTCGACTATGCTCAATACTCGTGTGCACCAAAGCGAGGTTTGGGCATGACATCAGACACTCCACCGATTGCCGCGCAAGGCGTGGCCACCCTGCCCGACGAGGCATGGGCGCAAGCCCGGCACCGGACGGAAATCATCGGGCCACTGGCAGCGCTTGAGGTGGTCGGGCATGAAGCCGCCGATGAGGCAGCCCAAGCGCTGGGCCTGTCCCGGCGACAGGTATATGTCCTGATCCGTCGCGCCCGGCAGGGTACTGGCCTGGTAACAGACCTGACGCCCGGCCGATCCGGCGGCGGCAAAGGCAAGGGGCGCTTGCCGGAACCGGTCGAGCGCATCATCCGCGAGCTGCTGCAAAAGCGCTTCCTGACCAAGCAGAAACGCAGCCTGGCGGCGTTCCACCGCGAAGTCGCGCAGGCGTGCAAAACCCAGAAGCTGCCGGTGCCGGCGCGCAACACCGTGGCCCAGCGGATTGCCGGACTACACCCGGCGAAAATAGCCCGCAGCCGGGGCGGGCAGGACGCTGCCCGTCCCTTGCAAGGCGCGGGTGGCATTCCGCCAGAAGTCACCATGCCGCTGGAACAGGTGCAGATCGACCACACCGTCATCGACCTGATCGTGGTCGACGAGCGCGACCGGCAACCGATTGGCCGCCCATATTTGACCCTCGCCATCGACGTGTTCACGCGCGCCGCACTACGGCGGCATCGTGGAACGGATCATCGGCACGGCGATGCAGATGATCCACGACGAATTACCGGGGACGACCTTCTCCAATCCCGGCCAGCGCGGCGAGTACGATTCCGAGAAGATGGCCACCCTGACGCTGCGCGAGCTGGAGCGCTGGCTCGCGTTGGCGGTAGGCACCTATCACGGCTCCGTGCACAACGGCCTGCTCCAGCCGCCGGCCGCGCGCTGGGCCGAGGCCGTGGAGCGCGTTGGCGTCCCGGCCGTCGTTACCCGCCCCACCGCGTTTTTGGTCGATTTCCTGCCGGTGATCCGCCGCACCCTGACCCGCACCGGCTTTGTCATCGACCACATCCACTACTACGCCGACGCCCTCAAGCCGTGGATTGCCCGGCGCGAGCGCTTGCCCGCCTTCCTGATCCGGCGCGATCCGCGCGACATCAGCCGCATCTGGGTACTGGAACCGGAAGGTCAGCACTATCTGGAGATCCACTACCGCACCTTGTCCCATCCGGCCGTCACCCTCTGGGAACAACGCCAGGCGCTGGCCAAATTGCGTCAGCTCGGGCGCGAGCAGGTGGACGAGTCGGCGCTGTTCCGCATGATCGGGCAGATGCGCGAGATCGTGACCACCGCCCAGAAGGCCACGCGCAAGGCGCGGCGCGACGCTGATCGCCGCCAGCACCTCAAGACGTCGGAGCCACCGGCCAAGCCCATACCGCCGGATGTGGACATGGCTGACCCGCAGGCAGACAACCTGCCGCCGGCCAAACCGTTCGATCAGATCGAGGAGTGGTAGCCGTGGACGAATATCCCGTCATTGACCTGTCCCACCTGCTGCCAGCGGCACAGGGTTTGGCCAGGCTGCCGGCAGACGAGCGCATCCAGCGCATTCGCGCCGACCGCTGGATCGGCTACCCGCGCGCGGTCGAGGCGCTGAACCGGCTGGAAACTCTGTATGCGTGGCCGAACAAGCAACGCATGCCAAACCTGCTGCTGGTCGGCCCCACCAACAACGGCAAGTCGATGATCGTCGAGAAATTCCGGCGGGCGCACCCGGTCGGCACCGACGCTGACCAAGAACATATCCCGGTGCTGGTCGTGCAGATGCCGTCAGAGCCATCGGTGATCCGCTTCTATGTCGCGCTGCTGGCTGCGATGGGCGCGCCGCTGCGCCCGCGCCCACGGCTGCCGGAAATGGAGCAACTGGCGCTGGCCCTGCTGCGCAAGGTCGGCGTGCGCATGCTGGTGATCGACGAACTGCACAATGTACTGGCTGGCAACAGCGTTAACCGGCGCGAGTTCCTCAACCTGCTGCGCTTCCTCGGCAACGAGCTGCGTATCCCCCTGGTCGGGGTCGGCACGCGCGAGGCGTACCTGGCCATCCGTTCGGACGATCAGTTGGAAAACCGCTTCGAGCCGATGCTGCTGCCGCCGTGGGAGGCCAATGAGGACTGCTGCTCGCTGCTGGCCAGCTTCGCGGCGTCACTCCCGCTACGGCGGCCATCCCCGATTGCCACGCTGGACATGGCCCGCTACCTGCTCACCCGGAGCGAAGGCACCATCGGCGAGCTTGCACATCTGCTGGTGGCGGCGGCCGTCGCCGCCGTGGAGAGTGGCGAGGAAGCGATCAACCACCGCACGCTCAGCATGGCCGACTACATCGGCCCCAGTGAGCGGCGGCGACAGTTCGAGCGGGAACTGATGTGAAGTCCGCGCCGCGCTGGCCGCTGCATCCGGCACCCAAGGAAGGCGAAGCCCTGTCCTCATGGCTCAACCGGGTCGCCGCCTGCTACCAGATGGACGTGCACGAGCTGCTGGCCCACGATCTTGGTCACAGCCAACTTGATGACCTGGATACCGCACCATCCTTGTCGTTGCTGACGGCGCTCTGCCAGCGCAGTGGCGTCGAGCTGGAGCGGTTGCGCAGCATGAGTCTTGCAGGCTGGGTGCCGTGGCTGCTCGACAGTCTCGACGATTCGGTACCAGCAGCCTTGGAAACCTATACATTCCAATGCGCGGTGCTCCTGCCCAAGCGCACCCGCAAGGTGCGGTCCATCACTCGCTGGCGTGCCTGGCTACCGAGCCAGACGATTCGCCGGGCGTGTCCGCAGTGTCTGAACGATCCAACGAATCAAGCTGTGCTACTCGTCTGGCAGCTCCCCTTGATGCTGAGCTGCCCGCAGCATGGCTGCTGGCTGGAGTCCTACTGGGGCATGCCCGGCCGGTATCTTCAGTGGGAAATCGCCGATGCTGCGCCGCGCCCTGCCGATGACGCAATCGCCTGCATGGACCGGCGCACCTGGCAGGCGCTGACGACGGGTTTTGTGGAGCTGCCGCGTCGGCGTGTCCACGCCGGCTTGTGGTTCCGGCTGCTGCGCACCCTGCTTGATGAGCTGAACACGCCGCTCTCGCACTGCGGCAGTTGCTCGGCGAGCATCCGCCATGTCTGGGAGCGCTGCGGCCATCCGCTGCGCGCCGGGCAGAGTCTGTGGCGTCCCTACGAGATTCTGGCCCCGGCGGTGCAGTGGCAGATGCTGGAGGCGGCGGCCACCGCCATCACGCTGATCGAGTCAAAGGCGCTGATCCCGCGCGGGGAACAGGCCGCGCTGTTTCAGACGGAGCCGCACACTGGTTTCACCAACGGCCTGCCGGCGAAGGTGCCGAAGCCGGAACCCATCAACCACTGGCAACGAGCAGCCCAGGCCATCGATGAGGCCATCATTGAAGCGCGACACAACCCGGAGACGGCCCGCTTGCTGTTCACACTGGCGTCCTACGGGCGACGCGACCCCGAATCCCTGGAACGTTTGCGCGCCACGTTCACCAAGGAGGGCATCCCGCCGGAGTTTTTGTCACATTACGAGCCTGAATGGCCGTTTGCAGGTCTTAGACTAAATGACGGGTTAAGTGACAGTTTTTGACGGCGAGAACTTTCTGGCTCACACTGTCACATAATCGAACGTATATGTGACAGGTACGACATGCTGATAGGCTACATGCGGGTATCGAAGGCGGACGGCTCCCAGGCTACCGATTTGCAGCGCGACGCGCTGATTGCCGCCGGGGTCGATCCAGTACATCTTTACGAGGACCAGGCATCCGGCATGCGCGAGGATCGGCCCGGCTTGACGAGCTGCCTGAAGGCGTTGCGAACTGGCGACACACTGGTCGTGTGGAAACTGGATCGGCTCGGACGCGACCTGCGACATCTCATCAACACCGTGCACGACCTGACTGGGCGCGGCATCGGCTTGAAGGTATTAACCGGGCACGGCGCGGCCATCGACACCACGACCGCCGCCGGCAAGCTGGTCTTTGGCATCTTCGCCGCCCTGGCCGAGTTCGAGCGCGAGTTGATCGCGGAGCGCACGATTGCCGGCCTAGCCTCGGCCCGCGCGCGCGGGCGGAAAGGCGGCCGGCCGTTCAAGATGACCGCCGCCAAGCTGCGGCTGGCGATGGCGGCAATGGGTCAGCCAGAGACCAAGGTCGGCGACCTGTGCCAGGAACTTGGCGTCACGCGGCAGACCCTGTATCGGCATGTTTCACCCAAGGGTGAGCTACGTCCAGATGGCGAGAAGCTACTCAGCCGAATTTGATGCCGGCATGAGGCAACGTAGCGACAGCGTGGTTTGTCTCAATGGGAAGCGCTCATGATCGATCTTTGAAGGCCCGCAGCAGTCGTGTCACAGACAGGACGAACAAACCGGTCAGCGTGAGGGCTGCGATACCCCAGTACTCTCCGATGAACGCGCCGGCCGTCGTGCCGGCCAGCACAATGGCGAGAATCGGCAAATGGCAGGGACAGGTGAGCACGGCCAGCGCGCCCCACAGGTAGCCGGTGATCGGTTTGTGCGTCTCGGACGGCAAGCGCTCGGGGCTGTTCATGGCAGACTCTCCGCGTGCTGTGCCGGCTCGGTCGGCATGGTGGCCAACTGCACCTCCAGATCGGCCAACGCTTCGCGCCGACGCTCGACGAACTGGCGCAGAACGGCAAGCTGCGCGGCCGCTTCATCGCCGTCCGCAGCATCCAGCGCCCGGCACAGCCGCGCCAGCGCGTCCAGGCCGATGCCCGCCTCGAAGGCCGCCCGCACGAAGCACAGCCGTTGCAAGGCGGCATCATCGAACAGGCCATAGCCGCCCGGGGTGCACGCCACCGGACGCAGCAATCCGCGCAGCAGGTAGTCGCGCACGATATGCACGCTCACCCCGGCATCAAGGGCCAGCCGGGACACGGTGTAGGCGCTCATTGAAAACCTCCTTTTTTTATCCAGCGCAGCAGGAAAGCTGCTTCACGTCCTTGTTGAAGGTCTGCGCCGCAAGCTTCAACCCCTCGACCATTGTCAGGTAGGGGAACAACTGGTCGGCCAGTTCCTGCACCGTCATGCGGTTGCGGATGGCGAGCACCGCCGTCTGGATCAGTTCGCCCGCTTCCGGGGCCACCGCCTGCACGCCGATGAGCCGTCCGCTACCTTCCTCGATGACCAGCTTGATGAAGCCGCGTGTGTCGAAGTTGGCAAGCGCTCGCGGAACGTTGTCGAGTGTCAGCGTGCGACTGTCGGTCTCGATGCCATCGTGGTGCGCTTCCGCCTCGCTGTAGCCCACGGTGGCGACTTGCGGGTCGGTGAACACCACTGCCGGCATCGCGGTCAGATTGAGGGCTGCGTCGCCGCCGGTCATGTTGATCGCGGCACGGGTGCCGGCGGCCGCTGCCACGTAGACGAACTGCGGCTGGTCGGTGCAGTCGCCGGCCGCGTAGATGTTCGGGTTGCTCGTGCGCATGCCTTGGTCGATAACGATGGCCCCTTGCGCATTGACAGTGACCCCCGCCGCGTCCAGCGCGAGGCTGCGCGTATTCGGTGCCCGACCGGTGGCAACCAGCAACTTGTCAGCGCGCAATTCACCGTGTCCGGTGGTCAGCACGAATTCGCCGTTCACATGGGCGACCTGGCTGGCTTGCGTGTGCTCCAGCACCTCGATGCCCTCGGCGCGGAAAGCGGCTGTCACGGCCTCGCCGATGGCCGGGTCTTCCCGGAAGAACAAGGTGCTGCGTGCCAGGATCGTGACCTGGCTGCCGAGCCGGGCAAAGGCTTGCGCCAGTTCCAACGCCACCACCGACGAACCGATCACGGCCAGGCGTGCGGGAATGGTGTCGCTGACAAGCGCTTCGGTGGAAGTCCAGTAGGGTGACTCTTTCAGGCCCGGAATCGGCGGCACGGCCGGACTGGCACCGGTGGCGACCAGGCAGCGGTCGAACGTTACCTCGCGCTCGCCACCCTCGTTCAAACGGACGACCAGGCTCTGGTCGTCCTTGAAACGCGCTTCACCGTGCAAAACGGTGATGGCTGGATTGCCGTCCAGGATGCCTTCGTATTTGGCGTGCCGCAGTTCATCGACACGGGCCTGCTGCTGGGCCAGCAGTTTGCTGCGGTCAATCGCAGGCACAGTTGCCGCAATACCGCCGTCGAACGGACTTTCCCGGCGCAGATGGGCAATATGGGCAGCGCGGATCATGATCTTGGACGGCACACAGCCGATATTGACGCAGGTGCCGCCGATGGTGCCGCGTTCGATCAGCGTGACCGTCGCGCCTTGCTCGACGGCCTTCAGCGCCGCCGCCATCGCGGCCCCGCCGCTGCCAATGATGGCGATATGCAAACCGGCGCCCTCAAGTGCATCACGGATTTTTGGTTCATCTTTGAAATCACCAACCCGGATCGAGCCTTGATAACCCAATGCGGCGATGGCGGCCAGCAGTTGGTTGTGGCTCACGGCGGTGTCTGCCATGACTTGCGCGCGGCTTTCTGGATAGGACACCACAGCGGCATTCACGCCGGGAATCTTTTCCAAAGCATCTTTGACATGGGTGGCGCAGGATGTGCAGGTCATGCCATTCACGGTGATTTCGGTCATTTTTTTACTCCATTGAATTTCGGTGTGCAGCAGGCATCGGCTTGGCGTTTTCGTTGGATGGCGTAGATGGTCAAGCCGATGAAAATCGCCAGCGCAGGCAGCAGCACATAGTCCAGATAGCCGGTCAGCGCGGACAAGCCGACCACACCGAGCAAAATGACCAGAACAGGGGTGAAGCAACACAGCGCCACGAGGGTTGTGCCAATGATGCTGACCCGCAGCAGTGTCTTCGGGTCTTTCATGATCAGTTCTTGACTGATGATGGGTAGCCCGCATCCTCGGTAGCCTTGGTCAGTTTCTGCACGCTGGTCTTGGCATCATCGAAGGTGACCACCGCTTCGCGCGTCTCGAAGGTCACGTCAACTTTACTGACGCCATCGACCTTGGAAATCGCCTTCTTGACAGTGATCGGACAGGCCGAGCAGGTCATGCCCGGTACGGACAGCGTAACGGTCTGGGTGGCGGCCCACACGGGGGCAACAACGGCAGCGAGGGCAAGGGCGGAAAGCAGCTTTTTCATGGTGAACTCCTGTGATCAATAGAAAAATGGCACGACGTAGGGAAATCCGAGCGCGACCAAAACCAGCACGGCCACGCCCCAGAAAATGAGCTTGTAAGTAGCTCGCACTTGGGGAATCGCGCAAACCTCACCCGGTTTGCAGGCGGCTGACGGCCGGTAGATGCGCCGCCAGGCGAAGAACAACGCCACCAGCGCCACGCCGATAAAGATGGGGCGATAGGGTTCCAACACCGTCAAGTTGCCGATCCAAGCGCCGCTGAACCCCAAGGCGATCAGAACCAGCGGCCCGAGGCAGCAAGCCGAGGCGAGGATGGCGGCCAGCCCGCCAGTGAAGAGCGCGCCGCGCCCGTTTTGAGGTTCAGACATACGTTTGTCCTTTCGAATCGGAATTGGATAGCTTAAGCTTACTTCCGTAGTTATGTACGGAGTCAAGCGATATGGAAAACAATTTGGAGAACCTGACCATTGGCGTTTTCGCCAGGACGGCCGGGGTCAATGTGGAGACCATCCGGTTCTATCAGCGCAAGGGCTTGCTCCCGGAACCGGACAAGCCTTACGGCAGCATTCGCCGCTATGGCGAGACGGATGTAACGCGGGTGCGCTTCGTGAAATCAGCCCAGCGGTTGGGCTTCAGCCTGGATGAGATCGCCGAGCTGCTGCGGCTGGAGGATGGCACCCATTGCGAGGAAGCCAGCAGCCTGGCCGAGCACAAGCTCAAGGACGTGCGCGAGAGGATGGCTGACCTGGCGCGCATGGAGGCCGTGCTGTCTGATTTGGTGTGCGCCTGCCATGCGCGGAAGGGGAACGTTTCCTGCCCGCTGATTGCGTCACTGCAAGGGAAGAAAGAACCGCGCAGTGCGGACGCGGTGTAGCCCGAGGGAACTACGCCTTAGCGTGCTTTATTTTCCGTTTTCTGAGGCGACTCCAACGTCAGAAAAGACCGTGCGGTCGACTTTTGATATTTCGTGCTGTCGCCTTCTGAAAGTGACAACCCGGTCATACGGTGATTGAGGTCCCAGGCGTCAGCTACCGCACCTGAAGCCGTCGTTCATCGCTCCAAAGCCGGTGCCTGTCTCCGTTCGCCCAGGCCAGGGTGTCGTAGTACTTGTGCAGCAGCTCGGTAATGGCGGCGGTGTCGTCGGTCATGGGGTTTCCTTGGGGTTGGCGGTGAGGACTGCCTGGACGCGTGCTTGCAGCGCGGGCAGCACGTCTTGTTGGAACCAGGGGTTGCGCACCAGCCAGCGATTGTTGCGCGGGCTAGGGTGAGGCAGGGGGAACGCTTGCGGCCAGTGCTCGCGCCAGGCTTCGACCACCCGGGTGAGCGGCGTCTTGCCAGTACCGAGGTGGTAGTCCATGGCGTAGCTGCCCAGCACGATGACCAGCGACAGGCGCTCGAAACGCTGCATGAAGGCTTCGCGCCAGGCGGGGGGCGCACTCCGGGCGTAGCGGCAGGTCACCGCTTTTGCCGGTGCCCGGATAACAGAAGCCCATGGGCAGAATGGCGATGCGGGTAGGGTCGTAGAAGGTGTCGCGGTCCACGCCCAGCCAGGCGCGCAGACGCGCGCCGCTGGCGTCGTCGAAGGGCACGCCTGAGGCATGGACCCGGGCCCCCGGTGCTTGGCCGGCGATGAGGATGGGCGCACTCGGGTGAAACTGGAAGACCGGCTGCACGCCGTGTGGCAGATGCGGTGCGCAGCGCGTGCAGGCGCGGACGTCGGTCAGAAAGGCGCGCCCCACAAGGGGTTGCTGGCGAAACGGCCTTTGGCGTCCTTGACCATCACGAACCACACGGCCGCATCGGAACCCCAGACCACAGGGTTGCCAGTGGTCATGGCGCTGGTTTCGAGCTTGCGGATCTCTTTCACCAGCGTGGCGCCGTCCAAGAACTTGCCGGTCTTGCGGTAGTGCTCGGCCGAGGCCTTTAGTCGCCGGCCGTGACGGCCAGTGGCAGGACGAGGGCGCTGGCGAGCAGAGCGCCGGTGAGTGCGATTTTCATCGTGTTCTCCTTATATGCCTATGGAGATCAGACGGCGACCACGGGGAAATCCACCGTGGGGTCGGCGATGTGGTTGGTGTAGTTGGTGAGCGTGTTCAGCGCGACGTTGGCGATCACTTCCAGTATCAGGCCGTCGTCGAGCCCCGCGCGGCGGTAGTTGGCCATGGCGTCGGCCGACACCACGCCGCGTTGCTCGACCAGCGCGCGGGCAAAGCCGGCGATTGCATCGTCAAGTGCGTTGGCCGCCTGGCCGGTGCGGGCCGCGGCGATGGCCTCTGCCGACAGTCCGGCACCTTTGCCGATCAGGGTGTGTGCGCTCAGGCAATACTGGCAGCGATTGGCTTGAGCGGCAGCGAGCGCAACGATCTCGCGCTGGGAGGCATTCAGGCGGCCGGTGCCCAGCGTTTCGGACAAGCCGAGGTAGCCATTGAGCGCCGCCGGCGCGTGGGCCAGCGTGGCGAACAGGTTCGGCACCATGCCAAGCTTGGCTTTGACGGCCTTGAGTGTGGCAGCGGTAGCGGCGTCAGCGGTGTCGATGGTCAGGGGGGCGATTTGGGTCATGTCTATCTCCGTAGTGGGTGAGGTGCAAGAGCACGTGGGCATGATCGCCCTTTGTTTGGTACGATATGGCACGTAAAGTATCAAATACGTAACCTATCGTCTTATATGGAGAGTGGAATGGCGGATCGACTGGCCGGCTTGTTCCGGCACTACTCGCTTTCGGCGCGCGTTTTTCACAGCGGCGCCTTCTGTGAGCAGCATCATTACGCGGCGCCGCATGGCTATATCCATCTGGTGCGGCGCGGCCCGATTACGGCGCGTTCGCCCGTGCATGAAGATCTGCTGGTTACCGAGCCGAGCCTGCTGTTTTATCCGCGCGTGGCGTCGCATCGTTTTGTCGCCGCCCCCGGCGATACCGCTGAGCTGTTGTGTGCGGAGGTCGACCTGGGCGCTTCGACGGGCAATCCGTTGGCCATGGCCTTGCCGTCGATGCTGCTGATTCCGTTGGCGGACTTGCCCGGCCTCGGGCCGACGCTAGAGTTGCTGTTTGCCGAAGCCGAGCGCGACCAGTGCGGTCGGCAGGCCGCCATCGACCGCTTGTGCGAGTTGCTACTGATCCAGTTGCTGCGTTATCTGATGGATGGGCGGCTTGGCGCCACCGGACTGCTGGCGGGCCTGGCCGACCCGAAGAACGCTCTGGCGCGCGCCTTCCGCGTGCGCATGGGCTGCGCCCCGCGCGACTGGCTGGCGCAGCAGCGCGGTGACGCGGCGCTCAGCGGTTCGTGAGTTTGAGTTCGATTCGCCGGTTCTTGGCGTAGGCGGCGCCGGTGTTGCGCTCGTCGAGCGGGTGAAATTCGCATCACGCCGGAACAACTGGCGGAACTCCAGGTGGCGATCCGTCAACGGCTGGTCAGTCTGTTCGTGCGGCGCGGCCGGCTGGACAAGGCTGAGTCAGTGGCGCAGGTAGCTGGATGACGCTGTCCCGCCCTGAGCCGACGCTCACAGGCGGGGATTTCCAGTGTCGTCATTGTCGGCTATTGGCCGGCAGCAGCCCGTCGTTGCCTGATGGATCCAACCCCTCCGCTGCTATAGTGCAGTCGGCTTCTGACGTTCAGTGCAGCCGTCTTCTGAAAACGACACATATAGATCGTTCTTTGATAAATGAGCCTTCCGGGCTACGATAGGCGCATTCAGGTATGCCCAAAGGAGCCAGAATGAGCAGGACGAAGCCAGCAGCCGCGCCGATGGTGGCGCGGGTCTATCTGCGCGTCAGCACCGACGCGCAAGACCTTGAACGCCAGGAAGGGATCATCACGGCCGCGAAGGCCGCCGGGTACTACGTCGCCGGCATCTACCGCGAGAAAGCCAGCGGCGCACGCGCTGACCGGCCCGAGCTGCTGCGCATGGTGGCCGACCTGCAACCGGGCGAGGTGGTCATTGCCGAGAAGATCGACCGCATCAGCCGCCTACCCTTGCCCGAGGCCGAGCGCCTGGTGGCCTCGATCCGGGCCAAGGGTGCGCGCCTGGCCGTCCCTGGCGTGGTCGATCTATCCGACCTGGCGGCCGAGGCCCAGGGCGTCGCCAAGATCGTCCTGGAATCCGTCCAGGACATGCTTTTGAAGCTGGCCCTACAGATGGCCCGCGACGACTACGAGGACAGGCGCGAGCGGCAGCGCCAGGGCATCGAGCTGGCGAAGCGGGACGGCCGCTACAAGGGCCGGCGGGCCGATCCGAAGCTGCGCGCCCAGGTGATCGCGTTGCGCAGCATCGGCCAGAGCATCGCGGAGACTGCCAAGCTGGCCGGGTGCAGCGTGGCCCAGGTCAAACGGATTTGGGCCAGCCGTGACATGAGCCGGGCCGAGGCGGCCAGGCATGGCGCTTTCGTGGAGGACGCATTGACCGAGGCCGACGCCGGCGCGGCGGCCGACGTGGAGCAGGGCGCGGCCGAGCTGCCCGAGCCGGCTTTTCTGGACGATGAAGGCCCAGTCGCCGATCTGCCGATGCCCCCGTACCGAACCCAAAACCTGCCGCAAATCCTGGCGGCCCTCACCGATGACGAGCTGGCGACGTGGCCCGGCGACCTGGCAGACGCCGAGCGGGCGCGGCGGCGCAAACTTTAGCGGCTAAAATCTATCTAGCTACTATCTTGTATCTAGCTTCTATCTTATAATCGTTGCTACCTAGCAGCTAGATAGGGGCTAAATTATGGCGGCGATTGTCGCATTCGTCTCACAGAAGGGCGGCGTAGGGAAATCCACCCTGGCGCGTGCCCTTGCACGCGAAGCGGCCGCCGGCGGCTTGCGCGTGAAGGTAGCAGACCTGGATACACAGCAGGGAACTGCTGTCGATTGGCACCGCCTGCGGCTTTCCCAGGGCATTGAACCCGTGGTGTCCGTCGAGGCGTTCGCCACGGCCGCGCAGGCCCTGGAAGCGGCCAAGGGTTACGACCTTCTCATCATCGACGGGCCGGCCCGCACCAGCTCGGCGACGCTCGACATAGCCCGCGCTGCCGATTTGATCGTGCAGCCGTCCGGCGCATCGAGGGATGACCTCATTCCGGCCGTGCGCGAGTTCCACGCGCTGACGAAGGCCGGTGTCCCGAACGACCGCCTGGCGTTCGCCCTCAACCGCATCGGCACGCCGGCGGAAGAGGTCGCGGCGCGGGTCTATTTACAGCAGGCCGGCTACACCGTCCTGGATGGGAGCTTGCGCGACCGGCCGGCCTACCGCCAGGCGCAAAACACCGGCCACAGCATCACAGAAACCCGCTTTGCGGGCCTGAACGAGCGGGCCGACACACTCATTCAATCGCTCATCGACCGGGTGACAAATGGCTGACGTATCCAAGCTCAAGAAATTGAAAGGCCGGCGCGACGAGCTGGGCGCACCGCCGACGCTGGACGAGGCCAGCACGAACCTGACCGCGCCGGAGGTTGCACCGGTAGCCAGGCCGGCCGCCGCCAACCCACCACCGCAAGCGCCGGCGGCCAAGAAGATCGACGGCCGGAGCGCCCGCAAGACGAACCGCACGGTGCAGTTCGCCACGCGGGTGACGCCGGAATGGGATGCCCGCATCCGCGCCCTGGCGCAGCGTGAAGGTGTGCTGCTGGTCGAGATACTGGAAAAGGCCCTTGACCATTACGAACAATCTAGCAGCTAGTTTGCTGCTAGGTAGCAGCTACATAATCGAAAACCGACACCTGCATTTTTCGTTAATGCTGGACACTGCTGCGAAGGTGGGGCATGATTACGTTTGATTCAAAGGCTGTCATCAATCCGACCGCATTTAAGGAGGTCGTTTTGGTGGGCGGCGTACAGGGTGCGACTGTCACCGTTGCAGAGAAGGGCCTGGTTCTGGCGCTTCGGATCGGCGGAGAAAATCGCATCCTTGGGCAGTATCGGGGCGGCCCCCGCTACTTCCGCACGATTGACGCGGCGGCGTCGTTGCTGATTCAGCACGGCATCTACCGCTTCGAGGCGGACGTGGCCGGGTGGAAGCCCAAGACGCTGACCCGCAAAGGTGGCGAGTTGCTGGGTGGCACCGGCATCGAGCCGTAAAAATGCAAAAGCCCCGTTTGGCGACGGGGCTTTGGCGGGGGTTCCGGGCCTACCAGCTTTGGCGAGCTGATAGACACGACAGCCGATGAATGAGGTTATGGGTTCAACCGCACCCACGACTGTTTAGCTAAACCTCATTCTACGGCCTGACCCCTTCAATGGCAAGAGTCACGCGCGGATTCCGTGCGGGAAGGGGTTATGGCAGGACAGGCACAACTTGCCTTGTTCGAGCCGGCCGACGAGGCCGGCACCTACCATGACACGGCCAGGACGGGCTTTTTCTCGCTCCTGGTCGCGGTAGGGAAGGACAAGCGGCAAGACTCATACAGGCTCACAGACATGCCCACGATCTTGGGCATGGTCGATCAGACCCGCGACACCTGGCTGACGCAGGCCGAGTTCATGCGCCCTAACCGGCGCGTGGTGAATCTGGCGCGTGTCGGGCTGCTGTTCGCCGACCTGGACACCTACCGGCAGCCGTGGGCCACCGGCAGGACGCCGGAGCAACTGGCGGCCACCGTGCTGTACCACTGCGCCCAGGAAGGCATCCCCACGCCCTCGCTGCTGGTCTATAGCGGCCGCGGCATACAAGCCAAGTGGCTGCTGGACGGCACCTTGCCGCGCCAGGCGCTGCCGCGCTGGAACGCCTGCCAGCGGTATCTTGTCGATCGCCTGGCCGGCCTCGGCGCCGACCCCCAGGCCAAGGACGCAAGCCGCGTGCTGCGCCTGGTCAGCACCGTGAATACCAAGAGCGGCGATGTGTGCCGCGTGGTGCATGTCGAGCACGGCCAGGACGGCCAGCCCGTCCGCTACGGTTTCGAGTACCTGGCTGAAATGCTGCTGCCAGTAGCCCGCTGGGACATCGAGCAGCAACGCCGCGACCGTGCCGAACGCCGGCAGCTCAAGCTATTGCCAGGCGGCAAGGCCGACAACCTGCGCGGCTTCTCCGGTCGGCAGCTCGCATGGGATCGCCTGGAGGACTTGCGCAAGCTGGCCGAGCTGCGCGGTGGCGTCAGGGAAGGCGAGCGGATGCAGCATCTTTTCTGGCGTCTCAACTTCCTGCTGCTGTCTGGTGCTACGCACAGCGGGCAGATGTACCACGAGGCGGCCGCGCTGGCCGGCGAGCTTGATCCGGCCTGGTCGTATCGCTCCAAGGAGCTGATGACGTTGTACGCCAAGGCAAAGGCGCACGAGGCCGGCGAGAAAGTGGAGTTCGGCGGCAAGCAGCTTTCCCCGCTCTACACGCCCAAGAACGACACCATCATCAGCCTGTTCCAGATCACCGACGAGGAACAGCGCAAGCTCCGCACGCTCATCAGCTCGGATATGGCGAAGGAGCGCGACAGAGAGCGCCACACGGCCCGCCGGCGGGCTGCTGGGGCGGTAGATCGGCAAACCTACGAAAGCCGCTCCTTGAGCCGGCAGAAGCCTTGGGAAGCCCTCGGTATGAGCCGGGCGAGCTGGTATCGAGCTGGCAAGCCAGCCGCGCCGGCGAGTGAGACAAGTCCATCCGTATTACAGGCCCAGGCGGCCGACCTGGCCAGCATCGCCGGAAGTGACGAGGGCGGCCACAATGCTTGAGACAAGTCCGTCCGTATTACTAATGGCGAAGCCTAGCGGCTTGTCCGCCTCGGCCGTAGGCCGGAGTAGCCCCCTGCGTTTATATAACGCGAGTAGCCGGCAAGGGCGGTGGGTAACTTGCTTGCAAGTTATCCACGGGCCGCGCAGCGCCGGAACGGCGCGGAGGGGCCGAAGGCCCGGAGTAGCCCGCCGCCCGAAGGGCGGCTCCCTCGTCCAGCTCGCCGGGGTGTTGTCATGAGCCGCGCCCGGCGAGCTTTCCCGCCGGAGTTGTTGGCACGCCTGCACGCGATGCAGGTAACGGCCACGCTCGATCTCTTGGGCCTCTACTGGAAGTACGACCCGGATTTCAAACCGATCAAGGACAAGGCCACGGTGCGGGTGAATGTCGCGCTGGGTGGCGGTGGCGTGGAGCTGCTGGCGACCGGGCCGAAGTGGTACGACACCCGCGCAGAGAAGGGCGGCGGTGGTGCCATCGACCTTGCCATGCACCTGCTGCGCCTGGACTTCGTTTCAGCCGTGAAGCGCCTACAGGCCGCGACCTAATTTTTAGCCGCTAAATCTGACGCCAAGGGGAAGCCAGGCCGGCCGTGGTCTGGCTTTTTTCGTTTGCGCCGGAGATCGGCCGCGTAGAAACGCCCAGGACGCCCGAAACCGGGCGAGGGTAGGGGATAGTGCCGCCAACCCTGGAAAACGCCGCCACGGCCCGCCCAGGCCCGAATTTCGACCCCCGACGCGCTCCCGGCCGGGCTGATCCAGGCCATGCGGAAAATAATGGCTTGCATAATAAGAAGAATAATAATATTATTCTTCTTATCTTATCCACCGGAGCCGATGCCATGACACCGCAAGCCCCCCAAATCCCCGCCGACGTGCGCGAGCGCATCATTGCCGCCGCCACTGATCTTTTCGAGCAGTCGGGCCGCGAGACGATGCCCACGGTCGATGCGGTGCGCCGGGCCGCCCGCGTAGATATGAACGCAGCCAGCGCCGTGATGAAGGAATGGCGCAGGGCGCAGACTGCCCAGGCCGCCCCGGTGGCCGTGGCGGTGCCGGAGGTCGTGCAGCAGGCCAGCAGCGCCGCCGTGGCGACGATCTGGCAGCAGGCCCAGGAGCTGGCGAACGAATCCCTGCGCAGCGCACAGGCCGCATGGGAAACAGAGCGGGCCGAGCTGGACGCGATGCGGCAGGAGCTGGCCGAGGCTTTCGAGCGCCAGGCCGGCGAGCTGGAGGCGACCACGGCCGAGCTGACCGCTGAGAAGGCCGCCGCCGAAAAGTTGGCCCAGGAACTCACCGCCGTTCGCCAAGAGCTGGCAGCGGCCAGTGAGCGGGCCGCCACGGCCGAGGCCAGGGCCGGCGAGCTGCGCACCGAACTTGACCGCGCCCACGAGGACGCAGACCAAGCACGCCGGGCGCTGGCCGACCAGCAGAAAGCCGGCCAGGCTGTCGCCGCTCAACTTGACCAGGTGCGCGAGGAACTGGCGACCGTCCGCGCCAAGGCCGATGCCGAGCGCGAAGCGCACCAGGAGCAGCGGAAGGCCGCAGCGGTCGAGGCGCAGCGTATGGCAGAACGCTTGACGGCAGCGCAGGCCGAGCGCGATCAGGCCGCGAAGGCCACCGCGCAGGCTCGTGAGGAAGCTGCCCGCATGGCGGGGCAACTCGACACGCTCAAGGAGCAATCTGCCGCGCTGCTGGCCCGTATCACGCCGCCGGCGGCCGAGGCGAAGCCTGCGACCAGGAAGAAGCCAGGCGGCGAGTGACCGGCCCACCAGGGGGGGCGATTTCACGAACTCGGGGGAGGCCCGGATATTGACATTTGAGGGGCGCGGGCCTGCCCCTAGCGGCCAGGTTTGGCCGTCCTGATCTGTTGGCCGGTGGGAGGCGCAGGGGGGGGGGCGATTTCACGTCATGGGGTTATTGACACTTGAGGGGCCGGCCGACTGTCTTCCCTTGGTGTTCATCCCCCCATCAGGGGCGGCTTACAGCAAGTCCTCTTTGTTCGGCGTCGGGTTGAAATTGAAGCTGGGAATCTTCCCGGCTTGCTCGCTGGCAGGGCTGGCCGGAGCTGATACGGCCGGCTTTGGCGTGACGGCTGGAACGGTGGTCGGCGAGTTGCTGGCCGACCTGGTGGCGGCCTTCGGTGTCGGCGGCGCGGTGTCGGCCGGCGCTGCCTTGATGAACCGCTGGACGTGCCGGCGGAACGTCTCATAGCTGGTTTTCACCCGGCCGGTTTCGTGCATGTGATCGTAGATCGTCGTCAGCGCGTAGCCGGCTTCCATTGCCTCGACCACATCCCCGCGCACCGCCAGAAACGCTACTGCCGCCGCGTCCTGGCGGCGCTTCTTCTCGGCCTTCTGATCGGCCCAGGCGGCAAGTTCATCGGTGTATCGGGTTCCCATCGGCTTCATTCCTGTTTATGTAATGCGCGCGGGTTCATGTGTGTAAAGCTAGTGGAAAGCACATGGAATGTGCGCTGAAACAGCGTGTTAAGTCCTGCGAGCAAGCGGATTTCCCTGCATTTTGCCGTGTTGCATCCATAGGCGCTAGGTTTCCTTGCTAGATACCATGCAAATCCACAATGGCGCGTGTATAGTTTCCTTATTGAATGCAACGCTGAATAGAGGGCAGGATGTGTGAAGTAGGCCCACCATGCAAGCATGGTGATCCTCTTCACTTCCCCTTATTCGCGCCTGCGGCGCTCAACGGGGCATCCTGCCCTGCGGGGCCAGCCGGCGGCCGCCGGCAACGACAGAGGACGCCAAGATGGAGGCCAACGAGAACAAGGTAACGAGGAAGGGCAGCACGCCCATCAAGGTCTATTGCCTGTCGGACGAACGGGCCGCCATCGAGGCCAACGCCCAGGCCGCCGGCATGAGCACGTCCGCCTACCTGCTGGCGGTCGGTCAGGGCTACCAGGTCAAAGGCGTGACCGACTTCGAGAACGTGCGCGACCTGGTGCGCGTGAATGGCGACCTCGGGCGGCTGGGCGGCTTGCTCAAGCTCTGGCTGACCGACGACCCGCGCACGGCCCGCTTCGGCGATGACACCATCCGGGCGCTGCTGGCCCGGATCGAGGCGACCCAGGACAAGATCAGCACCATCGCGGAAAGCGTGGTGCGGCCGCGAGGCGGGCAATCGTGATCGCCAAGCACGTGCCCATGCGCTCGCTGGGCAAGTCCGACTTCGCCGGCCTGGTGCGCTACGTCACCGACGCGCAGAGCAAAGACCACCGGCTGGGCCAGGTGCAGGTCACGAACTGCGCCGCCGACACCGTGCGCGATGCAATCACCGAGGTACTGGCAACCCAGCAGGCCAACACGCGGGCCAAGGGCGACAAGACCTATCACCTGATCGTCAGCTTTCGCGCCGGCGAGCAGCCGAGCGCCGACACCCTGCGGCAGATCGAGGCCCGCATCTGCGACGGGCTGGGCCTGGGCGAGCATCAGCGCGTCAGCGCCGTGCATAACGACACCGACAACCTGCACATCCACATCGCCATCAACAAGATTCACCCGACCAGGGGCACGATGCAGGAGCCGTACTACTCGCATCGGGCGCTGGCCGACCTCTGCACGACCCTGGAACGCGACTACGGCCTGGAACGCGACAACCACGAACCACGCCAGCGCGGCGCGGCCGCCAGGGCTGGCGACCTGGAGCAGCACGCCGGCGTGGAAAGCCTGGTCGGCTGGATCAAGCGCGAGTGCCTGGACGAGATCAAGGACGCGGCAAGCTGGGCCGAGCTGCACCAGGTCATGCGCGACAACGGCCTGGCGCTGCGCGCACGCGGTAACGGCCTGGTCATCGAGGCCGGCGACGGCACGATCATCAAGGCCAGCACCTTGGCCCGCGACCTGTCCAAGCCCGCCCTGGAAAAGCGGCTTGGCACGTTCGAGGCGTCGCCCGAGCGCCAGGCCGCGCCGGCACGGCGCAACTACCAGAAGGGCCGGCCGATGCGTCTGCGCGGCGGCCTGGATACGACCGAGCTTTACGCCCGGTACAAGGGCGCACAGCAGACCCTCACAGCCGCCAGGGCCGGCGTGCTGGCCGAGGCGAAGCGCCGGAAGGATCGGGCCATCGAGCACGCCAAGAAGGCGGCGGCCACCCGGCGGGCGGCCATCAAGCACCTGACCGATGGCCGGCTGACCAAGAAGCTGCTGTATGCCCAGGCCAGCGCCGCTCTGCGGGCCGACCTGGAGGCGATCCACAAGCGCCACGACCAGGAGCGGGCGGCGATCTACAACGAGCACCGCCGGCGGCCGTGGGCCGACTGGCTCAAGCAGCAGGCAACGGCCGGCGACGGCCAGGCGCTCGATGCGCTGCGCGCCCGCGAGGCGGCCCAGGGCCTCAAGGGCGACACCATCCAGGGCGACGGCCAGGCGAAGCCCGGCCATGCCCCGGTGATCGACAGCATCACGAAGAAGGGCACGATCATCTACCGCGCCGGCAGCTCGGCCGTGCGCGATGACGGCGAGCGCCTGGCCGTGTCCAGCCAGGCCGACCGCGCCGGCGTGGCGGCGGCGCTGCGCCTGGCAATGGAACGCTACGGCGAGCGCATCACTGTCAGCGGCAGCGTGGAGTTCAAGGCCGCCGTGATCCGGGCGGCCGTCGATGCCCAGCTCCCCATCACCTTCGCCGATCCGGCACTGGAAAGCCGGCGGCAGGCCGAGGCCACCAAGGCCCAGGCCAAGCGCCGGCCAGGTGTGCCCCCTGTCGGCCAGGAGCCGCCGCCACATCGCCGGCACGGCCTGCGCACGTTGGGCCAGCTCGACGGGCTGCACATCGAGGGCGAAGCCCAGCGGCCGGTACAAGCGCCGACCCAGGCCACCCCGACACCGCCGCCGGCCAAAGTTCAGCAGCCGGCCAGGCCCGCGCCGTCCGAGCTGGAACAGCGCGAGACGCGGCTACGGGCGCAGATGGAAGCCAAGAAGGCGAAACGCCAGGAGGGCAAGAAGCGCGGGCGATGACGCTTGCGAATTCTCGGATGTTCGATTAGCATCCGAATTAGCAGCTAGAAGCTATATAGCAGCTAGTTAGCTTACACCGATGTTCAACAAAAACGTAAGCCCGGACGCGACGGTGTCGTCCTGGGCGGGTACCTTGACAGTCTTTTCGTGGCGAACTGTCTCGTGATGGCCCAACCCCATGACCAGCCTTGTCGGTAGGTCGTGGGGCAGATTAGCCGCTCATCACATCGAGGTACTCGACCATGAAACACGTCCGCCTTTTAGCGGCTAAAACCGCGCTCGCCGCTGCCCTGGCCGGCAGCATCATCATTACCCCGGCGCAGGCCGGCATTCCCGTCATCGACGGCGGCAACCTGGTGCAGAACGTCATGACGGCCATCGAGTCGGTGGCGCAGACGCTCAAGCAGATCGAGCAGTACCAGACCCAATTGCAGCAGTACGAGAACATGCTGCAAAACACGATGGCCCCGGCGGCCTACATCTGGGATCAGGCGCAGTCCACGATCAACGGGCTGATGAATGCCGTCAACACGCTGGACTACTACCGGAACCAGCTCGGCAGTCTCGACAGCTACCTGGGCAAGTTCCAGGACGTGGCCTATTACCGTGGCTCGCCGTGCTTCTCGGCCGCCGGTTGCTCGGATGCAGAGCGCGCCGCGATGGAAGAGAACCGCCGCCTGGCGAGCGAGAGCCAGAAGAAGGCGAACGACGCGCTTTTCAAGGGTCTGGAGCAACAGCAGCGCAACCTTACCGCCGACGCTCGCCAGCTCGAACGGCTCCAGTCGGCCGCGCAGGGTGCGACCGGGCAGATGCAGGCCATCGGCTTCGCCAACCAGCTCGCCGCCAACCAGGCGAACCAGCTCTTGCAGATTCGCGGCCTGCTGATCGCGCAGCAGAACGCCGCGACCGCCAGGATGCAGGCGCAGGCCGACCTTGAGGCGCAACAGCAGGCCGCCGGCGCGACTTCCAGGGAATCCAGGATCGAGCGCACGGCGAGCCCGAAGAACTGGCTCGAACTGACCCGCTGACGGAGGCCCTGCACCATGAAGAAAACGATGCTGCTTGCCGGCCTCGTGGTGGTGCTGGTGGCTGGCTGCGACAACAAGCCGGCCATTCCGCCCATGCCCGAGGTCAATGACACCAATTGCCAGATCGAGGCGATCAAGAAGATCGAGGACAGGGGTACGCGCGAGAAATTCGCCGGGCTGTGCTCGCGTCGGTCGCCGGCCGCCGGCGGCATCGCGCCGACCGAGAAGCCCATGAACTGGCTCGAACTGGCCGACCCGAAAGACCAGGAGGCGAAGCCATGAAAGCACTGCACAAGGCGGCGCTGATCGGCGTCACGCTCGCGCTTTACTCCACCGCCGCATCGGCCCAGCTCACCAATCAAGGGATGCTTGACCAGGTGGTGACGGAGTTCGCCACGCGGGCCACGTCCTGGCAGACGGTGGTGATGAATGCCGCGATGTTCCTGTTCTGGACGCTGGGCACGATCTCGCTGGTTTTCACGTTCGGCTTCATGGCGCTGCGCAAGGCCGACATTGGCGAGTTCTTCGCCGAGTTCATCCGCTTCATCCTGTTCTTTGGCTTCTTCCTCTGGCTGCTGCGCAACGGCCCGGCCTTCGCCAACTCGATCATCCAGTCATTGGCCCGGATCGGTGAGCAGGCGTCCGGGGTGGCATCGGTGACACCCTCGGGCATCGTGGATATCGGCTTCATGATCTTGAAGCAGGCATTCAGCAACTCGTCGATCTGGTCTCCCGTGGATAGCTTCATCGGCGTGGCCTTGAGCCTCGGCATCCTGATCCTGCTGGCTGTCGTTGCCATAAACATGCTGTTGCTGCTCGTCTCGGGCTGGCTGCTGATGTACGCCGGCATCTTCTTCCTCGGCTTCGGTGGAAGCCGTTGGACGTCCGACATGGCGATCAACTACTACAAGACTGTGCTGGGCGTGGCCGTGCAGATCATGACGATGGTGCTCCTGGTCGGCATCGGGAACGACCTGCTTTCCAGCTTCTACGCCAGGATGAACACCGGCACGCTGAACTTTGAAGAGCTGGGCGTGATGCTGGTTTTCTGCGTGGCGTTGCTCATGCTGGTCAATCGCGTGCCGCCGCTGGTCGCGGGCGTCATTTCCGGTACGGGCGTGGGGAACGCTGGCGGCATCGGTAATTTCGGCGCGGGCGCTGCCATCGGTGCGGCTATGGGCGCGGCGAGCATGGCCGCTGGTGCGGCAAGCGTAGCCGGTGCGGCCGTGATGGGTGGTGCAACCTCGGCCGCCGGCGGCATGTCGGCCATCAAGGCAGCGTTCGAGAAAGCGGGATCGAGCGCCGGCGGCGAGTCGGGCGGAATGCCCATGCTCGGTGGCGGCTCCGACCCCGGCAGCGATGCAGGCTCGTTTGCGCAAGCTGCTGGCTTTGGTGGCGGGTCAAGCTCAGGTGCGGGCACCACTACACCACTTGCACAGGCCGCCGGTTTCGGCAGCAGCTCGGGCAGCGGTGCCAGCGGCTCGGGTGGAAGCAATGGGCAGCAGCCCGGTAAATCGGGTGGAGGTCCCAGCTCGAAGGGTGGCGACGAAGCCGGCAGCAAGAAAGCCCAGCAAGGCGGCCAGCAGGCCGCACCAGGCAGCACCGGCCCCGGCTTGCTGGCCTCGGCCGCATCGGCGCTTGGCACGGCGGGCCGCGTGACGGCCGACGCCGGCGCGAACCTGATGCAAGGCGTCGGCGAGGTTGCGAAGGCCAAGGCCGCCAGCATGCGCGACGCCGCCGCCGAACGCATCGCTGACACCACCGGCGGGAAGATCGCGGCGGCTATCAGGGCGAGTGCGGAGAGTGACCAGGCCGCCGCTGTCGAGGCGGTGCCGACATTCGGCGGCAACAACCTGGCAGGGGCCGATTCGGCTGCTGCCGATCCTGATGACGAAGTGGCCGCGTTCGCCAACCGCGAGCACGGTAAATCGGAGGCGTGACCATGAAACGTAGTGGCTTTTTCGACTGCCTGGCGCTCGACCAGGTGCAGCGGCCGGCGGTGGAGTTTGAGCAGCCTGGCGATCAATCAACCGAGCTTGATGCAGCGGCGGAAGTGGCGGCCTTCGTTGATCGCCCTGCCCCGTCTGCCATCGAGGCCATCAGGCCGGCGGCCAAGTCATCGAGCAACAGCTACAGCGGCAGCAACAGGAACACGCCGCTGGCCGAGGCCGCCGGCATCTACAGCAGCGGCCAGCGATAAAGCGCGCCGGCCGGCGTGGGGCCGGCCGACACTTCCACAACCCACCTACCACAGAGGTGAATCATGGCAACTTTGAATCCTACCAATGCAATCGCAACCCAGGCAGTCCATCATGCGGCCGCACAGCTCGCGGCCCTGGACTGGATCGACCAAGAGGCGGCGCGGCAGCTCTCGCCGATGGCGGAAGCCGTCGCCAATATGTTCATGGTGCTGTACTACCAGGCCGAGACGGGCCAGGCTACGCGGGACGACTTCCGCCAGGCCCTGGACGCGGTGCGGCAGTCACTCACCGCGTAGGCTCTACCAGGAACAGCAAGGGCGGCCGGTGGCCGCCCTTGTCGTTTTCGGGCCTGCATCGCCGTTTCCGACGATGCGCGCCGGCGTTCTCGAGCATCGCCAGATCGAGCGATGACGGCCGCCCTGCCCTTTCCCTTGGCGTGGATCTCGCATCGTCATTTCCGGCGATGAGATCCACCTGCAGCACCGCCAGAAATGGCGATGCTGGCCAGCGCCGCAACTTCGCGGGCGTGCTGGATATAGGCCGGGTCGGCCGTGGTTTCGGCATCGGCCAGGAACGCAGCTATAGCTTCGGCGGTTTGCAAGTCCTCGGGCAGCAGCTCACGGCCAACGGCCGGGGCATCCACCCATTCGCGTTGCTCAGGCGGCAATGGATACTGGCCGGATGCTTCGGCTTCGGCCAGCAGCTCATCGAGCGTGTAGCGCACCTGGTCAGCCGTGACGGCGCGGGCCGGGTCGGCCTTCAATGCGTCATAGGCCGGGCCAGCTTTCTCATGCAGCCAGCTTTCCAGGTTCTTCGGGTCGGTCATCGGCGGGCCTTATTGAGCCAGGCCAGCGTTTCAGCATCGCGGGCGGCTACGCGGGCCAGCAGCTCGCGCAGCAGCGCGGCCATGCTCATGCCGTGCGCGGCCGAGATAGCGGCAGCTTCGGCCTTCACGGCCGCCGGTACGGCGGCGCTCACGGTCTTGGTGGTCATCAGTAGCCCGCCTCTTTCTGGTGCCGGAAGGCCAGAACATACACCGCATCGTCGGCCGGTTCGTGGCGGTACAGGGCCACATAGCCGGAATCCCCGAAGGCAATCACCAGCTCGCGCAGCTCGGGCATTTCAGGGAACGGCCGGCCAATGTCCGGGGCCGTCTCCAGCAGCAGGAATTGCCGCTCGATGGCCTGGCCGGCACGCCTGGCGGCGTCCGGTGCCTTGACGGCCAGGAACCGCCGGCATCGTTCCAAGCCTTCCGCCGCGCCTTCGGTGACGATTACTTGTGGCACTCAGGCACCGCCCTTTCGTCATTGGTGCCCCAGGTGTTCAACCAGGTGCGAACTTCCTGGCCGGTCAGGTGGCGGCCGGTTTCCTTGTAGGCCGCCCAGGACGCCAAGGCTTCCTGCTTGAAGCTCTCGCGGGCTTCTTCGCGCTCGACGTACTGCTGGATCGCTTCGAGCATGATCCAGTGGGGCGAGCGGCGGCGCTGGCTGGCGAGGTGCTGGACGCGACCTTTCAGCGTGTCGTCGATCTTGAGAGACGTTGCCATAGTGGGCCTCTTATCACATGGTAATACCTAGTGATAATAGCCCTTCCCTGCCCCCAAGTCCATCACGCTGAAACTGTCTTGAAAAGGCTCTTTAAGGCTGGCGTTTTGAGCTAGGCGCATATTGTCGTTTTCAGAAGACGACCGCACCATCTGACTGGATGTAACGCCTGGTGTGCATACGGCTCCTGACAGCCCAATATCAGGAGTCGTCTGCACCAATCTCGACTATGCTCAATACTCGTGTGCACCAAAGCGAGGTTTGGGCATGACATCAGACACTCCACCGATTGCCGCGCAAGGCGTGGCCACCCTGCCCGACGAGGCATGGGCGCAAGCCCGGCACCGGACGGAAATCATCGGGCCACTGGCAGCGCTTGAGGTGGTCGGGCATGAAGCCGCCGATGAGGCAGCCCAAGCGCT
>NZ_WUMG01000068.1:0-26956 GCF_009827015.1 Delftia sp. CH05 | reverse complement strand
CCACATCACCCCGCCCAGCCCCGCAAGCGCCGAGCCCGCCACGAACACGCCCACGAACAGGCGGCGCACGCGGTAGCCCAGGGCCTCCACCATCTCGCGGTCCTGCACGCCCGCGCGGATCAGCAGGCCGATCTTGGTGCGCGACAGCGTCCAGGCCAGCAGGGCAAACACCGCCAGCCCCACCAGCACGGCCACCACGCGGTACTTTTCCACGGCGGCATCGCCCAGCAGCCAGGCGCCCTTCATGCCCTGGGGCAGCGGCAGCGGAATCTGCTGCGGGCCCCAGATGAGCTTGATCAGCTCCTCGCCGATGATCATGCCGCCCATGGTGATCAGGATCTGCTTGAGATGCTGGCCGTACACGGGCCGCACGATGAAGCGCTCGAACGCCAGCCCGATGGCGCCCGCCACCAGCATGGCCACCACCATGGCCGGCAGCACGGCCAGCAGGTTGCGCCACAGCTGGTCCGACCCCGTCCAGTCGCCCATGGCACCCAGCACGCTGGTGGCCACGAAGGCGCCCAGCGCGATGAACACGCCGTGGCCGAAGTTCAGCACGTCCATCAGCCCGAACACCAGCGTCAGCCCCGAGGCGATGATGAACACGATCATCCCCATGGCCAGCCCCGCCACCGTCAGCGTCAGCCAGGTCGAGGCCGAGCCCACCAGCGGCAGCGCCACCAGGGCCAGCACGGGCACCAGCAGCAGCGGCTTGAAATCCACATCCAGCCTGTTCAGCTTGTTCATAGCGAAAGCCCCAGCAGCGACTGCTGCAACGCCGCGTCTGCCGAGAACTCGGCCATGCCGCCCGCGTGCACCACGCGGCCGTTGTCCATCACCGCCACGCGGTCGCCCAGGCGGCGCGCAAAGCCCAGGTTCTGCTCCACCAGCACAATCGTCGTGCCGCCCGTCTTGAGCTGGGCGAAGGCCGCGATCATGTTCTCGATGATGGCCGGTGCCAGGCCCTTGCTGGGCTCGTCCACGATCAGCAGGTCGCGCGGCTCCACGATGGCGCGCGCCACCGCCACCATCTGCTTTTGCCCGCCCGACAGCTTGCCGGCCGGGTGGTTCCAGAACTTCTCCACGGCCGGGAACATGCCGAAGATCCACTGCAGCCGCTGCGCGTCCATGCGGTCGGCGCGCGAGGCGCCGCGCGCGGCCAGCAGCAGGTTTTCCTGCACCGTCAGGTCCGCGAAGATGCCCATGTTCTCGGGCACATAGGCAATGTTCAGCCGCGCAATCGCGGGCGTGGGCAGGGCCGTGATGTCGGTCCCGCCAAAGGCGATGCGCCCCTGGCTGGCCCGCCACAGGCCCATGATGGTGCGCAGCGTGGTCGTCTTGCCCGCACCATTGCGCCCCAGCAGCATGGTCAGCTGCCCGCGCGGCACGGCCAGGTCCACGCCATGCAGGATGTGATAGGCCCCGATATGCGTGTGCACGCCCGACAGTTCGAGCAGGTTGGGGTTTGGGTTGAGGTTGGCGGCAGCGCTCACGCGGCCTCCTTCACGGCGCCCTGCTCCGGCATCACACCCAGGTAGGCCTGCTGCACCACAGGCGAGGCAATGACCTCGGCCGGCGGCCCATCGGCCACCAGCGTGCCATTGGTCAGCACGATGATGCGGTCGGCCAGCTCGCGCACCACATCCATCTTGTGCTCCACCAGCAGGATGATCTTGCTGCGGTCCTGCTTGAGCTTGCGTATCAGGTCCAGGATCACCGGCGCCTCGTCATGGCTCATGCCCGCCGTGGGCTCGTCGAACATATAGACCTGGGGTTCCAGCGCCATCAGCAAGGCCACCTCCAGCTTGCGCTGGTCGCCATGCGGCAGCGCGGCCACGGCCTCGTCGCGCCGTGCGGACAGGGCCACCTGGTCGAGGATGTGCAGCGCCTGCTGCGTCAATGCCCGGTGGTCGCTCCAGATGCTCCACAGGTTCAGGCCGCGCCGGTGCGGCCCCTCGTCGCGCGCCTGCACGGCCAGGCGCACGTTCTCCAGCACGCTCAGGTGCGGGAACAGATTGGTGAGCTGGAACGCCCGCCCCAGCCCGGCGCGCGTGCGCGCCGAAGGGGCCAGCCCCGTCAGCTCGCGCCCGCCCAGCAGCACGCGCCCGGCAGTGGCCTTGAGCTGCCCCGAGATCAGGTTGAAATACGTGGTCTTGCCCGCCCCGTTGGGGCCCACGATGGCCGTCAGCGTGCCCGGCTCGAAAGCGCAGCTCACGCCGTTGACGGCCACATGGCCCCCGAAGCGGATGGTCAGATCCTCTGTGCGCAACATTGCTCAGCGGCCGTTGCGGATGGGAACCTGCATCTCCTCGGGCTTGATCTCGCGCACCAGTTCCGGCACGCCCCAGGCCAGCGCCGGGTCCACGCGGATCTTGAAGTGGTACATGCTCTGCAGGGCCTGGTGGTCTTCCTTGCGGAAGGTCATCTGGCCCTTGGGCGTGTCGAAGCTCATGCCCTCCATGGCCTTGATCAGACCGTTGGTCTTGGTGTCTCCACCTGTCTTCTTGAGCGCCGTCACGATGGCCATGGCCGCAGAGAAACCGCCCGCCGTGAAGAAATCCGGCGGCGTCTTGTACTGCTTGTAGTGCATGGACACCAGCGCCTCGTTCACCGGGTTCTTGGGAATGCCGTAGTAGTAGTACGTGGCGCCCTCCATGCCCGGCAGATTCTTGTAGGCCGCCATGGCGGGCAGGATGTTGCCGCCCGTGGCGATCTCGATCCCGTAGCGCTTGAGGTCCAGGTCCGCGATCTTGAACGGATTGCCCGCCCCGGCCCACACGATCCAGATGATCTTCCTGCCCGGCTGGTCCTTGAGCTTGTCGATCAGCCGCTGCGCCCCTGCCGTGAAATCCGTGGTGGCGGCAGGCAGGTACTCCTCATGCGCCAGCTTGCCCTTCTTGATGGCGTCCTTGAAGGCCTTCACCCCGTCGCGGCCGAAGGCGTTGTCCTGGGCCAGCGTGGCAATCGTCACGCCCGCCCTGTCGATGGCCACCGCATTGCTGATGGCGTCCTGGCTGGAGTTGCGGCCCGTGCGGAAGATGTACTTGTTCCACTTGTCGCCCGTGATCGAATCGGCCACGGCCGGCTCCACCAGCAAAATCTTCTTGTACTCCTCGGCCACCGGCAGCATGGCCAGCGCCACGCCGGACGACGTGGGCCCCACGGCCAGATCGGCCTTGTCATCGGAATACGCCGTGGCCAGCAGGCTCTTGCCCAGGTCGGGCTTGCCCTGGTCGTCCTTCTCGATCACCACCAGCTTTTTGCCATTCACCGCCATGCTGCCGCCCGTGGCGTACTCCAGCCCCATCAGCAGCCCGGCCTGGGTCTGCTTGCCATAGGCCTCCAGCGCGCCGGTCTTGCTGTAGACGTGGGCAATGCGGATCTCGCCCTGCTGGGCCAGTGCAGCAGGAGCTGCAGCGGCCATGGCGGCGAGTGCGATGGCGCAATGGAGGAAGGGGCGGCGGTGCATGGTTTGTCTCCTTTGGGGTTTGCGGCTTGATGGCCTGGCTGGGCCTGCCGTTTTGCAAGGGGACCATGCATGCTTTGTGCCAGGCACGCCCAGGCGGCACCCAGGCGGCACCAAGACAGGGACGGCCTTGTGCCCCCGGGGCCAGGCAGCCCGTGCCAGGGCCGAAAGTGTCTGGCCATGGGACAGATTCAGTGTCTTTTTCCAAGACAGCTGCCTGAATCCGATACAGGGCAAACCATGAACTCCTGGGATGTTCCCCTGCGCCTGGCCCACCATCACGTCCTGGCCGGCCAGCAGCCTCATGAGTTCAGGAGGCCCATGGGCGTGGAGAGAAAACCGTTGTTTTCTTCAGGCAACAGCCGCTGATTCGGCCAGATGGGGCATGGTGCGCTGCCTCAGCTCGACCAGCGGCAATGCCCGCTGAACCGCCAGCGCGGCCCGCTGTAGCAATGCCTCGTCGTGCAGGCGGTAGTCCACGAAATCCTTGTCGGTCGCGTAGACACCCAGTGGCAGGGTGCGCGCCTGGAAGAAGCTGAACAGCGGCCGCAACTGGTGGTCGATCACCAGGGCATGGCGCTCGCTGCCACCGGTGGCCGCCAGCAGCACGGGTTTGTCGATCAAGGCGTCCTGGTGGACGAAGTCGAAGAAGTGCTTGAACAGTCCGGTGTAGGCGCCGCGAAAGACTGGTGTGGCCACCACCAGCACATCCGCCTGCTCCACCGCCGCAAGCTCCCGCTCCACCGTCTCGGGCAACTGCGAGCGCCACACCGCGCCGGCAAGCTGCGGCGCAAGCTGGCCCAGCTCCACCAGGCGTTGTTCGCACGGAACTTCGTCGGCGATCAGATCAGACAGATGCTCTGCCAGGGCGGCAGACTTGGAGGGGCGCTGCAGTCCGCCGGATACGGCGACCAGACGAAGTGGACGTGTCATTGCTGCTCTCACGCAAGATGGCCGGGGTTCAACGCGGGAGCCGGTTGTGGCGACCATGCGGTCCGAGGTGAAGTGATGGCCATGACTGCTTCCCAAAATGCAAACGAACAATGGGAGCGGATGATATGGAGCCAAATCAATGAAGTAAAATGGTTTTATCTCACAATTACATGATTGAAACTCATATAAAGCCTTAAACCTGCCCCGTCGGTGCTGTTCGGGGGAGCATCCGGGTCACAAGCGAGGCGGGCATCTGCATCGCGCACAAGCGGGCCGTTGCCGAACCGACATTCCCGCTCAGCGGCCCGCTTCCTGGGCCTGCACCAGACACTCCCGCAACGCCTGCGCCACAGGCCCGAGCATGCGATCGCGCCGCTGCAGCAGGCCCAGCGTGCGCCACACATCGGGCGCGGTCAGCGGCACGCCGCAGACCTGGGCATGGTCCTGGCGCAGGGCCAGCTGGGGCACGGCGGCCAGGCCCAGGCCCGCTTCCACCAGGGCCAGGGCGCCCGTGACGTGGTTGCATTCGTGCCAGGCCACGGGCTGCTCTGGCAGGCCGGCCATCACCTGGTCCAGCAGCAGGCGGTTGCCGCTTTGGTGGGAGACGGACACCAGGCGCTTGCCCGCCAGCTCGGCCCATTCCACCTGGCTGCGCCCGGCCCAGGCATGGCTGCGCGGCATGGCCAGCACATAGCGCTCGCGCGTGAGCGCCTCAAAGCGCAGCGACGGCTCCTGGCTGCCCGTGAAGCTCAGGCCGAAATCCGCCTCCCCGCGCAGCACGGCCTCCACCACCTGGTGCGCGCTCTCGTCGATGACGTGCACCTGCACATCGGGCTGCTCCACGGCAAAGGATTTCAGTACCGGGGGCAGCAGATTGGTGGCCACCGAAGGCACGCAGGCAACCGTCACGCGGCCACGGCGCAGCTTGACCTGGTCATCCACGCGCTGCACGGCCTCGTCCAGGCCGGCCAGGGCCCGGCGCGCCTCCTGCAGGAATTCATGGCCCACCTCGGTCAGCTCCACACGCCGCGTGGTGCGCTCCAGCAGCCGCGCGCCCAGCACGGACTCCAGCCGCTCCACCCGCCGGCTCAAGGCAGGCGGCGACAGGAAAAGCTCTTCCGCGGCCAGGCGAAAACTGGCTTTCTCGGCCGTGGTCACGAAGGCGATCAACTCCCCCATGTCGAATTTGATGCGCTGCATGCAACAGTCCCTCCAAAAGTTGCAATTCACAGAATAGCAGCCCCTGCATAGGATGGCGCCCTTGATAACGCTGCCCCCTGCGGGCAGGCAAGACCAACAAACGGAGACGACATGCACCAACGCAGACTGATCGCGGGCGGCGCCCTGGCAGCCCTTCTTTCCCTGGCCGTGGGCTCCGCCCAGGCCCAGGACTTCCCCCCCAAGAAACCCGTGGTCATGGTGGTCGGCTTTGCCGCAGGCGGCTCGGCCGACATTGCCGCGCGCATCATCGCCAAGAAGCTGGGCGAGAACATCGGCCAGAGCGTGGTCGTGGAAAACAAGCCCGGCGCGGGCGGCAACCTGGCCCACACGCAGGTGGCCAATGGCCCGTCCGACGGCTCGGTGCTGCTCTTCGGCTCCATCGGCCCGCTGGCCATTGCGCCGCACTTCATGAAGATCGGCTACGACCCGCTCAAGGACCTGGCCCCCATCACCATGGGCGTGAACTTTCCCAACGTGCTCGTCGTGCCGGCCGCCACCGGCATCAAGACCCTGGGCGAATACGTGGCCAAGGCCAAGCGCGAACCCGGCAAGCTGGACTTCGCCTCCACCGGCCCCGGCTCCGCATCGCACCTGGCCGGTGAACTGCTCAACGATGTCGCCAAGATCGACACCCTGCACGTGCCCTACAAGGGCGGCGCGCCCGCCCTGCAGGACGTGCTGGGCAACCGCGTGACCTCCTTCTACGCAGCCCCGCCCACGGCCCTGCCCCACATCGAATCGGGCAAGCTCATCCCGCTGGCCACCACGGGCCTCACGCGCCCGGCCTACCTGCCCAATGTGCCCACCGTGGCCGAGAGCTTCCCCGGCTTCAACGCCACCAACTGGTACGCCTTCGTGGCATCCGCCAAGACGCCCAAGCCCGTGCTGGACCGCTGGAACACCGAGCTGGTCAAGGTGCTGAACACCCCCGAAGTGCGCGACAACCTGCTCAAGCACGGCCAGACCGCCGCCCCGGGCACCCGCGAGGAACTGGGCCAGTTCATTGCCGCAGAACACGCCAAGTGGGGCCGCATCATCCGCGAGCGAAAAATCACCGCCGATTGATTCCCTCGCCAGCCGTTAGCCGTTCCCCAACCATAAAAAACCAGGAGACAAACCATGACCGCCATCCGTTCCACCCCCCTGCAGTCCTCCGTGCCATCCACCCTGCGCCGCCGCACCCTGGGCGCGCTGCTGGGCGGGGCCCTCAGCCTGGGCCTGGCCCTGGGCGCTGCCGTGCCCTCCACCGCCGCCGCAGATGAAATCCGCGTGGTCACCTCGGGCGGCTTCTCTGCCGCCTATGACCAGCTGATACCCCTGTACGAGCAGGCCACGGGCCACAAGGTCGTCACCTCGCGCGGCGCCTCCATGGGCAATGCGCAGGACTCCATTCCCAGCCGGCTGGCGCGGGGCGAGCAGTTCGACGTGGTCATCCTCGCCGACTCGGCCCTGGACAACCTGGCAGCGCAAGGCAAGGTGGAAGCGGGCAGCCGCGTGGACCTGGCGCGCTCCATGATCGGCATGAGCGTGCGCAAGGGCACGCCCAAGCCCGACATCAGCACCGTGGACGCGCTCAGGCAGACCCTGCTGGACGCCAAATCCGTTGCCTACTCGGCCAGCGCCAGCGGCACCTACCTGGCCAACGAACTGTTCCCGCGCCTGGGCGTGGCCGAGCAGATGAAGGGCAAGGCCACCCGCATCCTCAGCGAGCGCGTGGGCGCCGTGGTGCTGCGTGGCGATGCGGACATCGGCTTCCAGCAGGTCAGCGAACTGCTGCCGTTCAAGGAGCTGGAATTCGTCGGCCCCCTGCCCGATGAAGTGCAGCAGCGCGTCTTCTTCTCCGCAGGCGTGGCCACCGGCGCCAAGAGCCCTGAGACGGCGCGCCACCTGATCCGCTTCCTGGCAGCCCCCGCCGCCGCGCCCATCGTGCGCAGCACCGGCATGGAGCCGGCGGCCAAGCCCTGACGGCAGGCCCCCGAGCCCTCAAGGCTCTCTAGGCACTCAAGGCCCTCGACACAGAGAGGGCCTTCACCCCTCCCCGGTTCGACCTCCATTCAGCGGCGCTGCAACGGCACTGCTGCGGCATGCCGCTGCCCAGCCCTCTCACCCTCGCCACACCCATGAACACCAAAACCCTGGTGCTGATCACCCTCGCCGCCGCACCGCTGTCGGCCCTTGCGCAATCCAGCATCACGCTCTACGGCATTGCCGATACCGGCGTGCGCTACACCAGCGGCCTCACCGCTGCCAACGCGGCCAGCAACACCTCGGGCGCCGCGCTGTCCAGCGGCGTCAACACCACCAGCCGCTTCGGGTTTCGCGGGCGCGAAGACCTGGGTGGCGGCATGTACGCCCTGTTCAACCTGGAAACAGGCCTGAACCTGGACACCGGCACCACCGCCAACTCCAGCAAGTTCTTCGACCGCGCGGCCATCGTGGGCCTGGGCGGCAGCTGGGGCCAGGTCACGGCCGGCCGCCAGACCAACCTGCTGGCAGAGGCCATCAGCCCCGTGGACCCCGTGGGCATGCGGTTTGCCTCCTTCAACCCCAACATCGCCACCGCCGCGCTCAGCAGCCACGGCCTGGGCGTGGAATACGGCAGCGCGGGCGCCACCACCGGCTCGTACCGGCTGGACAACTCGGTCAAGTACACCGGCCGCTTCGGCGGCCTCACCGCCCGCGCCATGTACAGCTTTGGCGAGACGGCGCAGGGCGGCTCCGCCCGCTCATCGGCCGGCGCGGGCCTGGCCTATGGCACGAAGACATGGACCGTCTCCGGCGCCTACCAGCGCTTCAAGACCGCAGACCAGTGGGAACTGAAAGCCGCCACCCTGGGCGCCAGCTACCAATGGGACAAGCTGCGCCTTGCGCTGAACACCGCGCGCAGCGACGGCCAGACCAACGCCACCACCGCCCGCACCGTGCAGCGCGTGCACTCGCTGGGCGCCACCTGGTCTGCCCGCAGCACGCTGGACCTGACCGCCGCCCTGTACCGCGTGGAACGCGAACGCAGCGGCCGCGCCGCAGACGGCTACACCCGCGCCCTGCTGTTTGCGGAATACAAGCTGTCACGCCGCAGCAAGCTGTATGCGGAACTGGACCGCACGCATTGGAGCGGAGGGTTTCAGGGCGGGCAGAACAAGGATGTGGCTACGGGGGTGGCTGCGGGGTTGATGCATAGCTTCTGAGGGGCGCTGCGAGCACTCGCCCCATTGCCAACTCAACCGCCCAGCTTTTTGAATGGCGTGTCGGAAGTGATCCAGCCCTTGCCCTGGGGGCAGATCACTTCCTTGTAACGCAGCTCCTTTTCAAAGCTCCACTGCTGGCCGAATGCGCAAACGTCCCCTGCGTTGAGGACAAATGCCACTGTCTGCGGGTGGCCATTTTTCAGCAGAACATCGACGCTTTGCGTCGCTTCCTACCGGCCACTCGGCGACTGGCTGCATCCCAGAGTTGCCAGCAACGCCGTGATCGCCGTCCTTCGCAATAGGTTTTTCATCGACTGCCTTTCTTGTGGTTGTCGCGCGAAGACTTTCGAGCGACGGCTTCAGGCTGGTTGACGACGTTCAGCGGCGACAACCCAACGACGGCTATCGACCCGTTGCAGTCGTTCGTCGCGGGCCTGTCGGTGTCGGCTTTGCGGCGGTTGCGGTCTTCCAGACTTCGCCGTCGAACGCGCACTACCGGCCATCAGCAGTCGTACCCCACTAAGCCGCGAGCGACCGCTGCGGAAAAGAGCCGCCGCACAGGCCGCCTGCTCCGCACAAGCATCAGCGCGCTTGGTGCATCAAGAGACGCGAATCGAGGCTGAATGCTGCGCGGGTGTTGTCTGTTTTCAAGACCGGACAGCAGTCTCGACCAATACACTCGGCGCCATGCGTCCCCGCCAGGTTAAAGCCGCCCCTCCAGATGCTCAGGCGCCGAGATGGTGCGCATCCACTTCACCGACTCCACATTCCAGCCTGGCTCACGCTGCATGATTTCCATCACGCCTGGCAGATGCGCAGCGCCATACGTGACGTAGATTTTCGGGCGCTTGTCATCCAGCAATTGCCTTGCAAGGTGGCGATTGCGGAAGTCGAGCACCACCGGGTCCAGGTCACCGCCGCCGCCCTGGCCGGAACGGCGCATCACATAGGTCATGAACCCGCGGCACAGTGTGCCGGCGAGCGTGACCTGCCGCTCATCGCCAGACTTCTGCCATTCGATCACACGCGCCACGACGTCCGATGAATCGTCTTCAGCGTCGGTGGCTTGCTGCACTTCACGTTGGCGCATCGCTGCCGCGAAGGCTGGGTCGCTCTGCACCAATCTGTCGTATTCCTGCTTCATCGCTCGCGTGTCCACGTCCATGGTCACGTGCCGTTCGGGGTGGGCCTTGGCATCAGCCACCACCGGCCCGAAGTAGTCGATCTGGTAGGCGAGACCGCAGTTCTGGCCAAGCTCTCGGTAGCTGTCGCCAAGGTCTTTACCCTGGGTCAGGACCTTCTTGAACCAGGCGTCGGCTTCCGGATCGCTGTTGGCCACGCCTTCGTAGGCCAACACATAACCGTCGGCTAATGCCTTCTCAAGGTCGTAGACGATGGTCTTGAAGAACCGCTCGGCACCCACGTGCTGCATGCCTTGCAGCACGACGGTGCGGGGTCCGTTGGACATGGTGACGGTGGGCACGATGGCTGGACGTGTCTCGGTCATGACGGCAAGGACATACACCGGTGCTGCCGCCAATCCGCACAACAAAAACCACAATCCGACGCTGCCATGCAGCCAACTTGCAGCCCAGGACCGTGCCCTGGACGAACGCGAGATCCGCCGCCAAGTCCAGACCAGCGGAACCGCGATCAGCGCGGCCGCCAGTAGCAAAGCAGGCAGCGAGAGCCAACTCGCACCGAGAAGGATCGGCAGGCCCGCCACGAAACAAAGCACAAGCACTGCCCACAGCAATGTGGTCAAGCGGATTGACAGCGTGCTGCGCACAGGGCCGCTGTCGGTTGTAGGAGTGGAGGCCTCCATCTTCAGAACTTGCGGCCCGCGCCCCAGTCTCCCTGGTCGCATTTGCCGACGAAGCCGGGCTTGTCCTTGATCTCGACCATGCCGGTGCGCCGGTCGATGTTCACGCTGAGCCTGTTGAGGCCGTTGACCTGATAGCGCGCCGTGATGCGGTCGGGCGACATCTGCACATCCTCCAGCTGCCACCAACCGTCGACGCCGCCGGAATTCAGGGGCGGAATCATCTTGTCGCTCAGGTGGATGCGTCCCCGGCCATCGCGGAACTCGAACTGCACGCCGGTCTGGAACTGCTCGTTCGCAGACTCCACGCGCTGCGTGGGCTCGTAGTGCTTGCGCCTGTCGTTCCACTCGTAGCCCGAGTGGCTGGAGAACACTGCATGCTCGCCCTGACCGTAACAGATGAGTGTGAGCGCGTCCGGCTGGTGCGGGCGCGGCGGTATGTCGCCTGCCACGCCTCCAGGACGACAGTTCTGCTCAGGGATGCGGTTGATCGACGCGTAGCGGCCATCGTCGGTGGAAATCGCCACGCAGGCACGCTGCGCGTCGCTCCACCAGAAGGTCCAGGATTGTTCCCGCACGCGGGTGGCGCGCACCTGCTGGTAGCCACGCGCCTGCATCTGGGTTTCCCCGCCGGCGCCGCGCGCGCCGACAAGATCGGCAAGGTCCGGCGGGGTCTGTGCCTGTGCTGTAGCAACGCACAGCGTCGCAAGAAGTCCAACCGTCAATATCCGGCTTGTCATATGTCACTCCGTTCTGTCTGCATGATGGCATGCTGACGCGCCATCGGCTGCAATGCCGACACCCACAACCCACAGAACAGCATCACCAAATGGGTCGATATCAGACCAGAAGTTGGACGATCGACCAAGCCGGTTGGCCAGTCCTGAGCAGATGCTCCGTGTCGCATTCCTTTCCAAGCCTTCGTTCCCGCAGCAGCGCAGACTGGCAAATCCTAGACTCAAGGTCGTCGAAACTTCCGCCGCAATTCCAGCATGGTTCCGATCACGGAAAGCCCATGTTCGTCACTGCGCATGACGGGATGGTCTTGATTGAGCGGGATCAGCTCAAACACCTCATTACCAAGCCTATCGTTTCCGTGTAGCCGGTATTTCCGAAACAAGGCTTCGGTCTTTCCAACCTGGGCGGCCACGTAGTCTCCGGGCTGGGGCTTGATACCTGGATCGATCAGCACGCGGTCTCCTTCTCGGAACTCCGGAGTCATGGAGTTGCCAGCCAACTGGAGGAAGAACGCATGAACTGACGCATCGTTGGCAGAGACTTCCGTGCCCAGACTCTCCAGGTCCTCGACGGCTTCACTTCGGGCAACGGCCTGGCTGGAAGTAAGCACCGGGTATCGCCGAATTCCGCAGGGAAGCTGAGCAAGCATCGCCGCCTCGTCAGGCGTCATCACCCCCTCGCCGCTTTCCAGCCAAAGAGCGCTCACTCCGCACGCTGCTGCCATCGTGGCAGTCCGCTTGGAACCATGCCCTTTCGACTCAAGATCCCCAATGGAGGACTGCTTCAACCCTGCCTTTGCGGCGAGCTCCTCTTGAGTAAGACCTGCATGAGCACGAGCTGCTTTAAGACGCTTGGCGAAATCTGTGGACATAGCGCCGAAGCTTACGGAAAACCGATAACGATATATCGTTTACCTTTTAACGATTAAACGTTAGACTGCATCCATGCAATGGAAAGACTACCTCGCCAAGCTTGCAGCGAAGGGTGTCAGTCAAAGCCAGATCGCCCGCGAAGTGGGCTGCGGTCAAGCAACGATTTCTGACCTCGCACTGGGCAAGACCAAAGAACCGCGCACATCCCTGGGTATGGCGCTCATGCGCATCGGGGACCGCTGTGGCATCAAGACTCCCTACGGTGCCAGCCCTTCGGCACACGATGACGAGAGGTCCCGTGGCTGAGACCGCGCACGTCACCCACCGCTTCACCCCTGGGCTGCGCTTTGACGGGCTGTGGACGTACGCGGCGCGCATGCCGTCAGGCCGTCGCTATTGGGCGCGACTGCCGGCAACCCGCGCAGGCGGCGTGGCTGCAGCAGATCCACAGCGCGCGTGGTGGTGCGTGCGCCAGTGCGTTGCGGTGCTCAATCGCATGCCCTGGCATTCCGTGCATCTGCCCCCGGGCCTGCCTGTGCAGCCGGAATGCGGCGATGTGGCATTGGCCCTGGGCGCAATGCTTGCGGACTGGAACGTCAAGGTGCTCGACGAGAGCACGGCACAGGCGCCGCTGCTGCGCAGCACCGATGCGCTGCTTGCCAATGGCTGCTCTTTGCTGCAGTTGCAGGCCGAAGATTTGAGTGTTGGCGCGCCACCCGTTTTCTGGGCCTGGGTGGTCGGCGTGGAAATGCATGAGAAGTTCAAGCGCGCCAAGCGCACTTCGGCCTTTGACGTGCCCGGGCGTCCTCGCGCCCTGCTGATCTGGCCCTTCGGCTCGAAATCTCCCCTGACAAGGAACCACGCCTTGAGGATGACGGTGGATGGCGAAGGGCTGTGCGGTGTGGATGGCATCGATGCGCGCCGGGGCCGGTACCGGTGCATCGGGGCCATTACCGTGGCGCAGTCGGACAACCACAGCGCCGGCAACGGCGGCCTTTCCGGATCCGAATAATGCAAAAGCCCGACGACGCACCAGAGCCATGTGAGCGGGAGGTTCCGCAGGAAGGCATCCGTCTCGATCACCGCCTCATCTGCGGCCTGCGCTTTGATGAGCACTGGCAATACAGGAGACGCACGGAATCGGGCCACACCAGTTGGACACAGCTGCCAATGGCATCCGACCCCGTTGCCCCGGCCGACCCCTATGGCGTCTGGTGGTGCGTTCGCCGGTGCACCGTGGTGCTGGAGCAGCGAAGCTGGCTGTTCCTGCAGCTTCCCACTCACCTGCCCGCTGTTGCCGGCGTGCAGGAGATGGCGCAGATCCTCGATGTGCTGATGCCCGATTGCAACGTGCAGGCACATGCGCAATGCGCCGAGACACACTTGCTCTGCGCCCATGCGGTGGAGCAGGCAGGAAGTGCATTGCTAATGCTGGAGTCGCCGGAATGTGACGGCCCCAAGCCCGGCATTTTCTGGGCCTGGGTGGTGGGCTACGAGCCGCAACTGCCTTTGCCGTGCACCGAAGATTGCGTTGCACCCGACACGTGGCAGCCACTGGACATACAAGCCATGGCACCGCCCCAGGCCCTGCTGGTCCTGCCCTTCGACTGGACCATCCCCCGGTCCAGCGGATACCCCACCCGGATCCAGGTGCAAGCCGACGGGTCCTGCCATCTGCAAAATGCCGACGGGCCATGGCACCCATGCCGTTGGCTTGGCACTGTCACGCTTGGAGGCAGGACCGCACCGGCCTGACGGTGGCACGCCTGCCTCTCAGATACGCGGCGTGTACTTGAGCGTGAACATGAGGTTGCGCGGGTCGCCGAAGTCGTTGTTGCCGTTTTGCTCGGCACAGCCGGGGATCCAGTAGCGCTTGTCGAAGACGTTGTTGAGGTTCATGACTAGAGCTGACGGGATGTGGTGACGGCGGCGCAGCGGGATGTGTTGTGGCCGGTAGTCCGTATCTATTGGCAACGATGACCTAATTTGTCATTTGCTCAAGAGTCAATCTTGGGCAATCTTGGCACTCCCTTGGAATATTTTCAAATATCACATCATTTCCCACCATGATGCTATTCATTGGCGGTTCAAGATACCAATATATTGAGCCATTCAACCAAAGATCCACCACAGCGCTTTCAGAAATAAGTCTACCTGTTTTTACTTCATAAAGACGCACAGTCATGGGCATTTTCATCTGGTGATAAATCAGTTTCTGGGCTAATGGCACGTAATAGTACTCAACCCTGTAAACGCCGCGGGGGCTGATGCTCTCACCTTGTTTCTTTGGTATCATGAACAGCAAAAGCAATACCGTAACCAATACCATCCCCAGAATGATAAATATCCATTTTTTACTATATTTAATCTTCACAAAATTATCTCCTGAGGGTGATTTATTTTTACCCGATGAACACTAGATAAAATCATAAAATCGCCACCTCTATTATTTTTTTCTTCTCCATTCTCGAAAATCATCATTTTGCACGGCATATTTGTATTTTTTACATCTTCGGGTTTCTCATGCACCGTCTTCCTCTCTGTCTCAACATCCCAACGTATTTGATAGGTTCTTTCAACTCCTTCAACCCCCCAAAACCCCAACGGTTGGGACAAAAGATCAAAAGAATCATTGAAATCATAGGCATCCCTTAGATAAAAGCCCAGTTCTTCAGGAATGAATTTCAGTTCACTGCCACTAGAAACAACAGTACCCTCCACTGCAACGTTCATTTGCGCCTCGCCCATTGCCCCATAGAAATCATCCATCGGATCGCTGAGATGCCCAAATTTGATGTAATTTACTTGGCAGGTTTCTTCCAATATTTTTGAAGAGCGAGATAGATCACCGAATTCCCAGGATTTATCGGACTTTCCCAAGCTCTGAGCTAAGATTCGAGATTTAAAAACCATCCTACCCGACTTTGAATCCCATCTTCTAGTCAATTCGGACATTGCATTTTGCACTCGAGCGAATCCAAGCGCCCATTGCATGGTAACCAAGCCTTCTTCCAAATATGCTGCCCCAAGTGCATTTGGACGATAGTGTCCTTTTCCCAGCTTCATATCATCGGGCATAGCAAAAGCAGCGCCATTGAACCAACGTTCCATCAATGCGGCAGCCACATGCCAACCAAGCCTGCTACGCATTACCAACGGAATATCCCGCAACTGAAAAACCTCCGTTGTGCATTTATGCCTGGGCAACTCTTTTAATTGAGATCTGAAAACTTCCTGATCCATTTTAATCAACTCAGACATTAGCACCCCCATATCACCAAAAGAGGTTTATTGTATCTTTCAAGAATTCATTAAAACGACCCAATCAATCAGCATGTTGAAAAACCACCAATGAGCATGGCATGCTAACCACTCCGGAAGATCCAATCGGTAACCAGCTGTCTACTACTTCGCCTTCGACGCAAGGAACGCAACCTATCAGGGGGTTGCCGCTGGTGCCGTCTGCATCACAATTTTTGGTGCAACGAATTGAATTAGGGAAACAATGCAGACACGGTTTGATTCAGCTTGCAAATAATCCGGGGTCCACGCCACCTCTCCCAATCCAGAGGCAGCCCGACGGCCTGTGCGACCTGTCCAGCACAGACGGCCCCTGGTGCGTCTGCCGCTGGCTTGCCACCATCCAATGCAACGCGACGGTATGCCCGAAGCCTGCGTGCTTTGCCGGCATATGGTTTCAAGGAGCAATTGGCTGGAGAGTTCAAGCCACCAGCCGCTCACTACGCGTTGTGCAGCGACAGCCAAGGGTTCTACGCCGAGTCTCTAACGCCCTTTCCGGCAGCGGGCGCAAGTGGGATGGCACACCAGAAGCCACGATGCAGATGGCAATAATGCTCGCCCCGATCCGCATGGGTTCTTGATGCGCCCTGCGCAGCACGCCTCAGGTCGGCGTGTCCACGTCATCCCAGTCATTGCCCTCGAAGCGCACCAGCCAGTTCAGGGCGTGGTGGCGCTCCATGAGCACGTCGGCGTTCAGCCCTGCGGGCGCGGGCTGCTGCTGCACCTGGGCCTGGCGCACGATCCAGTGCAGGCGGTAGTGCTGGTCCAGGGCGTCGAGGATTTCGCTGTCGGGCCGCATGCGCGCGGCATGCAGGGCGCCTTGCAGGTCGCCGGCCTGCAGCAGGGTGCGCGAGGTGAGCGGCACGTCGCAGATGGCATCGGGGAACGGCAGCGCATCGACCAGGCCCAGCGCCCATTCCAGCAAGTACGCGGCTTCGTAGCGCCAGCCGAACTTGGCGATGGCCTCTTCGGAGGGCTGGGCAGTGGCCATGAAGTCGCGCTCGTTGGGGGTGAGCGCGGCCTGGGCGGCTGGCAGGCGCTGGAACAGCTCGTCGGACGTGAGCGGTTCGCCACTGTTCATTGCTTCGTTCAGTGCGTCGTTCAGCGATTCGGCGCGCACGGCCACGGCCAGCAGGGCGAAGGCGCGGGCGGCGATCTCGTCGGGCGCGCGCATGCGCAGTTCGGGCTCGGAGATCAGCGGCGGCAGGCTGGCCGCTGGCATGAAGCCGCGCTGCGCCAGCGTCTGCTCGCTGCGCTGCTTGCGCTGCCAGGCCTGCTGCGGATAGGGCAGCGCGGCCTGTTCATCGGGCTCGGCGCCGTTGGCGGCCAGCAGGATGCGGCCCTGCGGGTCGCGAATGCTGCCGTCCGCCAGAAATGCGATGGCGTTGGCGCGCTGTGCCCAGCCGGCAAAGGCATCGAGCTGCTCCGGCGCAATGCCCAGGCTCAGGTGCTGCTGCACGCGCTGGATATGGCGCATGGCGTGGTAGCGGTTGCGCGTCATCTGCCCATCGCCGCGCCCCAGCACATAGCCGACAAAGCCGGAAAGATGCGGTGCCAGCTCGGGGTCCGACAGATCGCGGCGCCCGGCCAGCGTGTGCGGAAAGTCAATCGCAGGAAGGTCCCAGACGGTGCAGTAGGCGTTGATGAGTACTTCGTCCTTTGCAGCATCCGCCTGGGGTTCTTGCAGCTGGCGCTGGTGTTGCTGGTGTTCCTGTGGGCGAGCGGGCTCGGGTGCAGGCTTGCTGAATGCGGTCTTGAGGCGGGTAAGGAGGTTTTTCATGTTCACGGACTGGGTTCCGGGATGGGCTCCGGGATGGGGAACAGCAGGAATCGCCCTGCCTCTTGGCCACGGTACGGCCTGCAGATGGCGGGTGACTCAGCCCCCCAGCTCCAGCACCGCCATGCGGTCATACAGCGTGGCCCGCGAGATGCCCAGCTGGCGCGCCGTGGCCAGCTTGTTGCCGCTGTTGGCGGCCAGGGTGGCGGTGATGGCCTTGCGTTCCAGCTCGGCCACCTGCTGGGCCAGGGGGCGCAGCAGGTCGGTGTCGGCGGGGCTGTTGTGGGCAGGGGACGGCGCGGGCGCAGTCTCGGGGCCCGGCGCGGGGGCGGCGGGTTCCACGCCCGATGAGCGCAGCACTTCGCGCAGTTGTTCTGCGTTGATGGCGGTGTCTTCGCTGCGCATGGCGGCCTGCTCCAGCACGTTGCGCAACTCGCGGATGTTGCCGCGCCAGGTCTGGCCGGCCAGCAGGGCCAGGGCGTCGGGCAGCAGTTCGGGCGGGGGCATGTCGTTGCGCAGGGCCAGTTCTTCGGATAGGACTTCGACCAGTGCCGGGATGTCGCGCCTGCGTTCGCGCAGCGGGGGCACGCGGATGGGCAGCACGTGCAGGCGGTAGAAGAGGTCTTCCCGGAAGCGGCCATCGCGCACCATCTGCGGCAGGTCGCGCGAGGTGGCTGCCACCACGCGCACGTCAAAGCGCACGAGCTGGTTGGAGCCCAGCGGTTCGATCTCGCCTTCCTGCAGCGCGCGCAGCAGCTTGGCCTGCAGGTTCAGGGGCATGTCGCCGATTTCGTCGAGGAACAGCGTGCCGCCGTCGGCCAGCTTGAATTTGCCGTCGCGCGGCTTGCGGTCGGCGCCGGTGAAGGCGCCGGGGGCAACGCCGAAGAATTCGGCCTCCAGCAAGGCGTCCGGCACGGCGGCGATGTTGACGGTGACGAAGGGGCCGCCGCTGCGGGCCGATGCGGCGTGGATGGCATGGGCCAGCAGTTCCTTGCCGGTGCCGGTCTCGCCCAGCAGCAGCACGGGGCTGAGCGACTGGGCCGCGCGGCGCGCCTGGCGCTTGACCTCCACGGCCGCCGGGCTGCTGCCTACAAAGCTGGCAAAGCTGTACTTGGCGCGGCGCTCGCCCTGCACGGCCACGCGCAGGCTGCGGTTGCGCTGGGCGGCCAGCTCGCGCCGGGCCTCGTCCAGGTCGCGTTGCAGAACGGCGAACTTGCTGATCAGGGGCTGCAGCGTGATCTCCGGCTGGTCGAACAGCACGATGCCGATGGCGCCGATGACCGCGCCCGCATCGTCCTTGAGCGGGATGCGGCTGACCACGAAGGTGCCGGCGCGGTTGGTGAGCAGGTCGATGAGCACGGGCTCGCCGGTTTCCAGCACGCGGCGCATGCGGGTGTTGGGGATGACGTCCTCGACCATGTGGCCCAGGAACTCATCCACCGAGGCCACGCCCAGGTCGGGCAGGAAGCGCTGGTAGCCCTCGTTGACCCAGACGATGCGCCCCGCCCTGTCGGCCAGGAACATGCCCTGGCTCATGGTGGAGAACAGCTGGAACATGGAGCGCGCTGCCAGCGCGAGGATGCCGTCGGCATCGAGCGGCAGGGGCTGGACCAGGGTGGGTGTGGGCGGCATGGATGGCATCCTAGCCGAGTCGCCCCTGCCAGGCTGCGGCACTCAGCCCTGCTCGATGGCGACCTGGGTGCAGATGGCGCAGCACATCTGCGCAGCCTGCTCGTTGGCGATGAAGTAGTAGATGCTGACGCCTTCACGGCGCCGGCCCAGCACGCCGGCCTGGTACAGCGTGTTCAGGTGCTGGGACATGTTGGGCTGCGTGGTGGCGATGCTGGCGAGCAGCTCGGTCACGTTCTTCTCGCCATTGCACAACACGCTGATGATCTTCAGGCGCACGGGCGCCGCCATGGCACGGAACAACTCCGCAGCGCTCTCGAAAACGCTGTCGTCGCTCAGGTCCATGCTGTCATTGCGGCTGTCCATAGGCGTCTGTCATCCTGGTATACGGCGGGAGGGCAAGGGGGCTGGCACGCTTTGCCGCCCGACCGGGCTAGTTTATAGCCCGCAGGGCGGCAGCGCAGGCTCGGTGCGGCTTGATGGAAGGCAAGCCGCCCTGTCATCGCTCAGAAATCAACCGTGGCCGACAGCATGAAGGTGCGCGGTGCGCCCAGCCCGAGGCTGGTCCACAGCGGCGTGGCCCAGTAGGCCTTGTTGGCCACGTTGGTGATGCTGCCGCGCAGCGTGAGCGGATGGCCGGCCGCCGTGGTCACGTAGCGCGCGCCGATGTCGAACACGGTGCGGCCCGGCACGGACAGCGAGTTGTCGGCATTGATGTACTGCCTGGACGCCGTGGTGGCGTTGGCCGTCAGCGTCAGGCCCTGCACGGCGGGCAGGTCCCACTCCACGCCCAGCTTGCCCTGCAGCCTGGGCACGCCCGCCGCCAGCTTGCCCTGGTTCACGCCGCCTGCCGTGGGGGTGAGCTTGGGCTGTACGTAGGCAATGCCGCCCATCAGGCGCACGCCCGTGGCCACGTTGCCGAAGAAGCCCCATTCCACGCCCCGGTTGCGCTGCTCGCCGCCGAAGGAGAAGACGTTGGAGACGGGATCGGTGTAGCCGTTGGGCCGCTGGATCTCATAGAGGCTGAAGGTGTGGGCGAAGTCGCCCAGGTCCAGCTTCAGGCCCAGCTCCTTTTGCCGGGACTTGTAGGGCGCGAACACTTCGCCCGCGTTGGCCGCCGTCATGGGGGCGGTGGCGCCCTGGCTCAGGCCTTCGATGTAGTTGGCGTAGACCGAGACACGCTCGCTGGCCTTCACCAGCAGCGCGGCGGCCGGCGTGGTGGCGCCTTCGTCATAGCGCGAGGTGCGCGCGCCCGTGGCCACGTTGAAGGTGTCGCTGAGCACCTGCTGGCGGCGCAGGCCCAGGGTGAGCTGCACGCGGTCCTGCGCGAAGGACAGGGTGTCGGCCACGCCGATGCTGGTCAGCCGCAGTTCGGTGCGCGAGATCGGGGGCGCGTTGAAGCTGGTGGCCGGGCCCCAGATGGGGTGGTAGATGTTGGTGATCCAGTCCTGGGTCAGCACGTTGCGGCGGCCGAACTGCTTGTCGGTATGCGTGTAGTAGGTGGCGTTGAGCGCCCACTGGTGGCCCACGCCGGCCGTGTTGAACTTGCCCTTGAGGCCGGCTTCGGCCGACTTCTTGTCCATCTCGAAGCCCAGGTCGGCCAGGTTGGTGCGGTAGTCGCCGGCCGTGTTGAAGACCTGGATCAGGTAGGCCCCCGTGGAGCGGTACCGGGTCTTGCTGGTGCCCACGGCGGCATAGGCCGTGACGCGGTCGCCCAGGTCGAGTTCGCCGCGCACCATGGCGCCCTTGTCCTTGGTGTCGTAGAAGGCCCAGCTGGGGTTGAGCAGGGTGTCGGCCTTGGGTGGCCTGGGCACGGGCAGGCCTGCGGCCAGGTTGATGCCGCGGTTCAGGCCGTCGGTGCGGTCCTCGCTGCTGTACAGGTCGGCCGACAGGCGGGCACGGTCGCCGCGCCAGTCCAGGCCCAGCGAGGCCAGCCGGGTCTCTTTTTCCTGATGGTTCACGGCGCCGTCGCCGTCGCGCAGCACGCCGTTGAAGCGGATGCCGAACTGCTTGCGCTCGCCGAACCGCCGGCCCAGGTCGATGTGGGCGCCCAGCTGCGCATCCGACATGAAGGAGGTGGTCAGCCGCGTCAGCGGCTCGTCGCCCGCGCGCTTGGGCACGAGGTTGACCGTGCCGCCCACCGAGCCGCCGGGCGGCATGCCGTTGAGCAGGGCCGAGGGGCCCTTGAGCACGTCCACGCGCTCGAACATTTCTGGCGATGCGCGGTAGAACGGCGCCACGCCGAACAGCCCGCCAAACGTGACATCGCCGATGCTGGAGCTGAAGCCGCGAATGGAGTAGTTCTCGCTGATGATGCCGGTCATGCCCGTGCTGAACACGGTGGGGTCGGCGGCGGAGATCACGTCGGTGATGTCGCGGGCCTGGCGGTCGGCGATGAATTTCTCGGTATAGCTGATGGTGTTGAAGGGCGTCTCCATGAAGTCCTTGTCACCCAGCAGGCCCATGCGGCCGCCTGTGGAGACCTGGCCGCCGGCATAGGCTTCCGGCGCCTGCTGAGCCTGTGCGCGCACGGTGACGGCAGGCATGAGCACGCCGCCGTCCACGGGCGCTGCCGCGTTGCGGTCGCGGCCCAGGGTGTAGCTGCCGTTGGCTTCGCGCAGGGCGCGCAGGCCCTGGCCGCGCAGCAGCTCGGCAAAGCCTTCGGCCACGCTGTAGCTGCCCGACAGGCCTGCGCTGCTGCGGCCTTGCAGCAGGCTGGAATCCACCGTCAGCTCCACGCCGGCCGATGCGGCAAAGGCGTTGAGCGCCTGGCCCAGCGGGCCGGCCGGGATGCTGAAGGCGCGGCGGGCCTCGCCGGGTGCCGCCCCGGAGGCGGCTCCAGATGCGGCCCCCTGGGCTGCCGCCTGCGCCAGCGCGGACGGCATGGCCACGGCCAGGCCCCCCAGTGCCAGGCCCGCCATGCAGAGCATGTGCACGGCGATGGCCGTGTGCCTGCAGGCAAAGGCCGGGGGCGGCAGGGCGCGCGATGCGCCGTTGTGCGCGGGACGGGATGGATGGCGTAGTGCCATGCGGGACTCCTTTCGATTCGGGTAGGCGTTGGGTGCTTCACCTTGTCTTCCGAACGAAAACGACAAACCCTCAATCGAGAATGCGATCAATTTGCAACCGCAGCGGCCACCGGGCCCGCGCCCGCTGCCGGCACATCGCCGTAGCCCTTGAGCACGTCATCGACCATGAGCTTCACCGAGGTCACGCTGGCCGCCGTGACGTACCAGGCCTCGGAATCGACGAAGACCACGCGGTTGTTCTTCCAGGCGCTGGTCTGGCGCAGCAGCGGGTTGTCCATGCCGGCAGAATCCATGCCGGGGCGGCGCTGCATGATGGCCGTGCGGTCGATCACGTAGAGGATGTCCGGGTTGGCCTGCTGGATGAATTCGCTGGAGATGGGCTGGCCGTGCAGGTCGGCCTCGGCCGCCGTGCTGGCGGGCCTGACGCCCAGCGCGTTGAAGACAAAGCCGTAGCGCGACTGCGGGCCGAACGAGGTGAAGGCGCCGTTGTTGTGCATGACGATGAGGGCCGTCTCCGCACGGCCCTCGGTGGCGCGCCGGGCCTGGGCCACCTTGTCGTCCATCTCGGCGGCCTTGGCGCGCGCCAGGTCCTGCTTGCCGAAGATGCGGCCCAGGGTCAGCAGGTGATCGCGCACGGTGTCCAGGTGCCGGGTGCCGCTGTTCCTGAAGTCCACGTCGAAATGAACCGTGGGCGCAAAGCCCGAAAGCTCCTGGTAGGCGCTGGCCTGGATGGGCGAGATCAGCACCAGGTCGGGCTTGAGCGCATGCACGCGCTCCAGGTTGGGCTGGACGATGGAGCCCAGGTCCTGCACGTTGGCATCGTCCTTGTACCGGGCCAGGAAGTGGGGCACGAAGTCCTTGGGCATGCCGGCAATGGGCACGCCGAGCTGGTCGAGGAAGTCGGCCTCGTTCATGTCCAGCGCGGCCACGCGCTGCGGCGGGCGCTCCACCACCGTGGTGCCCAGCTGGTGCTGCACCGTGACGGGCGTGAACTCGCCGGCCGCCGCCTGCGGCGCTGCGGCCTGTGCCGACGGGTTGGCGGGCCGGTCGCAGGCCGACAGGGCCAGGGCAGCAGCCAGGGCCAACATGGGAGCGTGATGGGGAACGCGGAACAGACGGGTCACGGGCTTTCTCTCCTGAAAAATGGCATGCATTGCTTGACTGTTTTTGGTGGCGCCGGTGCTCGGCTCAGGCCCGGCCGCGCCCGCGCACCATGAGCGCGAGGAAGTAGCTGCCGCACACCAGGTTGACGAGGATGCCCACCGAGGTGCGGTAGTTGAAGACATGCTCCACCGCCAGTTGCGCCGCGATGAAGATGGACACGGCCACGGCGCAGCCCAGCGGCAGCGTGACCCGGTGGCGCGCCGTGCCCGCCAGCGCATAGCTGATGTGGGCCACGAAGATGCCCATGAAGGCCGTGGGCCCCAGCAGGCTGGTGGACACCGCCACCAGCGCGGCAATCAGCGCCAGCTGCAGGCGCAGCTGGCGCTGGTAGTGCACGCCCAGCGAGATGGCCTGCTCGCGCCCCAGGGCCAGCACGTCCAGCACGGGCAGGCTGCGCCGCACGATCACGCAGGCCACGGCCACGATCAGCGCCGACCACAGCAGCTGCGCGGGCCGGGCGCGGTTGAACGAGGTGTAGCTGTAGCCCTGCAGCACAGAGAACTCTCCGGGGCTGATGCGCAGCTGCACGAACTGCGTGAAGGTGCCTATCACCATGCCCAGCACCAGGCCCAGCAGCAGCAGGAAGTACACGTTGTCGCGCCCCCCGCCCAGCAGCCAGCGGTGCAGGGCCCAGGAGTAGCCCAGCATGCAGGCCACCGACAGCCAGAAGTTGCCGCTGGGGCCCAGCACCACCAGGCTTTGCACGCCCATGGCCAGCACCAGCAGCGCCTGCAGCAGCAGGTAGACCGCCTCATAACCCATGATGGCGGGGGTGAGGATGCGGTTGCCCGCAAGCGTCTGGAAGACGATGGACGACAGCGCAATGCAGATGCCGCCGATGACGATGGCCGACAGCCGCGTCAGCCGCCGTGCAATGACGTAGCCGAAGTCCAGCCCCGAGCCCAGCAGCACGAAGCAGGCCGCCAGCGCGGCCACCACCAAGGCAGCCGCAATCCACGCGGTGGTGTGAGGCAAGGCCTTGCGCATCACGGCCTTCTGCGCAGGATGAGCACGAGGAAGAGCACGCCGCCCACGCTACCCGCCGTCAGGCCGATCGGCACCTCGAAGGGGTGCATGATCAGCCGGCCCACGATGTCGCAGGCCAGCAGCAGCGAGGCGCCGCTGAGCGCGACGATGGGCAGGGTGCGGCCCAGGTTCTCGCCGCATCGCATGGCCACCAGGTTGGGAATGACCAGGCCCACGAAGGGAATGGCGCCCACGGTGATGACCGTGGCCGAGACGGTGACCGCCACCAGCACCAGGCCCAGCGTGGCCAGCGCCGGATAGCTCAGCCCCAGGCTGGTGGCCATGCCCTCGCCCATGCCCAGCACGGTGAAGCGGTGCGCAAACGCATAGGTCAGCACCACGATGGGCACGATGAGGTAGATGATCTCGTAGTGGCCCTGCACAATGCGCGAGAAGTCGCCCAGCAGCCAGCCCTGCATGCTTTGCAGCAGGTTGTGGCGGAAGGCATGGAACTCGGCAATGGCGCTGAGCACGCTGCCGTACATCAGGCCGACCACGGGCACCAGCACCAGGTTGCGCAGGCGCATGCGGCGGATGATGGCCACGTACAGCAGGCTGGCGCCCAGGCAGAACACGAGCGCGAACACCATGCGCCAGGCCACGCCCCACGCGCCCGAGGTGAAGGCCGAGGCGGGCGCCACCGTCAGCGACACCAGAATGCCCAGCTTGGCCGCATCCAGCCCCCCACAGGTCGCAGGCTCCACAAATCGGTTCTGCACGATCTGCTGCAGCACGACGCCGCACACCGACAGCCCCACCCCCGTGAGCACCAGCGCTGCCAGCCGCGGCAGGCGGCTGGCCGTGAGGGTGAGCCAGGCATCGCCCGACAGCGACAGCAGCTGCCCCCATTCCACCTGCCGCGCGCCGGTGAGCACGGAGGCGCAGCACAGCGCGGCAAACGGCAGCAGCCACGGCGCCAGGCGCGGGACCTGCGTCCCTGTCGTTGGCTTCGCAGGCTCGCTCAACGGAGGTCCTCGCCCATGCCTGTGGCCGTTCCCGTGCGCGTTCCCGCAATGCGCCAGCCCTTGGCGGCGCGCCGCCGCGCCAGAAAGCGCGCATACAGGCCCTGCGCCTGTGCCAGCTGCTGCGGCGTGCCCTGCTCGCTGACGCGGCCCTGGTCCAGCACGATGATCTGGTCGGCCATGGCCACGGTGGACAGCTGGTGGGCAATCACGATCAGCGTGCGCCGGCCGCGCAGCCGCGCCAGCGCCTGGGCGATGGCGGCCTGGTTTTCGGCATCCAGCGCGGCCGTGGCCTCGTCGATCAGCAAAATGGGCGCATCCTTGATGAGCGCACGCGCGATGGCGATGCGCTGGCGCTCGCCGCCCGACAGGCGCGCCCCGCCCTCGCCCACCGGCGTGTCCAGGCCCTGCGGCAGGCGCTCGATGATTTCGGCCACGCCGGCCTGGCGGGCGGCTTCCATCACCTCGGCATCGCTGGCCTGCGGGCGGCCCATGCGGATGTTGTCGGCAATGGAGCCCTGGAAAAGGTAGCTGTCCTGGAAGATCTGGCTGATCTGCCCGGCCAGCCGCTCGCCCGCGATCTGGCGCACGTCGATGCCGCCCACCAGAACGCTGCCCTGCTGCACATCGAAAAAGCGTGCGACCAGCCGCAGCACGGACGATTTGCCAGAGCCCGAGGCGCCCACCAGCGCCGTCATCGAGCCCGGCTCCACGCGCAGGCTCAGGCCGCGCAGCACCTCGGGCTGGCCCGGCGCGTAGCGGAACACCACATCGCGCAGCTCCACCGAGGCATCGCGCGGCGCCTGGGGCACGGCAGGCTCGGGCAGCGGCTGGACCGCGAGGATGTCGCGCACGGCATCGAGCTGCACGCGCGCGGCGCGCAGCGAGTCGGCGTAGCCGGCCACCTCCAGCAGCGGATCGACATGGCGGCAGGCCAGCAGCAGGGCCACGATCACGGGGATGGCGGCTTCCATTCCCATGCCCATGCCCTGTGCTGCAACGCCGCCCAGGCGCTCGTCCAGCCACAGCGCGCCGGCCACCAGCAGGGCCGCAAACACGGCCTGCACGGCCCAGCCGTTGAGCACGCCCGACAGCGCCGCCAAGCGGATGGATTGCGCGCCCGATGCGCGCTGCCGGCCCAGGGCCTGCTCCAGCCAGCGCGTGCCGCCGCCTTCGCCATTGAAGGCGCGCAGCACGGACTGCGCCTGCGCAAACTCCACCATGCGCTGGCTGGCGCCGGCCATGCTGCGCTGCAGGCGTTCGTCGGCACGGCGGCCCAGATGCGCGGTGACCAGCAGCACGCCGGCCAGCAGCGGCAGCGCCAGCAGTGCAATCAGGCCCATGCGCCAGTCCATGGCACACAGCGCGGCCACCACGGCAACGGGCGCCACGGCGCCGCTGAACACGGGCGTGAACACATGGGCCGGCAGCTGGGCCACTTCCATCATTCCCTGCGAAACGACGTGGTTGAGCCGGGCCGTGTTCTCGGGCGTGAACCATCCCACGGGCAGGCGGGCCACATGGTCGCCAAGCCGGTGGCGCGCCACGCGCAGCACGGCGGCGCCCAGGCCCAGGCCGGCTTTTTCCACCTGGCGCTGCCAGGCCCAGCACAGCACCACGCCCGCCAGCAGCACGGCCAGCCAGGCCGCGGCGCCGCGCGTATCGCCTGCCAGCAGGCTCGACAGCACGGGCACAAGAGCGGTGACAACCAGGCCGCTGAGCAGGCCATGCAGCACGGCCATGCAGGCATAGCGGCGGAAAAGCCGGGCGTCGTCGCCCAGCAGTTGCATCAGGGTCTTCAGCATGGGGGCAGCTCCGGGGCCAGGGCG
>NZ_WUMG01000067.1:0-28863 GCF_009827015.1 Delftia sp. CH05 | reverse complement strand
CGCAAAAGACCATCGAAGTTGCACGCCGACAAGGGCTATGACTACAAGCGTTGCCGTGCGCACTTGAGACAACGGGGCATCGCCAGCCGCATTGCCAGGCGAGGCGTTGAGAGTAGCGAGCGACTGGGCAAGCATCGCTGGGTGGTGGAGCGGACTCATGGATGGTTTGCAGGCTTTGGCAAGTTGCGAATCCGCTTTGAACGACGGCTGGATATCCACGAAGCGCTGCTAAAACTGGCAGCGGCGATCATCTGTGCACGCTTCGTGGATCGGTGGTGTTAGCCACTCTTAGCATGGCCAGTGGCAGGAGTTCTTCTGGGCCTCATCTTCCGCAAGAAGCTACTTGACCTGATTCCATTACTCCGCAGGGTGAAGGCGGGTCCATTGGAAGCTGAGTTCGAGATCGCAGCAAAGCAAGTACTGGCAAGCACCGCTGAGCTGACCTCGAAGCAGCAGACACCAGATGTTGCCCAAACGGGAACTCAACCGAACGAGGGAGACACAGCAGAGAAATTGCTTACAGCAAGATCTGAACCGACCGCAACCATCATCGAGGGTTGGTCAACATTGGACGGAGAGTTGTATAAGCTTGGACGTCAGACTGGAATCGTGGTTGATCCACTTGAAAATCAACTCAAGGTGTATCAGGCCGTCATGGATTCAAACGTAATTCCAGTCGAGACAAGGCAGTTGGTGAAAAACCTTCGGCTGTTGCGAAATCAAGTCGCTCACGCGAAGGTCATTCCCACGCCCGAATCCGCACAGGACTATTTGGTGTCTATCGAGCGCGTGGTCGAACTCATACGCAACTACCGGAAAAACCTGCCTGGCTACACTGCCGATGTTCGCTAAGCACGGGAGCTCCTATGGCAAGCCACTAGGTGAGATTCGCCTCAAATGTCGAGCATCCGCAGGAGATACCCGTCACCGACCGACGTTAGTCGCGACCCATGGCTGCCGCCCGAAAGGCCGCGTGCCGGCGCGCGTATTGCTGCGAATGCAGGTCTCGGCTTCCGAAGATCGCATCTTTGCTTACGAGCTGAAGCGGTCATCGCTCATCTTCCTTCAAGTTGAGTATATATTTGTTACGTAATTAAGACCTCTCCTGCAAGCTAGCGAACAAAGCCAGCTTCTATGGAAGAAGAACCCATGTCAACGTGATTGAAGTAATGTCCCGACTAATTAGACCTGCAGATATTCCGGAAACACTTTGGCATGCCAAAACAACGTGTTTGCATCTTGCCCCGACACTTCGGAGAGCTTGGGAGCACTTGCTACTACACGCCGGACTCGAAGATAAGGCTCGGCTACCGGTTCCTGAGGGAAGAATCGGCGGCTTGAGTAAGGAAGATACTGACGATCATCTGGCATGGCGCTTCAGTGGGTCGTCGGCGCGGGTTCAGCTCAGTTTTCTCGATCCAGAGGAAAAACTTACTGAGGTGGCAGATGCGTTTGCAAAAGTCTTTTCTGGTGGAACCGTGTTGCTTGCAGACCTACCCTGCGGCTCAGGTGCTGCAGCATTGACGTTGCTGGCAAACATTGCTGAGTTGCGGCGCCAAGACCGAATCCCACGTAACCCGCTTAACGTCAAGATTGTTGGCGGTGAGTTGTCAGAGTTCGCACGAGGCTATGCCGACCTAGCAACAAAACACATCAAAGATGCGTTGGCCGAACAAGCAATCTGGGTATCCGCTGAGTTTCTTTCCTGGAATGCATTGGATAAATTTTCTACAGCAGAACTAACTAACCGCCTGACCGTGCTTGGCCAGGAATGTTCAGCCCGCCTAATAGTTCTGGCCAATTTTTCCGGATTTTTACAGCGCGAGGGAAAATGGAAGGAGGCTCTCCCTCAATTTGAAAACTTATTCCTGCATGGCCGAGCTCATAACAGTTTTGTACTCTGGATTGAGCCGCAAACAAACGAGGTGCTTGGCTCTGGGGGATTCTTCAGTAGAGCTATTAATTGGTTTAAAAAACTGTTTTCAGCACATCACACTAAGGACGAGCAAGATGCTCTAGTTGTTGAGAACCTCGGAAAGAGTGCTGCTGACGTCCAACACCCATTAAAGGATCATCAATTCAAAGTTCAACTAGTAGTTCAGCGCTTCGATTTACCTTTGAACGGAGCGAAGGCATGAGGCCACAGCTACTCGCACTGCGCACAGCCAATGAGTACCGCACACGTGACATCATGGCCTACCTTGGGTTGCGCTATTACTTTGCCAATCAGTGCGCACGCAGGGATCGCTGGGCTGAAGAGGTGTCTTCTCATCTTGTGATGAGCGGCAGCAGTGCTTATTTCGAGTCCCTGCATTTCAAGGATATTCGCTCTGACGGCTTGGTTGGCTACCGCAGCATTTTTGTGCCTGGCCCCAATGAGTCTTATGCTGAAGCCGCATTGCTCTCCGAGTGCAGTCGACACGCAGTATTTCGTTCACCCAGCTTTGTCTTTAGCTATCGTTTGGCAGAGGGCGAGGAAACTCAAGGGGTCTACAAGCCTTACTTCATGGGGTTACAAGAGCGGCAAAAAAAATTGCCGATGCATGCAAAGCAGGCGCAGGTCAGGTTGTGCGCTATACCGATATTAAACGATTTTATCCGAATATATCCTATGAGCTTGCAACTGGTGCTTGGTTGAAGGCATGCGATGCAACTAAAATAGCTACCTTGTACCGTGATTTAGGTATAAAACTTTTAACTCAACACGCACAGGTATGTCAGACAGCCGCTCATGGCAAGGGATTGCTTACCGGCCCCATGTTCAGTCACCTAATTGCCAACCTTGTGTTACGCGATGTTGACGAAGCAATGTCTGCGGCCTTCCCAATGCGTTACTTCCGCTATGTTGATGACGTAGTCCTGGTAGGATCAGCAGCAGAGGTTTCCACAGGCCGGTCGCAATTGGCAGCGATGTTGACAGAGTTAGGGCTTGAATTGCATGAGAACGGCACGGGTAAGGACTTTGAGCTCGCTTCTGATGATTGGCTGCATGGAGAGGGGGATTTCAGCGGAAAAGACTCATACAACTGGATGCTCTTTGTTCATGACATTAAGCAGTTCCTAATTTCACAGCCATCGTCTCGTGCCAACCTAGTTAATAGATTTGCTGCAGAGGGATTCAGGATACCGTTGCTGGATTACAGCATGCAAGTCAGTGATGCGAGGTATCAAGAACGATTTTTTAACCAATTGCGCCGCTATCCTTGGTTATTAAAGAAAATATTCCGACGGGCTACTCCAAACACGCTTTTGATTTCTGCACAAAACCTTCGGGCTGAATTTTCAAATAGTTTGTTTAAAATCCTGGACGCCGGCCATGATTTGGATGGTTACGCTCGTAAGAGGGTCGTTACTAAGATTCGTTATTTCGCCGGCAGACTACTCTACCTAGCCAAAACTGAAGATTTGGCAAAAATTGCAGAGCGGCTGCGGCGATATCCAGAGCTCGCCATGCTTGCGGAAATACTCCACGCAGTCGGCACACGAGACGTCACGCAACTTTTGCGATTGGGTAATAATGCGGCCCAATCGGCTGCGCAGCCCCTAAAAATTACTCCCGGCGTAATCACTTGCCAAATCGAATCTTGGGGTTCCGCAGAACGTAAGAGCTTGGCCATTTTGCGAGCAAACGGTATCAGCGTTGCCGGTCCGGCCGACGATGAACTCAATCGCTTCGCTTTATGGAACGAGCGCGGGCATGAGCTAATGAGTGCAGGCGATCCCTTCATCAAGGAAATAGCCTGCCTCCACGGGATTTCAGAACACCCCCGCCATCCCGGGATTCTTGAGACGGCACTGGATCACGGTGAGGAACTTGCCTTCGATGCGACGACGCCGATTGATACCTACTGAGCTTCAATGACTGGTGGTGAGCGCAAGGGCCGCAAGAGCAGACGACTGAGAATGTCTCAGATCAGCCTGAAGCCGTCGTTCAACCGCCTGCGGTGGCCTACTACTGACGCACAGGCCTTGAACCACTGAACTGCGAAGAAACCAAAACAGGTGAGGTTGCCATCGCAATTCGCTCCAAAGCCCCTCATTCAACACGTCCCTGCCCCCTTCATACAAGCACGCCTACGTAACCGCTTTGGGCAGCTCCCGCGCGCCCCCACCTGCTACGATCCCCCATGGTGCTCAACACACCTTCATAGGCGGAAGTCACTCCCGAAAGTCAGTGGCGTTTCGTCCATACGCTTTGTCTTGCCCTGCAATCCAGGGCAAGTCTTGTTTATGGCCGGGCTGCCCGCCGCTGCATAAAGCCATTGCGGCAAAGACAGACGGGCAACCCTATGACCGTGTTGACATAGGAAGCCATTCATGGCTTTGCAATCCCCATCCGTCCGTGGAATCCCCGCAGACGACATCACCCCCCAAACCCTCCACTTCGGCGACATCCCGATCCGCACGTTCTCCAAGAACGGCGTGTCCTGGTTCCTTGCCAAGGATGTGTGCACTGCCCTGGGAATCTCCCGCCACAAAATGGCCACGGGCAAGCTCGATGAGGCCCAGCGCTGCACGGTGCGCCTTTCTGGTGAGCCCGACCGCAAGCCCAGGCGCGAAGCCTTGGCGGCCATCAGCGTGGAGGGTCTGCGTGCACTGATCCAGGCCAGCCCCTTACCTGAGGCCAAGCGCTTCAGGCGCTGGGTGAAGCACAAGGTCCTGGCCAGCATGGATGCATCGGCCAAAGACCGCAAACCCAAGTACAAGGCCAAGCACCCGCCCCAAAGCCTGATCCCGGGGCCTGCGCCTAAGGTCTTGCGCCGCATCCGCACCTGCGATGACCTGTCTTTCACGCGGCGCAATGCGAAGGGGGAGCGCATTCAGTGGTTTGTGCCGCCGCGCGTGAACAGCGGGCATGAGCACTATGGGATTGGAGAGATCTGGTTCAGCGAGGTGGTGGAGCTGGCCCGCCACAACCCCAGGCATGCCTATGACGCCATGCGGTTTGCGGGGCCGGAGATGGCGCGGTACTGGAACCATGGGCACCCTGACGGATTCTTTGACCGCATGGCACGTTGGGCGCTGGGGGCCATTCTTGCCAATGCGCAGGAACCCGCGCTGCCGTTCGAGCTGCCCTGCCTGGGCTTTGCGCCGCTGGAGGGGATGGACGCCATGCTGGCAGCCGCTGTGCCGCCCCGGCCGCTGCCGGACCATGTGCAGGAAGCCATAGACAGGCAGGCCTGGCAGGAGGCGGCGGAGTGCCAGCGGCATTACTACGAGCGCCGCCGCCGTGACCTGATGGCGCGGCACGACTGAAGCGCGCGTCAAATGCCACTCCTTTGCCCCAGGAGTGGCCAGCGGCTGGCCGGGAAGTGTTCCGGCGCCTTGATTCCGAAGTGGGTGAAGCCTGGTATTGCGAGGTGACCAGGGCAGGCCAGAGCACCCCGCAAAGGCTGTGGATGAGCGATGTGCCCGGTTTCATTGACCGCCGCGACTATTTCAAGACCGCCGAGATCAGCGGCAACAGCTACATCGCCAAGAGCCGCCTGGGCCGGGTGGTCTTTGATACTCCGCTGGCGTAGCGCCACATTGCCCCGGCCATTTCCGGTGCTGGGGCGCGCTCAGGGCAAATCGATCTTCAGCCCGCGCGCGGTCTGCACGGCCACGTAGTGCGCATCCTTCAGGGCCCGGGCCAGCTCTGGATCGGTCTCGTCGAACTCCTTGACCGCAACGCTGCCGATGGTGATCTGGTGCAGCCTGGAGCGATCCAGGCCCCAGTCCAGCAGCACCGCACGCACGTATTGCAGCTGTTGCGCCAGGTGTTGGAAGACATCGTGCCCTGGCAGGGCCAGGGCACGTTGGGCCACCAGCGCCAGGGCGCGATCGATGTATTCAAGGGGCGTCAATGGGATTCAACCGGTTCATGCAGTGGCTGCAGAGCATGCCAGAGCGCCGCGGGCCTGAGAGGGCAGGCCGCGGGAGCCAGGGGTACCAGGGGCACCAGAGGCACCGGGCTCCCCTGGCCTCACCCGGTGGCTCTCAGAAATTGTCCCAGTCGTCATCGGCCGTGGAGGCCATGGCGACGGGCTTGGCGGCGGCCGTTTTTGCCGGGGCCGCAGGGGCTGCGGGCTTGGCCGCAGCAGCGCCGGGCGCCAGTGCCGGGGCACGGGGGATTGCGGCGCTGGTGGTTGGCGTGGCGCTCGCTGCGCGGGCCGCAGTCTGCAGCGGCGCACCGCTGCCACCCGGCAGCCTGAAGACCGAGACCACGCGCACCAGTTGATCGGACTGGTGGCGCAGGCCCGCGGCGGCGCCGGCCATTTCCTCGACCAGGGCGGCGTTCTTCTGCGTGGTCTGGTCGATGTGGGTGATGGCCTCGGCCACCTGGGCGACGCCGCTGTTTTGCTCGGCGCTGGCGTGGCTGATGTCCGAGATGAGCTGGGTGACCTTGCGGATTTCCTCCATGGCCTGTTCCATGGTTTCCCCGGCAAACGCGGCCTCCTGGTTGCCGGTGTGGATTTCAGCGACGCTGTGGCTGATGAGCTGCTTGATTTCCTTGGCGGCCTCGGCGCTGCGGCCTGCCAGGGCGCGCACTTCCTCGGCCACCACGGCAAAGCCGCGGCCGTGCTCGCCCGCCCGGGCCGCTTCCACGGCGGCGTTGAGGGCGAGGATGTTGGTCTGGAAGGCAATGCCGTCGATGACGCCGATGATGTCGGCAATCTTCTTGCTGCTGGCGTCTATGCCCTGCATGGTCTGCACGACCTTGCGCACGGCCTGCCCGCCTTCGGTGACGACGCGCTGGGCCTCGCGCGTGATGCGGTCGGCCGATTGCGCGTGGTCCGCGTTGTGGGCCACGGTGGAGCCCAGCTCTTCCATGGCGGCGGCGGTCTGCTCCAGCGCGCTGGCTTCGCTTTCGGTGCGGGCGGCCAGGTCCTGGTTGCCCTGGGCGATTTCCGCGCTGGCCAGGGCCACGCTGTGGGCCTGTTCGTTCACGCTGCCGACCACGCGGGTCAGGCCCGTGCTGGTGGTGTTCATGGCCTCCAGCAGGTGGCCGATTTCGTCATGGCGGTCGCTGTGCACGCGCAAGGTGAGGTCGCCATCGGCAATGGCGTAGGCCATGTGGCTGGCCTGCTTGAGCGGGCGCACGATCATGCGGCGGATGAGCCAGAACCACGCGGCCGACAGCAGCAGCACGGCGCCCAGGCCCATGAGGGCGAACTGCAGGATCAGGCTGCGGGTCTCGGAGACGAATTCGTCCACGTAGGCGCTGGTGGCGATGACCCAGTTCCAGGGCGCGTAGTGGCTGAAGACGACCAGCTTGTCGCGGGGCTGCTCCTCGCCCGGGTTGGTCCAGGGATAGGCGATGCTGCCCTGCTTGCGGTCCAGCATGTCGCGGATGAAGAAGCGGCCGTCGCCGTCCCTGGACTCGCTGATGTTCTTGCCCTCCATGGCGGGATGCACCACCAGCTGGCCGCGCTGGGGGCCGTCTTCGGCGTTGAGCACGAAGTAGTAGCCGGTCTGGCCGACCTTGAGCGCGCGGATGGAGTCCTTGAAGTGCTCCAGCAGTTGCGAGAAGTCCTGGCCCACGAAGGCAATGCCCACGGTGGCGCCCGCCGCGTCCTTGAGCGGGCGGTAGTGCGTCATGTACTGGCGGCCGAACAGGTGGGCCAGGCCCATGTAGCTTTGGCCGGCCTGGATGGCGGCGTAGGCGGGATGGGCGCGGTCCAGGCGGCTGCCCAGCACGGCCCCGCCCTTGTCATCCTTGTCGTTCTTCAGGGTGGTGGCAATGCGCACGAAGTCGCCCTGCCCCTGGGCCGCGAACACGGTGGCCACGGCGCCGGTGCTGCGCGTGAAAGCCTGCAGCTGCGCATCGTTGCCGTTGAACGGCTGGCCGTCCAGGCTCAGCACCGGCTCGCTGCCGCCGGTGTCCAGGCTGAGCGTGCCCTGCAGGCTGTGCGCCAGGCTGTCGGCCAGGAACTGGGTGCGCTGGCGCAGCTCCTTGTCGTTGGACTCGATGAAGTTGTACAGCGTCCGTATGCCCTGCTGCATGTCGCTGTTCATCCTGGACTGCAGGGACTTGCTGACATCCCAGGCAATGCCCAGGACCAGCAGGCCCAGGATGGAGGCGACCCAGACGAAATTGGTGATGGACAGTTTGGTGCCCAGCCCTTGGCGGCGCCAGAAACGTTGGCCGATGTGCATTGATGCATCTCCTGTGCGGCGTAGGGCGCCGCTGTTGTGTGCGCACGCGGTATCGGCATGGAATGCCTGCGTGCCAGGCCAGGCTGACCCAAGTCAAGCCGTGGCGATTCATGGGCCGAAGCGTATCGGCGCCGCCGCCTGGGGGATTTGAGATGGGTCAAGGAAGTAACCAAGTGTTGCAACAGCGGCAGAAACTGTCGGATTGCCGCCGGCGGCGGCATTCATTGCAACGGATATGACAGCCGACGATAAGAATCGTCTTAACCTGGATTGCGCAGGTTCTGGCAAGACTGGACAGCGGTATATCGATCCGTTTTATTTCCAGAAATGCAGCCGAAAACAACCCAGAAACTGTGCGACCCATGCTACGAATTGCTGAGCAATACATCCCTGTCCAAGCCGCACCCCGGACTGAGGTTCCGCTTTTACTCGCTGGAGCAGGATGCCAATTTCGTGAACTATGGCTGCGTGCATTGCCAGGCGCCCCTGGCGATGAAGACAAGCCGGCGCGGGGCACTTCTGGGGTTTCGCCTGATGCCGTCCGAACCGCACTATCGCCTGGGCGAGGGGGACGCCGAGGGCGGCAGCCAGGCGCAAGGCCAGGTGCTGGAAGGTTGACCGGCTGGTGCAGCCCGCAGGCCGGTCAGTCGAAGAGATGGTGCTCGGCGCAGAAGGCGGCCAGGTCCTGGTTGCTGTCCACGTTCAGCTTGCGCATGGCGGAGTTCTTCTGGAGGCTGACGGTCTTGACGCTGCGCCTCAGGCGTGCGGCGATTTCCGTGATGGATTCCCCCTTGGCGAAATGCCTGAGGACTTCGAATTCGCGCGGCGAGAGGTTGTTGGCGCGTTCGTTCAGGAAAACCGTCCTCTCCTGCCTGGGCGTGCCTGCCTGGAACGAGGGCGAGTAGTAGCGCGTGTTGAGGCGCACGCATTGCAGCGCCGCCATGATCTGGCTGAGCGGGTCTTCCTTGAGCAGCACGCCGGCGACGCCCGCGTCATACAGGGCCGAGATGATCATGGGATTGGAGACGGTCGTCAGCACCAGCACCTTGATGTGCGGGAAATGGCGTATCAGGTAGTCCACGTAGCGCAGGCCGTCTCCGTAGAGGTCATCGCCCGGCATGGAGTAGTCGGTCAGAACCACGTCCAGGGGGTTCGATCTGGCGTATTCCATCAAGGACGACGGGGTATCGAACGTGGCCACGACCTGGAGATTGGGGTCCTGCTCCAGGAAGTCCTTGACGCCAAGCAGGACCACGGCGTGGTCGTCCACGACAGCAATGCGCAGTTTCAGTTTCATGGGATCGCAAGCAAAGGGTTAGGGCTGGGGCAATTGCGCCATCATGGCGCGAAGGTCGGCCAGGAGGTCGTCCAGCAGGACTGACAGCGCGGCCTGCAGGCCGGGCTCCGGGGCGCCGTTCAGGAGCCGCTCCTCCAGCGCCTGGGTTCGGGCGGCAAGCTCCTGCATCCTGGCCAGCAGCAAGGCGCCGCGCATGCGGTGCAGGGCCTGGGCGGCCAGGTCGGGCCGGCGCTCCTGCAGGCCGCGGGCCAGCATTGCGATGTCGTCGTTCATGCACTGCACGAAGACCTGCCTGTGCGTCTGCAAAACGTTGGGCTCCGACAGGGCCGGGGGCGGGGGAATGTCCGCCGCCGCAGCCCCGGCCTGGGCAGGCGCCGGACGCAGGCGTTTTCTCGGCGCGAACTTCTCCAGGGTGCGGACCAGCGTGCGCAACTGGATGGGCTTGACCAGCCAGGCATTCATGCCGGCGTTCAGGCAGCGGTTTTCCTCGTCCAGCATGGCATTGGCGGTCACGCCGACGATGGGGCAGGCAACCCCCTCCGAACGCAGTCGCTCGGCGAGTTCGTAGCCGTTGAGGTAGGGCATGTTCACATCCGTCAGCACCAGGTCGTGCGGGCTGATGTCCCACAGCGCCAGCGCCTCCTCCCCGTCGTCGGCGACCGTGACTTCGCAGCCCAGGCTCTCGAGCTGGCCGCGCAGCGTCACCTGGTTGACGGGATTGTCCTCGGCGACCAGCACGCGCAGGTCGAACAGGGGCAGATCGGTGCCGGCGCTGGCAGCGCGCTGCGCACCGCCAAGCACCTGCGCAATGCCCTGGCCGATGCTCAGGACGTTGTGCCCGTCGATGCCCCGGTTGTCCGGCGAGGACAGGTTCAGGTGCCGCCCCTTCCACTGCGGCGCGGGGCTGTCCGCCGGCAGCAGGACGTCCAGCAGCAGCTCATCGTCATGGGCCGCCACCGGGGCGGCTGCCGCCGCGCGGGCCTGGCCGCCCCAGCGCCGCAGCCAGGCGCAGATGTTGTCCGTCAGTTCCGGGTGGGGGGTGCGCACCGCGATCCGGGCGCCCTGCAGCGCGGGAGCCTCCTCCTGCTCCGGCCCCTGCTCCTGCGCGACGGTCTCCAGCCCCAGCTCGAACCAGAACCTGCTGCCCAGGCCTGGCTCGCTCCAGACCTCGATGGAGCTGGACATCATCCGGGCCAGGCTCCAGCAGATGGACAGGCCCAGGCCCGCTCCCCGCGCCGTGCGGCTGCTGTTCTTGACGAGATAAAAGGGCGTGAAAAGCTCGCCATGCAGGGATTTTTCTATGCCCACGCCCGTGTCGCAGACCTCGAACACCAGCCGGGCCTGCGAGGCCGGGCCCGGCATGCTGCGCAGGCGGACGATCACATGGCCGGCCTCCGTGAACTTGATGGCGTTGCTGATGAGATTGCCCAGGATCTGGCGGATGCGCACCGCGTCGCCCAGCACCGACTCGGGCACCTGCGCGTCCACGCAGGAAAACAGCAGCAGGCCGTTTTGCTGCGCCATGGCGGCGTAGGAGCTGGTGCAGTTTTGCACCAGCTCCCGGGGATTGAACGGTGCCTTTTCCAGCTGCAGCTGGCCGGCCTCGATCTTGCTGGTGTCCAGGATGTCGCTGATGATCTGCAGCAAGATGGACGAGGACGCTTCGATACGGTCCACGTATTTGCTCTGCAGCTGGGTGAGCTCGGTCATGCCCAGCAGCTCCAGCGTGCCCAGCGCGCCATACAGCGGCGTGCGGATTTCGTGGCTCATGGTCGCCAGAAAGGTGGACTTGGCCTCGTTGGCCTCGTCCGCCGCGATTCTGGCCCGCTCCAGGTTGCTCTCGATCTCCGCGCGCGCGCTGACGTCGGCAAAAATGCACAGCGTCACATCCTGGCCGAGGTAGCGCGTGGGCGCATAGGCCACATGAAGCGTCCTGCCCTGCTCGGTGACCAGGCGCTCCATGGTGCCTGCGGCCCGGGCATGGACAATCTCCTCCAGTGCCGCCTTGTTCTCCGGCGAGCCGGGACGCAGGTAGCCATCGGCCGAGTGCAGCCACTCCTGCACCAGCGAGTTGCTGAAGATGATTTTCCCGCTGCCGTAGGCCACAAGGCAGATGGCCACGGGAGCGGTTTCGATCAGCGTCCTGTTGAATTCATTGCTCTCGACGATGACCCGCTGCGCCTCCTGCGCGGGCGCAATCACCTTGCGGTTGAACCACCGGGTATAGGCCACGCCGGCCAGCAGGCTCAGCAGCAGGGCCAGCACCAGGCCGGCAGAAGGGGCGAACAGCCTGCCCTGGAAAAAGGTGGCGTAGTCCACCTGGTAGTAGCCGGTCCACCGGCCGGAGGCATCCTCGGTCTTGAGGATCAGGCCATTGCGCGTGTACTGCATCCCCGTGTCGTCCACCTGCGGGACGGGGCCGGTGCCCATGAGCACGCCGAAGTCCCGGTGCTCCAGCCAGAAAAGATGCCTGGGCAGCGTATGGATGGTTCTTTCTATGGCGCTGATGCGCTGGCGGCTGAAAAGGATGGCGGCGTAGATCGGGCTTGTGGCGGCTTCGTCGCCGGCTTCGATATGGCTTGAAAAGCCGGCGGCGACCATGCCGATCATCTTTTCCGGGAACTGGGGCGACCGGAACCAGACGATTTCCTGCGTCGGCGCCGTGGAGCCGGCGCCCGGCCGGGCATCGGCGGCCCTGGACCGCAGATGCGCCTTGACGGCGGCAATCGTGCTGTCGAACATTTCCTGCGTGACGCTCTCGTTGCCGATGGGCACGTCGATGGCCGGCACGCCGATGCTGATCGCCCCGTCCTCCTTGGTGAAGAAGGCAGCGGCTGCCGGGAAGTAGGAGCCTGCCCAGAAGGAGGAATAGCCTGCGGCCAGGGAGCTGCCCAGCGAGAAAAGCCGGTCCGGGAGCGTGTCGCAGGCCACGCGCGCAGAGCATTGCAGTGAAAAGGGAATGCCGCCGATGGCCTCGCGGCCACGGAACATGCGGTAGTCCGCCTGCGCAGGTGCGGGCACGTCGACGATGGTGGCTATCCTCTGGTCCGGCAGCGCTTTCCAGGACTCGTTGCGGCCCTTGAGCCGCCGAAGGAAGATTTCCTGCTCCTGCAGCGAGCCGACGATGGCGGAGAAGTTCAAGGCCAGGCGCCCCTGCTCCTGCTCGAAAATCCTCTCCGAGCCCCACAGCAGCACGGCGATGAGGAAGATCGCCAGGGGAAGCGCTCCAAACAGTACCCGGTTCTGCCAGCGTGTGGTGCGTGTGATCTTGCTGAACGGGGAGTCGGGCATGGACGCCTTGCGTGCTTGGGTCAGGTGGGGTTGCCTTGGTGCCGGGGTTCGGACGCCAGCATAAGGGCAAATTCAACCGCAGGCACCGCGGCGGACAGCAGATAGCCCTGCACGCAATCGCATCCGATGCTGCGCAGCAACTCCAGGTCCCGGGTGGTCTCCACGCCTTCCGCCGTCACCGTCAGGCCCAGCTGCCGCCCCAGTTGCACCGACGACGTCAAGGCCGCAGTCCGCACCTCGTCACCTGCCGCACCGGCCACGAAGGCCCGGTCGATCTTCAATTCGGTGAAGGGCGTGGAGATGAGGCTGTACATCGAGCTGTATCCGCGCCCGTAGTCATCCTGGGCCAGGCCGAAGCCCTTGAGGCGCAACCGGCTCGCGCTCATATAGTAGTTGGCGGGTATGCCGACGGCCTGGTCCTCCAGCAGCTCGAACGTGATGTTCTCCGCAGCAATGCCGCACCGGGCCGCCATGCCGTGCAACTCGTCCGGCAGGCCGATATCGTCCAGCAGCGGTACCGGCAGGTTGACGGACACAGGCACGACATGTCCGGCACTGCGCCAGGCCAGGTGCGCCGACATGGCATCTTCCATCATCCGCACCAGCAAGGCATGGTCCAGCCCATGGAACCGGATGGCGGACATGAACGAGCCCGGCATCATGAAGCCGAACTGAGGATCGTTCCAGCGCGCCAGCGCTTCCACGCCGACGATGTGGCCCGTGAGCAGGGATTTCTTGGGCTGGAACCAGGCCTGTATGGTTTTCTCCTGCAAAGCCTGCACCAGGTGGGCCTTGGCGAAAATCGGCCGCTCCCTGATGCCGGCAGCGGTTTTCCCCTCGTTTGCATGGACGGACCTGAGTTGGCTGACCAGCGCCTGGACATGGTCCGTGCCGAACGGCTTCTGGAACATCCCGATGACGGAAAAGCCGGACTCCTTGGCCATGAGACTGACGCTGTTCATCAGCCGGCGCGAGCAGGAGGTGGATATCACGAGCATGGGATGCAGGTCGCGCCGGCTCAATTCATCGATGAACTGCAGGCCGTCCATGTCAGGCATCTTCAGGTCGGTGATGACGAGATGGAATCCGCCGTCGCCCAGCTTCTCCAGGGCCTCCCGCGCGTTGCAGGCCATGTGCGTGTCCGTGAGTCCCGCCTCCATGAGCAGGCTGCGCGCGTGCTCGCAGCACAGGGGATGGTCGTCCAGGATGAGTACTTTGAATGGGGCCAGCATGGGTTCAGGTCCTGCCTTGCTTGATGTTGTTCAAGGTGGTGCGCAGCACCGCCAACGTGAATGGCTTGCACAGCAGGCTGTCGAAGCCGGCCGGCAGTCCGTCGCCCTGCCCCTGCCCCTGCCCCTGCACTTGCGATTGCTCTTGCGCCTGCGTCTGGGTCTGGGTCTGCGGCTGCGCATTGGCCGTCAGACCGACGATCGGGCGGCCATACCCGCGCTTTCTGAGCGCACGCGCCAGGGCCGGGCCGTCCAGCAACGGCATGTGCAGGTCGGTGAGAACGGCATCGAATTCGAGCAGGCCGGGCAGGGACAGCGCGTCCTGTCCATTGCTGGCCTGCTGGACCTCGCAGCCCAGCAACTGCAGCTGCTCTCGCAGGATGATCCTGTTGATGGGGTTGTCCTCGACGATGAGCACCCTCAGCCCCAGGGGCTCGTGGACCTGGGCGGCGGCGGCATACAGGTCGGGGCGCGCACCCGGCGCAATGCCCTGCTGGGCCAGGCCCAGCGCATGGCCCACTGCCGGCACGCCAGGCGCGCTGGCCTCCCACACGCAGGCCTGCACGGTCTCGCGGGGGCTCTCGCCCGGCGCCAGCGCCAGAACGCATTTGCCCGTCCATTGCGGACGGCGCAGCGACCGCGGCCAGGCTTGCACCAGCACGGCCTGTTCATTGGGACCCTGCACCTGGTCCCGGTAGGGCTGGGCCATGGCGCCCCAATGCCGCAGCCAGGCGCACAGGTTGTGCACGACTTCCGGAATGGCGCCATCCACGTAGACGGTGTGCGGCAACAGACTGGGCACTGCCTCATAGCCTGCCGCGCTCTCGCGCGGCAGGCGCAGCTCGAATGACACGCAGGTCCCCAGTCCCGGCTGGCTGGCGGCCGTCAGCCGCCCGCCCATCTCCTGGCTGAGGCGCAGGCAGATGGACAGCCCCAGGCCCGCGCCCTGGACCTGCTGCTGGGTGGCCGCATGGGCACGGAAGTACGGGTCGAACAGGAAGGGCTGCTGGTCCGGGTCGATGCCGATGCCCGTGTCCTGCACCTGGAACCGCAGGTCGGTGCCTTCCTCGCTGTCGCCCATGACCTGCAGGCGCAGGGCCACGTGGCCGGAGAACGTGAACTTGATGGCATTGCCCACCAGGTTGTCCAGGATCTGCCGCAGCCGCAAGGCATCGCCCACCAGCAGGGGCGGCGTTTTCACATCGGAGACGGCATACAGCTGCAGGCCCTTTTGCTCGGCACGCGACAGCAGGCCTGCGGCCACGCTGTCGAGCAGTTCGGTGGCCGAGAACGCCTGGGCCTCCAGCTGCAGCCGGCCCGCCTCGATGGCCGACAGGTCCAGGCTGTCGTTGACGATGCGCAGCAAGGAGGCCGATGCCTGCTGCATGGCCCCCAGGTAGCGTGTCTGTTCGGAAGGAACCCTGGACAGGGCCAGCAGCTCCAGCGTTCCCAGGATGCCAAAGAGCGGTGTGCGTATTTCGTGGCTCATGGTCGCCAGAAACTGCGTCTTGGCCTGGCTCGCCGATTCGGCGCGCTGCTTGGCATCGACCAGCGCTGCCTGCGCCTGCCTGAGCGCCGTCACATCGCTGACCAGGCAGAAAACCACCGGTTCGCCCCCGTGGGTCGTGGGCGTGGTGCGGACCTCCACCCATCGCCCGTCCCCCAGCGCCAGCTCACGCGGGCCCTGCTGCGTGCCCCCGGCCACGGCCTGCTCGAACCAGGAAGCATCACTGCACACCCACTGCCGCGCCAGCGCATTGGACAGCAGCAGGCTGCGATCGCTGCACCGCACCAGCGCCAGGCCCACGGGTGCCGTGTCCAGCAGCTTTCGGCAGAGCGCGTCACCGGCGGCGCAGGCCCCTGCCCGGCTCCAGGCCGAAGCCGGCACGCCGCGTCGCAGCCGGCCCACGCACCATGCAATTGCAGCCATGAAGGCAAGTCCCAGCGACACGGACCACAGCAGCAGCCAGGCGTGGGCCCTGACCAGTTGCCGCACGGGCTCCCAGCGGTCTGCAAGCCATGCGGCGTTGTTCACGGATTTGCGCAGCAGCAGCGATTCGGGAAGGCCCCGGCCCACATGCATCAGCGAATACAGCGGCACGAGGTGGTCCTGCGGTGCGCTGGTGCGCCACGGCCATGCCAGACCGGCCTGGGAATGGACGGCCGCGCGGGTCGCGCCCACGGCAGCGTCCAGCAGCAGGAAATACCGGTCCATGAAAAACAGCTGCATGTCCCCCACAGGCACATGCGCGCGGCTGCGGGATGGCGGCGCCGGGGCGGCATCGTCCCTGCCGCTGTGCAAGGCGCAGGCCAGCATGGCCATGATTGCCAGTGCAAATACCGTCCAATCACGCAGCGACGCCATCCAATCGCGCAGTGCCATGGACGGGCACCACCCGTGCCGAGTCGAGCGGGAAGAAAACAGAAGGTCTTGAAACTGGCGCATTGCCAAATCATAGGAATCGGATGAAGAAACAGGGCTAAGAATTTTCTTAATCCTGCAAACCCGTGCACGCCGCTTCACCCGGGAATATTGCCCGCCTCGCTTCGTCATCAAAGACCTTGTCCGATCTCTTCAGCGATTTCAGCGGTCTTGATGATTTAAGAAAATTCTTAGCCCCAAACTCGGATGCCCCGGGGATCATTGCCGGCTTGATTCATCAACAAGGGCTGCTTCATTTTCTTGGGTCAGGCCCCGGGATATTCCACACAGACGCCGCACATGCGAAATCGCAGCGCCCTTGCCAGCAATTGCGCAATCAATGCCCGCAAGGCGTTTCGGCAGTCCATTTCAGGGAAAGTAAAAAGGCAATGAGCATATACAGGCAACGATTCACTCCCACGGCGGCACGCAGGCCCCTGCGCCTGCTCGCCCTGGCATTGCTGTCGCAAGGCTGCATCGCCACGGCCCACGCATGGACCGTCGTGGTGGACAGCGCCGCCGACGCAACCGGCCCGTGCGCCAGCACCGGCCTGGGCCCCTGCACCCTGCGCGATGCCATCACCTACGCCAACGCCAACCGCAACAAAGGCGGCGACAACCGCATCGAGTTTCGCATCGGTGCGGGGGGAGAGCAGACCATCGTCACCCAAAGCAACTGGAATGGCAGGCTCATGCAGCCCATTGCACCGGCCACATCGCTCACCGTGGACGCCAGCACGCAGCCCGGCTATGAGGACCACTTGCCACGCCGCCCCCTGATCACGCTGCAGTCAGGCAGCCCCGAGTTCGGCATAGGGCTCGAGCTGGCAGGCGCCATCACGGTGCGCGGCCTGGCGATAGGCGGCTTCAATACGGCCCTGGCGGTGACCGGCGACGGCAACACCGTGCTGGGCTGCCATATAGGCGTTGACGCATCGGGAACGGTTGCCATGGGCAATCGCAGCAACATCCTTGTCCACTCCGGCAACCGCAACCGCATCGGGAATCTGGATATTGGCGGGCGAAATGTCATTTCCGCGGCGGAAAATTCCGGAATATGGCTTTCCTGGCCAGGCGCGGGTACAGGAAACATCATTCAGGGAAACTACATAGGCACCGATATCACCGGCAATGTGGCCCTGGGAAACCAGGGAAACGGCATCAGCGTGGCATCAGACTTTACCGGCACGCTGATCGACAGCAACCTCGTCTCCGGCAATGTCAGGCAAACAGGCGGCTCCTCCGCGATTTCCATTTCCGGCGCCCACACGCTGGTGACCCGCAACCGAGTCGGAACCAATGCAGCCGGCACGGCCATGATTCCCAACAATGGGCCAGGCATTGCCGTATTCTTTTCGTCGGAGGGCGGACATCGCATTGGCACAGGCCCTGAGGACGGCAACCTGATTGCCGGAAACAAGGAAACGGCCATTGAATTGAATGGAAACTACGGCGCACGCAACTCGAACACCCTGATTGCCGGGAATATCGTGGGAACCAGCCTGGATGCCAGCACCATGCTGCCCAATCAATGGGGCATCGTCATCAAGGATTCGGACGAGGTGACCGTGCGCGCAAACATCGTCGGTGGCAGCAAGGCGTCCGGCATACAGTTCCAGGGCGCCAGCAAGAACAACCTCGTGCAGGGCAACTACGTGGGCGTCAGCCCCCAGGGAACCGCCCTGCCCAACGGTGAAGGCGTTTCCTTTTTCCAGAAGGCCCATGACACCCTGGTCGGCGGTGACGACGCGGCACATGCCAACGTGATTGCGCACAACAGGCTGTTCGGCGTGGGATTGCGGGGGGACGAAGTCAAGGGCGTCTCCATGCTCGGCAATGCCATCTACGGCAATACCGAGGGAGGCATCGCACGAACCAGCCTGGCCAACGGAGATCCTGCCGATCCGGTACTGCTCACGGTGACGCCCGACGGCCTGTCCGGCACGCTGGACAGCGTCGCCAACGAGAGCATGCGCATCGAGTATTTCTCGACGCCCAGGCTGCCCGACGGGCTGGTGGAGCGCGCCGCCGGCAAGGTTCTGCTGGGCTCGCAGACCGTGACCACCGATGCCTCCGGCCATGCGCCCTTGGCGTTCAAGGGCGCCATGCCCCCGGGCGACCAGGCCGCTGTCACGGCCACCGCCACCCGGATTTCCACCGGCGACACCTCGCGCTTTTCCAACGCGATGGCGGCCAACGCCGCCCCCGTGGCGCTGCCGCAAGCCGTCACGACGCCGCAGGATACGGCGCTGTCCATCACCCTCGCTGGCACGGACTTCGAGTCGGACCCGCTGCGCTTCGAGATCACCACCGGCCCCGCCCATGGCGGCATCAGCGGCTTCGATCCCCAGACGGGCACGCTGGTCTACACGCCAGCGGCCGGCTACTCGGGGCCCGATACCTTCGCCTTCACGGTATCCGACGGGCACCAGAGCGCTGCCGCACCGGCATCCGTGTCCATCGAGGTGATCGCTGCCGATCCTCCCGACCCCGGCCCGGGCACCGATCCCGACCCCGGTCCGGGCACGGACCCAGGGCCCGGTGCCGGCCCCGGAAATGTCCAGGCCGTTCCCGGCCTGGGCAAGGGCGGCATGCTGGCTCTGCTGTGCGGCATGGCCTATCTGGCCAGCCGCAGGATGAGGAAAAGGCAGGCCTGAGCCCGCAGCGGGCGCAGGTCCCGCGCAAACGTCAGGCCGGCAGCCAGCGCAGCCAGCGCGGCCGCCAGGTCAGCGTGAAGGCAATGGCCAGGGCGGCGGCTGCCAGCGTCATGATCCAGACCAGGGAGGCCATGGAGGCATGGTCCACCGCCAGGCACAGGCCCAGCGAGGCGGCCAGGCCTGAGGCGCCCAGCCAGCGCAGCAGCCTGACCTTGCCATCGGGCTGGGGCATGTCGCCGTGCACCTGCTCCCAGTGCACGTCCTTGGCCAGCGCAAACCAGGCCATGCCGGCCAGCGAGGCGGCAAAGGCGGCGGCCAGCAGCAGTGCGTCCATCAGTCCCTCAGACATGGGCCACCTCCGCGGCGCGCGAGGGCATGGCGGGCGCGGCGCGCGTCTTGAGCTTGCGCGCCACCACCACGGCCAGCACGGCGCTGGCCAGCATGAACAGGTCCACGCCGGCCACCGGCCAGTAGCCCGCGCCCAGGGTCTTGAACAGGTGGTCGCCCGTGGTCAGCCAGTTCAGCAGCACGGCCACCACGGCCATGGCGGCCACGGCCCAGCACTGCTCGCGCCAGGCGGGGTTGGGCAGGCCCCGGGCCACGGGGGCGCTGCGCACAAAGGCATGCGCCATGGCCAGCAGCCAGGTGGCCCAGAAGAAATAGCGTTCCATGTCGCCCCGGCCCGGCCAGCCCTGGGGCATGGCCTCGGGCAGCAGGCGGTTGGCGATCAGCATGCCCAGCGTGGCCACCAGCATGCCGGTGACCGTGGTGACGGCCAGGGCATCGACCACGCGCGCGCCCTGCACACCCTGTCTGGCGTGCTGCTTCTTGCGCTTTTCCACGAAGAAGACAAAGCCGGTGGCAATGCACACGCAGCCGGCCAGGCCGCCCAGCACGTACAGCCAGCGCAGCAGCCAGTGGCGGAAGTGCTGCAGGTGCAGGCCGGTGAGGAAGGTGTTGATGCTGTCCACGGCCGTGCGCGGAGGATCTTCGCGCAGCAGGGCGCCCGTGCTGGCCTTGAAGTGGATGCCCTCGCCCGTGAGCGCGATGCGGTCGGTGCCGGCGCGGTAGACGCTGACGTAGCCGTTGGCATCGCCCACATGGGTGACGGACAGGAAGCCCACGTCGCCGGCCATGCCCTTGGCGGCCCAGCGGCGCTGCGCCTCGGCCACCATGGCGTCCACCGAGGCCATGGGTGCGGCCACGCCGGCGCGGTCGTGCGGCAGGCCGGTTTCCTCGGCCTCCATCTTCTCGTGCAACTCGTGCAGGGGCTCCAGCTGGGTATGGGTGATGGGGAAGTAGATGCCCGCAAAGATCACCAGGCCCGTGAAGGCGAAGAAGAAGTGGAAGGGCAGCGCCACCACGCCGGTGAGGTTGTGCAGGTCCAGCACGCTGCGCTGCGTGGCCTTCTTCGGACGGAAGGTGAACAGCTCGCGGAAGATCTTGCGGTGCATGACCACGCCGCTGACCAGGGCCACCAGCATGATGAGCGCGGCAAAGCCCACGATCCAGTAGCCAAGGTTCATCCAGTTGAGCGTCAGGCTGTAGTGCAGCGGGTAGAAGAAGCGGCTGCCGATCTTGAGGTGGTCGTCCGGCAGGGATTCGCCATTGCGCGGGTCGATGGTGCGCATGGCCCAGATCAGGGTCTCGGGCTTCTTGGCGTTGGGCACCTCGTAGCCGGCGAACAGGCCCAGCACGGGATCGCGGTGGGTGGTGTAGGCGCCCCAGCGCTGGGGCGTGTCGAAGCGCTCGGGCAGCGGGCCGTTGACCTCGCCGCGCATGGCATCGCGCGCCTGGGCGTTGGGCTGCATGGACTCGAAGACCGGCTTGAGGATCTGGTCGTACGAGGGCATGGGCGTGGGCTCGAAGCGCGAGGCCGGGATGGCCCAGCGGTCGATCTCGCGGTCGAACACCGACAGCGCGCCGAAGAAGAAGGCGGCCATGAGCACGAAGCCGAGCGCAAGCCCGAACCAGGTGTGCAGCCAGGCCATGGAGAGGCGGAAGTTCTGGAACATGGGGCGTTCTCCGGATTCAGGGCAGCAGCATCTGCTGGAGCAGCGATGCGCAACCGGTCATGACAATGCCGCCGCCGGCCAGCACGGCCCAGACGCGCGGGAGGCTCTGCGCCGCAAAGGCCCAGAGGAACACCGTCAGAAACACCAGGAAGCCGAGGATGTAGCCCAGATGCTCGGCATCGTGGAACTCCATTCCGGCGGCAAACATCAGCGCCACGCCCAGGGCGATGAAGCCCCAGGTGAAGGCATAGCCGCCGAAGACGGCAGCTGCAATGCGAACCAAAATAGTTTTCATTTACAAAGAAAAATACAGTCGTGGACCAAAGTGCTCGGGGCGCATTATCCCCGAGCGCCGTCAAAACCCGTGATCGGCCGTGGTGTCCCTATGCGGGCTGGCCTGCCGCCTGCGCCTTGGCCTGCGGTGCCGAAGGCTTGAGCGTGGGTGGCACGAACTGGAAGGTATCCGCGCGCGCCCCTGGCCAGTAGAGCTTGAACACGTTGTGCTGCTTGTCCAGCGGCCCCAGCAGCGCGCCGGGCTCCACGCGCAGCACCAGGTTGGCAAGCTGGCGCACCTCGGTGTCGGAGATGCGCCGAACGATGTGGTGGGCCGTGATGTCGCAGGGGTGCTCCAGGCCCGCCGCCTGCACCAGCTCCTGCAGCGCATGCAGGGTCTTGTCATGGAAGTTGGCCACGCGCGTGGCCTTGTCGGGCACGACCAGGGCCTTCTGGCGCGCCGCGTCCTGCGTGGCCACGCCCGTGGGGCAGTGGCCGGTGTGGCAGTTCTGCGCCTGGATGCAGCCCAGGGCCATCATGAAGCCGCGCCCGGCGTTGCACCAGTCGGCGCCCAGCGCCATCATGCGCGCGATGTCGAAGGCCGTGATCACCTTGCCGGCCGCGCCGATCTTGATGCGGTGGCGCAGGCCCACGCCGATCAGCGTGTTGTGCACCAGCAGCAGGCCTTCCTGCAGCGGCACGCCCACGTGGTCGGTGAACTCCACGGGCGCCGCGCCCGTGCCGCCCTCGGCGCCATCGACCACGATGAAGTCCGGCGTGATGTCCGTCTCCTGCATGGCCTTGACGATGGCGAACCACTCCCAGGGATGGCCCACGCAGAACTTGAAGCCCGTGGGCTTGCCGCCCGACTTCTCGCGCAGGCGGGCGATGAAATGCATCATCTCCACCGGCGTCCTGAAGGCGCTGTGGCTGGAGGGGCTGATGCAGTCCACGCCCACGGGCACGCCACGCGCGGCGGCGATCTCGGGGGTGACCTTGGCGCCCAGCAGCATGCCGCCGTGGCCGGGCTTGGCGCCCTGGCTGAGCTTGATCTCGATGAGCTTGACCTGCGGGTCGGTGGCGTTGGCGATGAATTTTTCTTCGTTGAAGCTGCCATCGTCGTTGCGGCAGCCGAAGTAGCCCGAGGCCACCTCCCAGATCAGGTCGCCGCCGTGCACGCGGTGGTGCTGGCTGATGGAGCCCTCGCCCGTGTCGTGCGCAAAGCCGCCCATCTTCGCGCCCTTGTTCAGCGCCAGGATGGCATTGGCCGACAGCGCGCCGAAGCTCATGGCCGAGATGTTGAAGATGCTGGCGCTGTAGGGCTGGGTGCAGGGCGAGGTGCCTTCATTRGCGCAGCCGATGGTGATGCGGAAATCATGCGAGGCCAGCTTGGTGGGCTGCATGGAATGGTTCACCCATTCATAGCCCTGGGCCGTGACATTGAGCTGCGTGCCCAGCGGGCGGCTGTCCGGGTCGCCCTTGGCGCGCTGGTAGACCAGGGAGCGCTGGGCGCGCGAGAACGGCAGCGCCTCATGGTCGGACTCGATGAAGTACTGCCGCATCTCGGGCCGGATGAACTCCAGCAGAAACCGCAGGTGGCCGATGATGGGGTAGTTGCGCAGCACCGAATGGCGCACCTGGGTCATGTCGCGCACGCCCAGCAGCGCCAGCGCGGCGCACACGCCAAAGCCCAGCCACCACCACAGCCCTCCCCACACCAGCGCCGCCACCAGCAGCCCCGCGCTGCCGACCAGGCTCAGGCAGAACGTGGTGTAGCGCAGCGGCACCCATGCGGGCAGGCGATGAACGGGAGAGGCAGACGTTGACATGGCGTGGGTCCTCGGAACGAGTTGACGATCTTGTGCATGCCGCGCCTTCGAGGGCGCGCTGTGCACAAGGTTAACCCACGATCCGCGTCAGCCCTGGCGCGGCCGGGCGCCGGCGCCCGTTGCCTGCGCGGCCGCAGGCAGCACGAACCGGAAGCTCGCCCCCTGCCCCGGCGGGTCCACCAGCTCGATGCGGCAGCCGTGCAGCTCCAGCATGCGGTGGACGATGCGCAGGCCCAGGCCGCCGCCGCGGCGGGCGCCGCCCACGGTGAAGGGGCGCTCGAACAGGCCTTCGCGCAGATCGGCCGGGATGCCGGGGCCGGTGTCGGCCACGGTGACTTCGACGGCGTTGCCCGCCGCCGCCAGCGCCACCTGGATGCTGCCGCCTTCGGGGGTGTGGCGCAGCGCGTTGTCCAGCAGGTTGCCCAGCACGCGCTCGATCATCCCCAGGTCGGCCTGGACGACGGGCAGGCGGGCTGGGAAGTCGGCCCGCAGCGCCACCTGTCGCGCCTCGGCACGCAGCTCGAATTTCTGGAACACGTCCTGCACCAGGTCGGGCATGGAAAACGGCTCCGGCTCGGGCTGGACAAAGCCGTATTCCAGGCGCGCCAGCTCGAACAGGCTTTGCGCCAGCTCGCCCACCTTCTGGCTCTGTGCCAGGGCAATGCCCAGGTAGCGGCGGCGTTCGGTGGTGTCGAGCACGGCGTCCTTGAGCAGCAGCGTTTCCAGGTAGCCGTGCAGGGACGACAGCGGCGTGCGCAGGTCGTGCGAGACGTTGGCGATGAGCTCGCGCCGCTCCTGGTCCTGGCGCGTGAGGGCGCGCCACTGCTCGCCGATGCGCGCCACCATGCGGCGGTAGGCCGCGTCCAGCACGGCGATCTCGTCGCGGCTGTCCTGCGCGGCACCGGGCTGGGGGGCCGGCAGGTCCGGGGGGGTGCCATGGATGTCGAAGCCGGCCACCTCTTCGGTGAGCCGGCGCAGCGGCCGCGTGATCAGCGCAAAGGCCACCAGGCCGGCCACCAGGCACAGCAGCGCCACCAGGCCGATGGACCACAGCGCCGTGCTGAGCACCGAGTTGGCCGAGCCCTGCGCCACCAGTTGGTCATGCGCCTCGCCCTGCAGCACCACGTAGATGAAGCCCACTTCCTTGCCGTTGACGCGCAGCGGCGCCGCACTGAAGACCTTGCGCCCTTCGGTGCTGCGCGGGTCGTCACCCAGGATGGGCAGCGTGCCGCCTTCCAGCAGCCGGTGCACGGGCGCCAGGTCCACGCGCTCGCGGCGCACGCGGCCGTCGGGGGCGGCATGGCCGGCAATGCGGCCGTCGGCGTCCAGCAGGTAGACCTCCACGCTGGGGTTGACCAGCATGAGCTGGTTGAAGAAGCTGCGCACGGCGCCGGGCATGAGGCCGTTGGCGTCGGTCAGTTGGGCGTCGCGCGCAATGCTTTCGGCCACGTCGCGCGACAGGCCCTGCACCACTTCCAGCTCGTGCATGCGGCTGGCGCGCAGCTGCATCCAGGCCGAGGTGCCGCTGCACACCAGCAGCAGCACGGCAAAGACCAGGGACAGGCGCTGGGTCAGTGTCAGGCGCAGTTTCATGGTCATGCGCCCTCGCCCGCTTCGGCGAACTTGTAGCCGCGCCCCCAGACGGTGAGGATGCGCGCGGGCTGGGCCGGGTCGGCCTCGATCTTGGCGCGCAGGCGGTTGATGTGGGTGTTGACGGTGTGCTCGTAGCCCTCGTGCTGGTAGCCCCAGACGGCGTTGAGCAGGTCCATGCGCGAGAACACCTTGCCGGGCTGGCGCGCAAAGAAGTACAGCAGGTCGAACTCGCGCGGGGTCAGGTCCAGCCGGGCACCATGAAGCCGGGCATCGCGCGCCACGGGGTCCATGGCCAGGCCGTCAATGGACAGGCTGCCGGACTCCAGCCGCGCGTTCTGGGCCAGCGCCTCCACGCGGCGCAGCAGCGCCTTGACGCGCGCCACCAGCTCCAGCACCGAAAACGGCTTGGCCAGGTAGTCGTCGGCGCCGATCTCCAGGCCCAGGATGCGCTGCACCTCGCTGGAGCGCGCGCTGATGATGATGATGGGCGTGTAGCGCGCCATGGCGCGGGCGCGGCGGCAGATCTCCAGGCCGTCCACGCCGGGCAGCATGATGTCCAGCACCAGCGCGTCCCAGCCGCCGCGCTCCAGTTGGCGCAGGCCGTCGTCGCCGCGCGCGCAGTGCATGACTTCCAGGCCTTCGTCGCGCAGGTGCAGCGTGAGCAGGTCGGCGATATGGGCGTCGTCCTCGACGAGAAGTACGCGGCGCGTGGCGGTCATCGGATGCGGTTTCCTGGAAGTGGCGGGAGTGGCTGCCATTGTGCGCAATACCGGGGCCGGGAGTTATCACGAATCTTTGAACTCTGCGTGAGGACTTCGGGAGGCCGGCACCCTAACCTGACTGGCATCGCATCGTTTTCAGACGCACGCAACCTTCAGGAGCACACCATGACCACCAGACGCCATCTTCTGTGGACTGCAGGCGCCGGCACCACCGCCGTGCTGGCGGCCAGCCTGTTCCCGCGCCGCGCGCCAGCGGCCGCCTCCAGCGAGGTCTTCGAGGTCAGCTACACGGATGCCGAGTGGCGCGCCCGCCTCACGCCCGAGCAGTACCGGATCCTGCGCAAGGAAGGCACGGAGCGTGCAGGCTCCAGCCCGCTGAACAAGGAGCACCGCGCGGGCACCTTTGCCTGCGCAGGCTGCGCGCTGCCCCTGTTCTCTTCCAAGACCAAGTTCGACAGCGGCACGGGCTGGCCCAGCTTCTGGCAGCCGCTGGACAAGGCCGTGGCCACGCGCCAGGACCGCACCTACGGCATGCTGCGCACCGAGGTGCATTGCCGCCGCTGCGGCGGCCACCTGGGCCATGTCTTCGACGACGGCCCCAGGCCCACGGGCCTGCGCTACTGCATGAACGGCCTGTCGCTGACGTTCACGCCCCAGCCGGCCTGACCCCGGGAGCCACGCCATGCTGCTGATCGTCCTGGCCTATCTGGGCGGGGTGCTGACCATCGTCAGCCCCTGCATCCTGCCGGTGCTGCCCTTCGTCTTTGCACGCGCCGACCAGCCCTTCGCCAAAAGCGGCCTGCCGCTGCTGGCGGGCATGGCGCTGACCTTCGCCCTGGTGGCCTCGCTGGCCGCCGTGGGCGGCGGCTGGGTGGTGGCCGCCAATGAATACGGCCGCTGGCTGGCCCTGGGCCTGGTCGCCGTGTTTGCGCTGACCCTGCTGTGGCCCGGCCTGTCCGAGCGGCTGACGCGGCCGCTGGTGGCAGCGGGCTCGCGCCTGTCCGAGCGTGCCCAGGGCACGGACGGCGGCGCCCGCCCCGGCGCCTCGCTGCTGCTGGGCGTGGCCACGGGCCTGCTGTGGGCGCCCTGCGCGGGCCCCATCCTGGGCCTGATCCTCACGGGCGCCGCACTGCAGGGCGCCAACACCACCTCCAGCCTGCTGCTGCTGGCCTATGCGGCCGGTGCGGCCACCTCCATGGCGGCGGCCCTGCTGCTGGGCGGCAAGGTGTTTGCGGCGCTCAAGCGCATGCTGGGCGCGGGCGAATGGGTGCGGCGCGGGCTGGGCGCGGCCATGCTGGCCGGTGTGGGCGCGATTGCGCTGGGGCTGGACACGGGCGTGCTGGCGCAAGTGTCCACGGCCTCCACCGGCGGCCTGGAGCAAAGGCTGGTGGACCGCCTGAGCGGCAGGCCCGAGGGTGGCGCCATGGCCATGCAGGCCGGTCCCGCAATGATGGCCGCCGTGGACAGGGGCTCCGGTGCTGGCCCGGCCATGATGGCCGCAGGCGGCGCCATGCGCATGGCCGGCGGCCCGTCCCGCGCCGCCCTGCCGGACGAAGGGCTGGCCCCTGCGCTGGACGGCGCCACCGACTGGCTCAACTCCACCCCGCTGACGGCCGAACAACTGCGCGGCAAGGTGGTGCTGGTGGATTTCTGGACCTACTCCTGCATCAACTGCCTGCGCACCCTGCCCTATGTGAAGGCCTGGGCCGAGAAGTACCGCGACCAGGGCCTGGTGGTGGTGGGCGTGCATGCGCCGGAGTTCGCCTTCGAACGCAAGCTGTCCAACGTGGAAAAGGCCATCAAGGACCTGGGCATCAGCTACCCCGTGGCCGTGGACAACGGCTACAAGATCTGGCGCGCCTTCCACAACCAGTACTGGCCGGCGCACTACTTCATCGATGCCCAGGGCCGCATCCGGCACCACCACTTTGGCGAAGGCGGCTATGCCGAGTCCGAGCGCGTGATCCAGCAACTGCTGCAGGAAGCCGGATCGAAGCAGGTGGACCTGGGCCTGATCGACGTGCAGGCCCAGGGCGTGCAGCAGGCAGCCGACATGGCAGCCGTGCGCTCGCACGAGACCTACCTGGGCTATGAGCGCGCCGAGCAATTTGCCGCCACGCCTGCCGCCGTGCACAACCAGGCCACCGCCTATGCCACGCCCGAGCGCCTGCCGCTCAACGCCTGGGGCCTGAGCGGCCAATGGACGGTGGGCCCGGAAAGCGCCACGCTGGACGGCGCCACCGGCCGCATCACCTACCGCTTCCAGGCACGCGACCTGCATCTGGTGCTGGGCCCCGGCAGCGATGGCAAGCCCGTGCGCTTCAAGGTGCTGATCGACGGCAAGGCGCCCGGCGCCTCGCGCGGCATGGACGTGGCCGCCGACGGCAGCGGCAGCGTGACCGCGCAGCGCCTGTACCAGCTGGTGCGCCAGGACGGCGGCGCAGCCGAACGCACCTTCAGCATCGAATTCCTGGACCCCGGCATCTCCGCCTATGCCTTCACCTTTGGCTGATCCCTGGCCGCTTCACTTTCACCGGAGAGACACCATGACCAACGATTCCCCCCTCGCCGCCGCACCCCGCCGCCGCGGCCTTCTCCAACTGCTGACCGGCAGCGCCGTGCTGCTGGGCGGCGCCCTGCTGTGGCAGGGCAGCGACCTGCAGGCGGCCGAGCAGGCCGTGCGCATTCCGCCACCCGCGCAGGACATGCCCGCCACGGGCCAGGGGCCGCAGAAAGCCATCTTTGCGGGCGGCTGCTTCTGGGGAGTGCAGGGCGTGTTCCAGCATGTCAAGGGCGTGCAGCGCGCCGTCTCGGGCTACAGCGGCGGCACGGCGGCCCAGGCCTCGTATTCGGCGGTGAGCAGCGGCCGCACCGGGCATGCGGAGTCGGTCGAGATCACCTATGACCCGGCCCAGGTCAGCTACGGGCAGCTGCTGCAGATCTACTTTTCCGTGGCCCATGACCCGACCCAGCTCAACCGCCAGGGGCCGGACACGGGCCCGCAGTACCGCTCGGCCATCTTCGCCACCGACGCCGCGCAGCTCAGGACCGCCCAGGCCTATGTGGCCCAGCTCGATGCCGCCAAGGTCTTCGGCAAGCCCATCGTGACCCGGCTGGAGGACAAGCCCAGCTTCTTCCCGGCCGAGAACTACCACCAGGACTTCATGACCGAGAACCCGCGCCATCCCTACATCGTCATCAACGACCTGCCCAAGGTCCAACAGCTCAAGCGCCTGTTCCCGGACAACTACCGGGCCGAGCCGGTGCTGGTCAAGCAGGCCGCGCGGCAGATGTAGCGCCTGCGCAGCGCGGGTGCCTTCAGGCATCGGGGGCGGCTGCCGTATGAGACATTTGCGGCATGCCCTCCAGCCTGCAGACCGCACCCAACCCCCAACC
>NZ_WUMG01000066.1:0-29212 GCF_009827015.1 Delftia sp. CH05 | reverse complement strand
CCTCCGCCCCCTCCACCGCCGCCGAAACGCCCCGCCGCAGCTGGGGCCAGACCCTGCGCGTCTATGCCGAGCCGGCCAGCCTGCGCATGCTGGCCCTGGGTTTTTCGGCAGGCCTGCCGCTGCTGCTGGTGCTGGGCACGTTGTCGTTCTGGCTGCGCGAGGCCGGCGTGGACCGCACCACCATCGGCTACCTGAGCTGGGTGGGCCTGGCCTATGCCTTCAAGTGGGTCTGGTCGCCGCTGGTGGACCGCATGCCGCTGCCGCTGCTCACGCGCTGGCTGGGGCGGCGGCGCGGCTGGCTGCTGTTCGCGCAGATGCTCATCGTCGCCGGGCTGTGCGGCATGGCGTTCAATGATCCGCGCGTCTCGCTCACGCCGCTGGTGTGGTGCGCGCTGGCCGTGGCCTTCGGCTCGGCCACGCAGGACATTGCGCTGGATGCCTACCGCATCGAATCGGCCGATACCGAGCGCCAGGCCGCGCTGGCCGCCACCTACCAGACCGGCTACCGGCTGGCCATGATCTGGGCCGGCGCCGGCGTGCTGTGGCTGGCCGCCCGCGCCGAGGTGGCGGGTACGGCGGGCTACCAGAGCGGTGCCTGGCAGGTGGCCTACCTGGCCATGGCCGCCTCCATGGCCGTGGGCATGCTGACCGTGCTGCTCTCGCCGGAACCGGTGCCGCGCCCGCTGGCGCCTGCCCGCAACGCGGCCGAGTGGCTGCGCGGCGCGCTGGTCGAGCCCTTCGCCGACTTCCTGGGCCGCTACCGCTGGCAGGCGCTGCTGGTGCTGGGCCTGATCGCCATCTACCGCATCAGCGACGTGGTCATGGGCATCATGGCCAACCCCTTCTACGTGGACATGGGTTTCACCAAGGACGAGGTGGCCGCCGTGACCAAGGTGTACGGCGTGATCATGACGCTGGCGGGCGCCTTCCTGGGCGGGGCGCTGGCCATGCGCTGGGGCGTGATGCGCGTGCTGATGCTGGGCGCCGCGCTGTCGGCCGCCACCAACCTGCTGTTCGCCTGGCTGGCCACGCGCGGCCATGACGTGAATGCGCTGGTCTGGGTGGTGAGCGCGGACAACCTGGCCGGCGGCATCGCCTCGGCGGCCTTCATCGCCTACCTGTCAGGGCTGACCAATGTGCAGTACTCGGCCACGCAGTACGCGCTGTTCAGCTCCATGATGCTGCTGGCGCCCAAGTGGCTGGCCGGCTTCTCGGGCGCCTTTGTCGATGCGCATGGCTACGTGAGCTTCTTCCAGGCCACGGCCCTGCTGGGCCTGCCCGTGCTGGTGCTGATCGCGCTGGCCTCGCGCGTGCATGCGGTGCGGCCCGCGCAACGCGGCAGTTGAGCGGCTGGCCGCAGGCTGCGCTGTTTTACCGAACTTTACGCAAGCGACAAGCACGGCTGACGGGGCGCTGCGAGCATCGTCGCAACACGACGCCAGGCCCCAGCATGAATACACTGCCCTCCATGAGTACGCACCATCTTCTGATGATCGAAGACGACACCCGCCTCGCGCAGATGGTGGGTGACTACCTGGGCAACAACGGCCTGCAGGTCACGCACATGGGCGACGCCCGCAGCGGCCTGGAGCAGCTGCAGCCCGCCGACGGCGTGGCCGGCGCCGACCTGCCCGACCTCGTCATCCTCGACCTCATGCTGCCCGACATGGACGGCCTGGAGGTCTGCCGGCGCATCCGCGCCCTGCCCGGCCCCGCAGCCCAGGTGCCGGTGCTGATGCTCACGGCCAAGGGCGACCCCATGGACCGCATCATCGGCCTGGAGATCGGCGCCGACGACTACCTGCCCAAGCCCTTCGAGCCGCGCGAGCTGCTGGCGCGCATCCGCGCCATCCTGCGCCGGCGCGGCGGCGGCGGCGAGGGCTCGGCCGCAGGCCAGCCGGCCACGGCGCTGCGCTTCGGTAGCCTGGAGATCGACCGCGACGCGCGCAGCGTCACTGTGGCGGGCCAGCCCTGCGAGCTGACCTCCTACCAGTTCGACCTGCTGGTCACGCTGGCCGAGCGCGCGGGCCGCGTGCTCACGCGCGACCAGATCATGGAGGCCGTGCGAGGCCGCGAGCTGGAGGCCTTCGACCGCTCCATCGACGTGCACATGGGCCGCATCCGCGCCGCCATCGAGGCCGACCCCAAGGCGCCCAAGCGCATCCTGACGGTGCGCGGCGTGGGCTACGTCTTCGCCAAACAACAAGACTAGCCAAGCGAATGAAGCTGCTGTCCCTCTTCTCCCAGCGCCTGTACCTGCGCATCTGGCTGGCCGTGGTCGGCGGCGTGGCCGTGCTCACGCTGACGGTGGCCTGGGCCTGGCAGATCGCGGCCGAGCAGAACGCGCAGAACGTGCAAAGCGCCAGTTCGCCGCCCTCGCGCGACGTGGCCATGCGCGACGGCCAGGGCAACGTGATCGCCCAGGGCCGTGCGCGGCGCCTGCCCGGCCCGCCCGAGGAGGGCCTGCGCTTCGAGATCGAAGGCACGGACGGCCAGACCTACATGCTGCACATGGCGCCGCGCCCGCCGCGCGGCGACCGCCCGCCGCACGACGGTGCAGCCGCCTTCTGGCTGCGCCCGCCCTTCGGCTTCCTTTGGCTGCTGGGACTGGTGGGCGTGGCCGTGGCCGTGGGCGTGTTCCCCATCATCCGCCGCCTGCTCAAGCGGCTGGAGAACCTGCAGCGCGGCGTCAAGCGCTTTGGCGAGGGCGACCTGTCGGTGCGCGTGCCCGAGCACGGCAGCGACGAGGTGGCCGACCTGGCCCACCAGTTCAACGCCGCCGCCGCGCGCATCGAGACCCTGGTGACCTCGCACAAATCGCTGCTGGCCAATGCCTCGCACGAGCTGCGCTCGCCGCTGACGCGCATCCGCATGGGCCTGGAATTCATGGGCGACGACCCGGCCAGCGCCCGCGCGCGCGCCGAGATCCAGCGCAACATCAGCGAGCTGGACCAGCTGGTGGACGAGATCCTGCTGGCCAGCCGGCTGGAGACCTATGAGGGCGACGTGGGCACGATCGAGCCCGTGGACCTGATCGGCTTGGCCGCCGAGGAATGCGCGCGCGTGGATGCCGATCTGGACCTGCAGTCCACCGACGCGCTGGAAGTGCCCGGCATCTCCAAGCTGCTGCGCCGTGCCGTGCGCAACCTGCTGGAGAACGCGCGCCGCTACAGCCAGGGCGCCATCACGCTGGAGCTGGCGCGCCAGGACGCCATGGCCGAGATCCGCGTCTGCGACCACGGCCCCGGCGTGGCGCCGGCCCACCGCGAGCGCATCTTCGAGAAGTTCTTTCGCCTGCCCGGCGCCAGCGAGCGCTCGGGCGGCGTGGGCCTGGGCCTGGCCCTGGTGCGCTCCATCGCCCAGCGCCACGGCGGCAGCGTGCACTGCGAAGGCCGCGCCGACGGCCAGCCGGGCGCCTGCTTCGTGCTGCGGCTGCCGCTGGCCTGAGCTGCCGCCTGCGGCTCAGCCGCGCCGGTGCTGCCACTCCACGCGTTCCACCAGGTCCCTGAGCAGGTCGAAATGCCAGCGGGTGCGCTTGAGCAGGCGGCCGTAGCGCGAGCGGGGGAAGCGGTAGGCGCCATCGGCCAGTTCGATGGCGCAGGACGCCAGGTGCCACTGCTGCTCGAACGCCTGGTGGCTGTCCGGCGGGTCGGCGCGCATGCGGCGTATGTGCGCCAGCGCCAGCTCCACCGCGCATTCCACGTCGAACTGGCGGGCCTTGCGGTCGGGCTTTTTGCCACAGACCTCGGCCAGGGTGACAAGCCGCCCCTCGATGACGACCAGACAGACATGCATGGCCTGCCACGCGCTGGGCCAGTCGGAAGGCCTTGCGGCTGGCGGCCGCAACGGCAACGGCTGCGCCTGCACTGCCGCGCCGGCAGTGTTTTTGCGGGATGTCATGGGGTCAGCCCTCCTGATAGAGAAGAGGGCTGGAAGGGGCAAGCGCAGCGCTGGGGCTGGCAAGGATGGGGAGGGTCATGGTCTGTTTTCCTACGAGATCACAGAAAACCACCGGTTGAGTTTCTACGCACAACAGGTGGGCGTGGTGGTTAGAAACACGTCCGTAGCCGTGCGGGCGTCCTTGCGGATAGCCCCCACCACGCCCGAAACCATGCGGACAGGCGCAAGCAAATGCGCCAATCCGACGAGATAAGGCATGACAAAGCCCCGCTTTAAGGTGGGGGCTGCAACCTCACGGAAGGTGTTTCTACGCACCGGGCCTTTCGGCTTGCGGCCAGTTTAACGGGGCCAGGGCGGGCCGGCCAGCCGCACCCTCAATCCCGGCCCAGGTGCTCGCACAGGAAGTCGATGAACACGCGGGTCTTGCGCGGCAGGTGGCTGCTGTCGGGAAAGACCACGCTGATGGGCTGGGGCGGCAGGGCGTGGTCGGGCAGCACGCGCTGCAGCACGCCGCCGGCCAGGTCGTCCTCCACAAACCACGCAGGCAGCACGGCCACGCCCAGCGATGACCGTGCCAGGGCGCGGATGGCGGTGGAGGAGTTGGATTGGTGGGCCGCCCGGCCCACCACGTCCACGCCCTGGCCGCCGGCAGTGCGCAGCGTCCAGGCCGTGGGGTGGGTGAGGTTGCTGTTGGCAATCCAGGGCAGGTCTGCCAGGTCTTCGGGCCTGCGCACGGGATGGCTGCGCAGGAAGGCGGCCGAGGCCACCAGCACGATGTCGTAGCCGGCCAGCCTGCGGCTTTTGAAGCTGGAGTCCGCCAGGTGGCCCAGGCGCACGACCAGGTCCAGCTTTTCGGCCACCAGGTCGCTCAGTGAAGAGTTGACGTCATAGGCCACCGAGATGCCCGGGTAGCGCTCCAGGAAGGCCGGGATCAGCGGAAGAATGTACTTCTCCCCGTATTCGCTGGTGGTGCTGATGCGCAGCCGGCCCGCGATGCGGTTGCCGCTGTGCATGGCGTTGTCGAAGGCGCTGCCCACGTCGCGGACGATGCCCTTGAACTCGTCGTAGAACTCCCGCCCGGTTTCCGTCAGGGCGATGCTGCGGGTGTTGCGCACCAGCAGGGCCACCGATAGCGCCTCTTCCAGCGCCTTGACGTGCAGGCTGGCCATGGCCTTGCTGATGCCCAGGAAGTCCGCCGCCCTGGTGTACGAGCCGAAATCCACCACGGCCAGAAAGGTCTGCGCGCGGTGGAGCAGCGTGTGCATGGCCGTGCTTGTGGGGGTCATTGTTCAATCCAGTCAAACAAAGAGTCCAGCATAGCCCCATCGACGTGGCCGCCCGCGCTCTTTAGTCTTGCCCCTCCTGAAAGCGCAAGATGACATACCGATACCGCCTGGCCACCGTTTTCCTGATGGGTTTCTTCGTCGACTGCATCAACATCTTCATGCCCGCCGTCGCGCTGCCCACGATTGCGGCCGAGTTCCATGTGGGCATCTCGGCCGGGGCCTGGGTGGCCAATGCCTACATGCTGGGATTGACGCTGGCCATTCCCCTCGCCCCCTGGCTGGCCGACCGCTGGGGCGCGCGCGGGCTGATGGCGGGCTCCATGCTGGCCTTCGCCCTGGCCGCCTGGGCCTGCGGCGAGGCGGGCAGCTTCGGCCAGCTGGTGGGCTGGCGCTTCATCCAGGGCATGGCGGGCGGGCTGGTGATCCCAGTGGGCCAGGCCCTGGCCTTCAACCGGTTCCAGGGACCGGAGCGCGCGCGTGTCTCCACGCTGGTCATGGCCGTGGCGCTGATCGCACCGGCCCTCTCGCCCTGGCTGGGCGGGCTGATCGTGGACCACGGCTCCTGGCGCTGGGTGTTCCATTCCAATATTGCGCTGGCCCTGGCCGCCGCAGGCCTGGCCTGGCTGTGGGTGCGCGATGCACCGGCCACGGCCCGGCAGCGGCCCGACCTCAGGGGCCTGGTGCTGGTCAGCGCCGCGCTGGCCGCCTGGCTACTGGGCATGTCGCTCTATGGCTCACAAGGTTCGGGCCAGGGCCTGGCGCTGGCCTGGCTGGGCATGGCGGCGGGCCTGGCCTTCACGGTGCTGTATGCCATCCATGCCCGCAAGACGGCCCACCCCATTGTGGAACTGCAACTGCTCAAAAGCCCGCGCCTGCGCATGTCGGTGGCTGTCTACCACGCCATTCCCGGCGTGTTCACGGGCGTGAACCTGCTCAACATCTTCTACCTGCAGGACATGCTGCACCTGAGCGCGCAGGCCACAGGCCGATTCATGATGGTCTACGCAGGCGGCGCCCTGGTGTCCATGCTGGTGGGCGGCCGGCTGTACAACCGCGCGGGCGCACGGCCCCTGTTCATCGCCAGCATGGTGCTGCACAGCCTGGGCATTGCGGCGCTGGCCGCCGTGGCGGCCCCTGCCGACCCCTGGCTGCTGGTGGCCGCCTACGGGCTGATGGGCCTGGGCGGCGGCCTGGGTGCCAATACCGCGCAGACGACGGCCCTGCTGGACTTCGACGGCCGGCAGACGCAGCAGGCCAGCGTGATCTGGAACCTCAACCGGCAGATGGCCTTCAGCGTGGGCGCTGCGTTTTTCCTGATGGTTTTCAACATGCTCGCCACCCGCCTGGAGGCAGGCCGGGCCTATCACATGACGTTTCTGATCGCGTCGCTGGCAGGGCTTGTACCCCTGCTGCAACTGCGATCGCTGCACACCCCCGAGGACCACCATGCAAGACAACAAGCCCATCGACCGTGACATTGACATCGGCATCGCCGAACGCAGCATCCACCAGGTGCACGAGCTGATCCACACCGTCTTCACCCAACCAGCGGGCGCACAGGAGGCGCTGCAGGCGCTGATGCCGCAGTTCAGCCCGGAGTTCAGCATGGTGACCACCACGGGCAGGCTCGTAGGCCTGGACGATGTGGAACAGATGTTCCGGCGCGCGGCCGGCCAGCGGCCAGGGCTGGAGATATGCGTCTGCGACATGCAGCCCGTATGGCGGGACACGGCCGGCCTGGCCATGCGCTACCTGGAAACCCATCGCCTGGACGGCGTGGAGACTTCGCGCCGCTCGGTGGTCATCCTCAAACGTGCGGGCCAAGGGGTGCTGTGGCACTACCTGCATGAGACGGCAATGGGCTGATGGCCCAGTCCGCGCTCGCCGCTCAGCCCCGCAGGTAGCGGTCGGCGATGCTGCCGGGCACGTAGAGGCCGCGCTCCAGGTAGAAGTCCAGCTTCTTGCGGTCGGGGGCGCGCAGCTTGATCAGCGGCACGGGCGCCTGTTCGGTGCGCGAGAACATCAGGCGGATCTTGAGCGGGGTGCGGCCCCAGTTACCCTGCACGTGCAGGAAGAAGGGGCCGTCCTCGGCCTTGGCCAGCCGCAGCCGGTAGCTGCCGCCGGCGCGCAGCACGCGCTGCATGGCCAGGTGCATGCTGAGGTAGGCGGGCATGTCGATGCCCTGGCGCAGTTGCTCGTATTCGCCGGCCTGCTGGAGCTGGGCGATATAGGCCTCGCCCGTCTGCGGCAGGACCTGTTCCACGTATTCCTTGTGCAGGGCCGCGATGAAGGCGCTGCCCGGGGGCGCGGCCATGAGCCAGTTCTCGACCACGGGCACCTGCGGGTCGCGGGTGTAGCGCTCCAGGTAGTAGGCGACGAGATCGGCGCCGCTGCGCTGCTGCTGCTCCAGCAGCCAGTCCAGCGGCTCGGTGAGGATGGTGCTGGCGTCCAGCCAGATGCCGCCATGGCGGTGCAGCAATTCCAGGCGCAGCCAGTCCGAGCGCTTGGCCACGGGCAGCTGCTGCAGGTTGCCGGGCAGTTGCGGCACGTATTGCGGCAGTTGCGCGTCGTTGAGGATGCGCAGGCTGTAGCCGGGGTTCAGGCGGGCCCAGTTGTCAAAGCAGCGCTGTATGAGCAGCGGCACCGAGTCGCCATTCCAGTAGGCCCAGATGATGCGGGGTATGGGCGTGGAGACGGGCACGGGCGCCGCAGGCCCAATGTCGTGGCTGCGGAAGTCGGGCGCGGGGCCCTGCTCCAGGCGGCGTGCGAAGGTGGCGTAGAAGCGGCGCATGCCCGCCGCCAGCCACAGCTCGCCCCGGGTTTTCAGTTTCAGGGCGCTCATGCAGGGGCTCCTTGCTGGCGTGCCCACTGCTCCCAGCGGCGCAGCTTCCAGGCGCGCAGCACCCAGCCCCTGCGCACATAGGCCTGGCGCAGGGCCGGCAGGGACAGCGGGGAGATGCGGCCGAAGTCCGCCAGGAACTGCTGCGCCAGTGCCTGCCGCTGCGCAGGCGGCATGTCCCGCTGCCGGTCGAGAAAGCGCAGGGCGCCGATGAGGTTGCGCGCAGCCTGGTGCGCCCAGGCGAAGTGCAGGCGCCCGTCGTTGCGCAGCGCATCATCCTCCAGGGCTTGCACGGCCTGCGCCAGCGGCCACAGGGCGGCGGACTGGTCTGCGGCCTTGGCAGGCGTCATGGAGGCAAGGATGGAGTTGGCACGCTGCCGGTAGGCCACCCAGGGCTGGGGGTGGTAGTAGAAGCTGCTGCAGCGCAGCGCCATCTGCGGCATGGTCATCATGTCTTCGAAATAGCGGCCTGCAGGAAAGCGCAGGCCGGCATCCCACAGGCTGCGGCGCGAGATCTTGGACCAGGCATGCAGCTGGCCCGTGCGCAGCAGGCCGGCCAGCAGGGCGCCCCGGTCCTGCGAGCGCTGCAGCGTAGGACCTTGGAAGCTGTGCCGGTGCGCCTCGCCGCGCAGGCGGTGCTTGAGGCGCGGGGCCTCGCGCCAGACGGAGAAGTCGCAGAGCACGGCATCGGGCGCATGTTGTTTCACGATGGCCGACAGCCCGGCAATCGCGCCGGGCAGCAGCTTGTCGTCGGAGTCCAGGAACCACAGGTAGTCGCCCGTGGCCGCATCGATCATGGTGTTGCGCGCCGCGCTCAGGCCGGCGTTGCGCTCGTGCTGCATGAGCTGCAGGCGGCCGGGCCAGCGCTGGTCCAGCTGCTGCATCAGGGCCCAGGAGCCATCGGTGGAGCAGTCGTCCAGCACCAGCACCTGCACGCCGGCATCGGCCTGGTCCATGACGGACTGCAGGCATTCCTCCAGGTAGGGCAGCACGTTGTAGACGGGCACCAGGATGCTGAGCCAGGTCACGGACGCTCCCCCTGCAGCAGGCGGGCGAACAGGTCTTCGTACTGGCCGGTCATGCGCTGCAGGCTGTAGTGCGACAGGGCTTCCTGCCGCGCGGTGGCGGCCATGCGCACGGCGGCCTCGTCATCCTGCAGCGCCTGCTGCAGGGCGTCGGCCAGCGATTCAGGGTCGGCGTGCGCGGCCAGCAGGCCGTTGTCGCCGGGCCGCACCACTTCCTGCACGCCCACCACGCAGCTGCCCACCACCACGCAGCCCGCCGCCATGCCTTCCAGCAGGGACAGGGGCATGCCCTCGTAGTGCGTGGACAGCACGCAGACGCGGTGCGCGCGCAGCAGGCCGGGCACGTCGTTGCAGATACCGATGAATTGCACCTGGTCCTGCAGGCCCAGTTCGGCGCTGAGCCGCTGCGCCGCCTGCTGGGCGCGCGCCTTGCCGCCGCCGGCCAGGGTCAGCGTGGGCTTGAGGCCGCGCTGGCGCAGCACGGCCAGCGCGCGCAGCAAGGTGGCATGGTCCTTTTGCCGCGCAAAGCGCGCGGCCATGACGATGTCCGGGCGGCGCTGCAGCAAGGGGGGTGGCTCCTGCAGATAGGGCTCGGGCCGGATGCCGTTGCTGATGGCCAAGAGCTTGTCTGCAGGAAAGCCGCGGTCCTGCAGGCTCTGGCGCACGCCTTCGGAGCAGCCGACGATGGCGGCCGTGCGCTCGGTCAGCCACAGGGCCTGCGCCAGCCGCCAGCGCGTGTAGCGCTCGCGCGAGTTGTGTTCCACATGCACCAGGCAGGGCACTCCGGCCCACAGCGCGGCAAAGCGGCCCCAGAGGTGGTCGCTGAAACCATGGGCGACGACGATGTCCGGCCGGAAGTCCAGGCAGATGCGGCGCAGCTGCCAGACGGTGGCGGCATGGGACCAGCCGGCGACCACATCGACATCGATGCCGCCGTCGCGCAGCTTCTGCACGCGTTCATCGGAGGTATTGCGCTTGCGCCGCAGCACCAGCCGGGCGTCGAAGCGGCCCGACGCGCGGTGCGCCGACACCAGATCCACCGCCACCTGGGTGGCACCCGAGAAGCCGCCCGTCACGAAGTGCAGCACCCGGGGCCGGGCCGTGGTGGCGCGCTCCGTCACCGCACGGCTCCGCTGGCCCTTTCCAGGCCATGCAGCGATGACCACAGGGCCACCACGAGGAAGACGAAGAAGACGATGCCGCTGTTGTGCACGAAAAATTGCTGTGACATGCCGAACGCCAGGTACATGGCTGGCATCAGGCTGCCCAGGATACGCAGCAGCAGGGCCTCGCGCCAGGGGGTGCTGTCCGCAGGCCACAGCGCCATGCGCCGCCGCGAGGGCCAGAACAGCCACAGCAGCGAGATGAACAGTGCCGCCTGCAGCAGCACGCCCGGCACGCCGAGCTTGACCCAGATGTCCAGGAAGTCGTTGTGGATGAAGTTGTATTCGCGGATGGAGCGTCCATAGTCACCCGCGTCCACGCGCCGGTGCATCTCGTCCACATAGCCCTGCATGCCCCAGCCCAGCAGGGGCTTCTCGCCGATCATCTGCACGGCCAGCCGGTACTGCTCCAGGCGCGTGCCCAGCGAGGTGTCGGAGTTGCCGGAATGCAGGTAGTTGCTCACATCCAGGTAGACCTCGTCGACGCGCTCGCTGACGCGGGGTATGAAGGCCATCACGGTGGCCAGCGCCACCACGATTGCAGCGCAGCCCAGCAACAGGCGCCCGAAGTACTGCGGGCGGTACATGCGCACCAGCACCATCAGCATGAGGAACATCGGCAGCAGCGCCAGCCAGCCCCCCCGCGAGCCCGACAGCAGCGAAGCCAGCGCACCCATTGCAGCGGCCGCCAGCACCAGCAGGCGCCACAGCAGGGAGCGCTGGTGCCAGAAGGACATGGCATAGATGCACGAGAAGCAGCCCAGCAGCAAGGCCATGTTGCCCCACTGGATGGCATTGGTGTAGCCAGTGGCCCGCTCCATGCCCAGCACGCAGACCTGCCACAGGGCCATGAAGCCCGCGCCTGCGCTGCCCAGCGGTATGCCCCACAGGAAGATCCGCGCCGTGGGCGGGTAGCACATGGCGAACAGCAGGCTGACCGCGCCCAGGATGAATTTCACGGGGCGGTCGAACTGACCGGTGCCCCCGTCCAGCACGGACAGGTGGTACCACATCACCGCCATGCCCATGAACAGTGCCACCAGCAGCCAGGTGCCAGGCGACTGCCTGTACCGGACCCAGCGGGGCAGAAAACACAGGGCGCCCAGGGCCATGAGGCCCGCGCCATAGGAATAGCCCGACCGCAGCCACAAGGCCAGTCCGGGCACCAGAACAGCGGCCAGGGTCGTGAGGAGCCCTGGCAGCTTCGACTTGTCAAATCTCATCAAGACCGCGACTTTCTGCCCCAAAATGCGGGCATTCCGCTTTCCATCCGCTATGAAAAAAATTCCTGCGGTCTTATTCAGGCTGCTCCATCGCTGGGCAGCCCCTTCCAAAATCGGCGCAGATTACACCATGCCCGCGCCCTTGCAGCTGCCCCCATCGCCCCCGGCAGCCGATGGTCTTGCAGCGGACATCCCGAAGACGATCTGGACGTACTGGAATCACCCAGAGCCCGATGCCTTCGTGCTGTCCTGCATCCAGAGCTGGCGTGTGAACTGCCCCGGATATGCAGTCCATCTGGTACATCCGGGGAACCGGGGTCAGCACGTCCCAGAAGAGGCGCTGCCCGAAAATTTCGCGCGATTATCCCCCACCAAGCAAGCCGACTGGGTCCGCTTGTATCTGGTTGCACGCCATGGAGGCTTCTGGCTGGATGCCAGCATTTTGCTGACCCGCTCGCTGGACTGGATGTTGCCTGCCCGAGGTCCGGCCGAGTTCGTCGGCTTTTATCTGGAAGGCTTCACCCAGGACCCTGAATACCCAGTGATTGAAAACTGGCTGTTTGGCGCGCCAGCAGGTTCGTCCTTCGTGACAGCCTGGCAGCAGGAGTTCCACCAAGCGCTGGTCATTGAGGGTACGCAGAAGTACCTGGAACATGCCCAGGCAGACCCGAGTTGGAAAGCCACTCGACAGGGGATCCCCGACCCAGACTACTTGCTGTGCCACATCGCGGCCCAGCAGGTGCTACGCCGTCAGACCCATGGCCAACTGGTGCTGTACAAGGCCGAAGACACGGCCTTCATCTACCACCGAGCACTCCGCTGGAAATGGTATTTGCTCTACCCGCAACTGTGCCTGGTGCCAGCGGCTGCCAGCGTTGCCCCTCTGGTCAAGCTGCGTGGAGGCGAACGGCGCCACTTTGCCGAGATGCAGGCACTGCATGGCGGTGCCGTTCCAGGCAGTCTTTGGGACCAGGCTTTGCAATTGCGGCCGGCAGCATCCTGAAACAAAAAAGGCGGGCCGAGGCCCGCTTTGCTCAATGCCCGCCTGCGAAGACTTCGCCGGCCTTCAAGCGGTACAGCGTGCCGCAGTAGGGGCACTTGGCCTCGCCGGTGTGGGCCACGTCCAGGTAGACCTTGGGATGGCTGTTCCACAGCCTCATGTCGGCCTTGGGGCTGGGGCAGAACACGCCGCCCTGGGCGTTGAGGTCCTTGGCCGCCAGTTCGACGGTGGCATTCGTTGTCATGCTTGCTTATCTCTTTCGTGGGTATCTGTCATTTTCATCGCCGGGCCGCCCCAAGATGAAAAGCACCCCCTCGGGGGGCAGTGGACCTTGCAAAGCAAGGGTAGCGTGGGGGTCATTTTTCTCAGACCCGAGTCAGCCAATGGGCGTACTTGGGGTTGCGGCCGTTGACGATGTCAAAGAAGGCCTGCTGGATCTTTTCGGTCAGGGGGCCGCGGCTGCCCGCGCCGATCTCGATGCGGTCCACCTCGCGGATGGGCGTGACTTCGGCGGCCGTGCCGGTGAAGAAGACTTCATCGGCGATGTACAGCTCGTCGCGCGTGATGCGCTTTTGCACCACCTCCAGGCCGAGGTCCTTGCAGATGTGCATCACGGTATTGCGCGTGATGCCGTTGAGCGCGCCGGCCGACAGGTCGGGCGTGTAGACCACGCCGTCCTTGATGACGAAGATGTTCTCGCCCGAGCCCTCGGAGACGAAGCCCGAGGCGTCCAGCAGGATGGCCTCGTCGTAGCCGTCGTCCAGCGCCTCGGTGTTGGCCAGGATGGAGTTGGTGTAGTTGCTCACCGCCTTGGCCTGGCTCATGGTGATGTTCACGTGGTGGCGCGTGAAGCTGGAGATCTTGACGCGGATGCCGCGCTGCATGCCTTCCTCGCCCAGGTAGGCGCCCCAGGCCCAGGCAGCCACCATCAGGTGGATGGTGTTGCCCTTGGGCGAGACGCCCAGCTTGCGGTCGCCGATCCAGGTCAGCGGGCGCAGGTAGCACGATTCCAGCTTGTTGGCACGCACGACCTCCACCTGGGCCTGGTTCACCGCTTCCTGGGTGAACGGGATCTGCATGCGCAGGATCTTGGCGCTGTTGAACAGTCGCTTGGTGTGGTCTTCCAGGCGGAAGATGGCCGGCCCCTGTTCGGTCTTGTAGGCCCGAACGCCCTCGAATGCGCCGCAGCCGTAGTGCAGCGTGTGGGTCAGCACGTGGATCTTGGCATCGCGCCAGTCCACCAGCTGTCCATCCATCCAGATCTTGCCGTCACGATCGGCCATCGAGGGAACAACGGGGCTCATAGAAACATCCTTGGGGGTATTGAACAGAACACCAACCCGCTATTTTAGGGCGCGGGGGCTGCCTCGGGGGCCGCCACCGTCTCGGGTTGCGGTTCGGGTTCGGGCGTGGGGCGCACCAGGGTCCACTTCACGAGCCGGCCATGCATGAACTCGCAGGTCACATGGGATTGCGTGCCGTCGGTCCAGCGGTAGATCTCGGGATGCTGGCCGTCTTCGGACAGGCGCTCGCCCAGGGAGCGCGTCATGGCCACCACGTGCATCAGCGAGACCTTGGGCTTGAGCTTGACGTTGAGCATCACGGCGCTGCCCACATAGCCCATGGGGCGGTCCGAGGCCTTCTTCATGATGGACATCAGCCGCGTGAAATGCAGCAGCAGCCACATCATGATGCCGCCGCCCACGGCAACCACGCCCATCCAGCCATAGGACTGGTGCGCAGCCACCAGCAGTACGAGCAGACCCAGGGGAATCAGGATATTGCGCAAATTCATGGCGCCGATTGTCTTATGGAGGCGCCGCAGGACCGCTGCGGACAGTGCGTATGCCCCCGCAATGCGCTCGGCAAGGCAGTGCCTCAGCCCATCCCTCGGACGATGTTCATGGCTTCGTCCACGCGCTCCACGGCATGCACGGTCAGGCCGGGGATGGCCTTCTTGGGCGCATTGGCCTTGGGCACCACGGCCATGGTGAAGCCGAGCTTGGCGGCTTCCTTCAGGCGCTCCTGGCCTCGCGGCGCGGGGCGCACTTCGCCGGCCAGGCCCACTTCGCCAAAGGCCAGGAATCCCTTGGGCAGGGCGCGGCCGCGCAGGCTGGAGGTGATGGACAGCATGACGGCCAGGTCGGCCGCAGGCTCGCTGATGCGCACGCCGCCCACAGCGTTGACGAAGACATCCTGGTCCGCGCAGGCCACGCCCGCATGGCGGCTGAGCACGGCCAGCAGCATGGCCAACCGGTCCCGGTCCAGGCCCACGGACAGGCGCCGGGGCGCGGGGCCGCCCTGGTCGACCAGGGCCTGTATTTCCACCAGCATGGGCCGCGTGCCCTCCAGCGTGACCAGCACGCAGGAGCCCGGTACCGGCTCGCTGTGCTGGGACAGGAAGATGGCGCTGGGGTTGGTGACGCCCTTGAGGCCCTTCTCCGTCATGGCGAAGACGCCGATCTCGTTGACGGCGCCAAAGCGGTTCTTGATGGCGCGCACGAGGCGGAAGTTGCTGTGCGTGTCGCCCTCGAAGTAGAGCACGGTGTCCACCATGTGCTCCAGCACGCGCGGGCCGGCCAGGGCGCCTTCCTTGGTCACATGGCCGACCAGGATCACGGTGATGCCCGTGGTCTTGGCCGCGCGCGTGAGGTGGGCCGCGCATTCGCGCACCTGGGCCACCGAGCCCGGCGCCGAGGACAGCTGGTCCGAGTACACGGTCTGAATGGAGTCGATGACGACCACGGCCGGCTGCGTGGCCTCCATGGTGGCGAGGATCTTCTCCAGCTGGATCTCGGCCAGCACATTGACCTGGCTGGCCTCCAGCCCCAGGCGGCGCGAACGCAGCGCGACCTGGGCACCGCTTTCCTCGCCGGTCACATACAGCGTGGGCAGGCCCACGCGGTGCAGCGCATCCATGGCCTGCAGCAGCAGGGTGGACTTGCCGATGCCGGGGTCGCCACCAATCAGCACCACGCCGCCTTCGACAATGCCGCCGCCCAGCACGCGGTCCAGCTCCTCGATGCCGCTGGGCGTGCGCGCCACGTCCTGGGCCTCGATGGCCGACAGCGGCATCACGGCCTGGGCATTGGCCAGGCCCGCATAGCCCTGCGGCTGGCTGAGCCGGTTCTTGCCCGCGCCCGCAGGCTCGGCAACGGCCTCGATCAGCGAATTCCAGGCCCCGCAGGCCGGGCACTTGCCCAGCCAGCGCGGGCTGGAGCCGCCGCAGGCATTGCAGATGAACGTGGTTTTGTCTTTGGCCATGGGTTGGGCACTATACCGAGCAGTGGCTGCCGCCCCGCCCGCCTGCCTGTTGTCTAACGCAGTTGCGTGACAAAGAGATATCGGTTATAGTTGCCTTCTTCGCTGCACAAAATGCGGCGAAACGAAATTACTGCGGAATTACCGCGCGATGGAGCAGTCTGGTAGCTCGTTGGGCTCATAACCCAAAGGTCGGAGGTTCAAATCCTTCTCGCGCAACCACCACGAAAAAAAGCCCACTTCGGTGGGCTTTTTTTCGTCTGTGCCTTTCTTGCTTTTCTCCACGCAGGTCAGCTGGGATCGTTCAGGTCTTCATGGTGGTCTGCTTGGCCCTGCTTCCAGTACGAGGCCACGCGCATGCGCTTGGGCGCGGCGCCCTTGGCCAGCAGCAGGCGCCGCAGCTCGGCCATGGCGCTGTGCTCGCCCGCCGCCCAGATATATCCGTCGTCGTCCTGGGGAAGCTCCAGCGCCTGCACGGCGTCGGCCAGCGATTCGACCCAGGCACAGTCCAGTTGGGCCGTGCTCTTCCACTGGCGGCGGTCGGCAGGGTTGCGCAGCTGCACGCGCACCACGGCGCGGCTGCCGGCGGGCAGTTCGGCCAGGCGCCGCTCGATGGCGGGCATGGCGGTCTCGTCGCCGAACAGCCAATGCCATGGCAGGTTGGCCGAGATCACCAGGCTGCCGCGCGGCCCGGCCAGGCCCACCCACTGGCCCAGGGGCGCGGTCAGCGCCCATTCGGTGGCGGGGCCGGCATCGTGCAGTGCGAAATCCATGATGAGGTTCTGGCGCGCAGCGTCGTAGCGCAGCGGCGTGTAGTCGCGCAAGGTGGGGCGCTCGTCCTCCACGAAGGTGGGGCGGCCATCGAGCAGCACGGGAAGCGCGGGCAGTTCGCGCCCGGCCTGGGGCAGGATGAGTTTGACGTGGTCGTCAAAGCCCGCGCTGACGAAGTCCTCCAGTTCGGGTCCGCCCAGGGTCAGGCGCACAAAGCCGGGGCTGGGCTGCTCGCGCGAGAGCAATTGCACATGGCGGGCGCGGAAGGGATGGCGGACACGGTGGACGACGGGGGCAGGCGCCACGGCAGAGTTGGCTGGATTGGGCAAGTTCATTGGCGAGACGGCCTGTGACGGCCTAGAATGTTGATTTAGTCCACCAATTCTCTGCCATCCGTTGACTTTGTCAACATATTTCCACAAGACCCTGCCATGAATGCCTCCCTGCCCGCCGATATCTTCGAGGCCATGCACGAGCTGCTGCACCTGTTCCGCTCGCGCATGCGCGAGGACATGGAGTCCATGGAGCCCGGGCTGACGCCCAACGAGGTGCGCGTGCTGATGTACGTGGGCCGGCACCCGGGCCGCACGCAAAGGGATCTGGTCGACCACAGCCACATGGACAAGGCCCAGCTCGCGCGCATGCTGGCGCAGCTGCAGGAGCAGGGATGGCTGGACCGCGAACCGGACGCCCGCGACCGCCGCGTGCGCTGCCTGAGCCTCAGCCCCCAGGGCCAGGCCCTGTTCGACCGGCTGCGCCAGTCGCGCCAGGCGCTGGCGGCGCGGCTGCTCAAGGATTGGGAGCCTGCCGCGCAACAGCAGATGATGGCGCTGCTGGAGCGGGCCAGGGACAGCGTCCAGGCCGCGCCCTGATCAATCGACGGCCTTGTTCACGCGCGGCGCGACGGCGCACATGAGTTCATAGCCCAGCGTGCCGGCCGCCTCGGCCACCTCGTCGATGGGCAGCACGGCGCCGTTGCTGGCGCGGCCCCACAGCGTGACTTCGCTGCCCATGCCGGCATCGGGCACGGGCGTCAGGTCCACGGCCAGCATGTCCATGCTCACGCGGCCCAGGGTGCGGGTGCGCACGCCGTCGACCAGCACGGGCGTGCCGGTGCCGCAGTGGCGCGGATAGCCGTCGGCATAGCCGCAGGCCACGGTGCCCAGGCGCACGGGACCTTCGGCCGTGAAGCGCGATCCATAGCCCACGCTCTGCCCCGCAGCCAGCTGCTGCACGCCGATGATGCGCGAGCTCAAGGTCTGCGTGGGCTGCAAGCCCCAATGGGCCGCCGTGTGCTGCGGATAGTCGGGCGAGCTGCCGTACAGCACGATGCCGGGCCGCACCCAGTCGCAGCGCACCTGGGCATCGTCGCCATGGCGCAGCGTGGCGGCACTGTTGCCCACGCTGCGCTCGCCGGGCAGGTCGCACGTGGCGTCGTGAAAGCGCTGCAGCTGCGCGGAGATGCCCGACTGGCCAGCGCCTGCGTCGGCATCGCTGAAGTGGGTCATGAACGAGATTTCCTCCACCTGGGGCAAGGCATTGAGCCGAGCCCAGGCCGCGCGAAAGCGCTCGGGCGTGAAGCCCAGGCGGTTCATGCCGGAGTTCATCTTGAGGAAGACGCGGTGGCCGTTCTGCGTCTTGTGCGCGGCCAGCCAGTCGATCTGGGCGTCGCAATGCACGGCATGCCAGATGGACAGGCGCGAGCAAAGCTCCAGGTCGCGCGGCTCGAACACGCCCTCCAGCAGCAGGATGGGGCCGCGCCAGCCCAGCTGGCGCACGCGCTCGGCCTCGGCCAGGTCCAGCATGGCGAAGCCGTCGGCGCCGCGCAGGGCCTCGAACACGTTTTCGATACCGTGGCCATAGGCGTTGGCTTTGACCACGGCCCACAATTTGGCATCGGGGACCGCTTGCCGCACCCGCTCCAGATTGTGGCGAAGCGCGGCGGAATGGATGGTGGCAAGAATGGGACGCGGCATGGTTTTCACTCAGTCAGAAGCTTGGGATTCTGGCACTGCCGGCCAAAGGCCGCGTGATATAACCGCCAGTCACTTGCCACGGGGCCCTTATTTAACCGGTCAGCAGCCCTGCGGCTGACCCCATCTGCCTATCCATGAAGCGCGGTTTCTACACCATCATGTCAGCGCAGTTCTTCAGCTCGCTGGCAGACAACGCCCTGTTCGTGACCGCCGTGGAACTGCTGCGCACCAATGGCGCCCCCGAGTGGCAGCGCGCCGCCCTGGTGCCCATGTTCGCGCTGTTCTACGTGATCCTGGCCCCCTTCGTCGGCGCCTTTGCCGACGCCCTGCCCAAGGGGCGGGTGATGTTCATCAGCAATGCGATCAAGATCGTGGGCTGCCTGATGATGCTGTTCGGCAACCATCCGCTGATCGCCTACGCCGTGGTCGGCCTGGGCGCAGCGGCCTACTCGCCGGCCAAGTACGGCATCCTCACCGAGCTGCTGCCCGCCTCCCAGCTGGTCAAGGCCAATGGCTGGATCGAGGGGCTGACCATCACCTCCATCATCCTGGGCGTGCTCGTGGGCGGGCAGTTGCTGAGCCCGGGCATCTCGACCCATCTGCTGGACTTCGACCTGCCGCTGCTGGACACGGGCGTGGACACTGCGGCCGAAGCGGCGATTGCCGTGCTGGTCGGCGTCTATGCGCTGGCCGCCTGGTTCAACCTGCGCATTCCGCTGACCGACACCATCCTGCGCCCGCTGCGCCAGGACCCCAGCAAGAGCCTGCTGGCCAACACCCTGGCCCTGCTGCCCGACTTCTGGACCTGCAGCCAGCGGCTGTGGGGGGACAAGCTGGGCCAGATCTCGCTGTCCACGACCACGCTGTTCTGGGGCGTGTCGGGCAATCTGCGCTACATCGTGCTGGCCTGGGGCGCGGCGGCCCTGGGCTACGGCACCTCCCAGGCATCGGCCCTGGTGGGCGTGGTGGCCATCGGCACGGCGGCAGGCGCCATCCTCGCATCCATGCGCATGCGGCTGGACAATGCCACGCGCGTCATTCCGCTGGGCATCACCATGGGCCTGCTGGTGATCGCCATGATCTTCATCCACAGCGTGTGGGTGGCCATTCCCTTCCTGATCCTGCTGGGCGGCCTGGGCGGCTTCCTGGTCGTGCCCATGAATGCGCTGCTGCAGCACCGCGGCCACAACCTCATGGGCGCGGGCCGCTCGATTGCCGTGCAGAACTTCAACGAGCAGGCCTGCATCCTGGCGCTGGGCGCCTTCTATGCGCTATCCACCAAGTTCGGGCTGTCGGCCTTTGGTGCCATCACGGTGTTCGGCCTGGTGGTGGCCGGCATCATGTGGCTGATCGGACGCTGGCACAGGAACAACCTGCGCCAGCATCCCGAGGAAGTCGAGCGCCTGCTGGCGATTGCCCGCAAGGATTGCCACTAGCCTGCCCTTGTCCCCACGGCGTCCGGAGCAGGCCTTGCCTGCCCGGGCGTTTTTCATTGCCCCATGCATAGCCCGCTGCCCGTTCTCGCCCTGCTGTTCAACACCCTGGTCTGGGGTCTGGCCTGGTGGCCGTTCCGCGCCATGCACGAGGCCGGCCTGCATCCGCTGTGGGCCACGGCGCTGATGTATGCCCTGGTGCTGGCGGGGCTGGTGGCGCTGCGCCCGGCCAGCCTGCGCCAGGCGCTGCAGTACCCGGCGCTGATACTGCTGGGCGCCTGCGCGGGCAGCAACAACATCGCCTTCAACTGGGCAGTGACCATTGGCGATGTGGTGCGCGTGGTGCTGCTGTTCTATCTGATGCCGGCATGGTCTGTGCTGCTGGCCTGGAAGATCCTGGGCGAGCGGCCCACGCCGGCCGCGCTGACGCGGCTGCTGCTGGCCTTCGGCGGGGTGGCGCTGGTGCTGGTGCCCGAGGGCACATTCAGCGGCGGCTCGCCCGGGCTGCTGCGCGGCCTGTCGCTGGCCGACGGCCTGGCACTGTTCGGCGGCTTCACCTTCGCGCTGACCAATGTGCTGCTGCGCCGCCTGCAGGCCGTGCAGGCGCAGGCGCGCATGCTGGCCATGTTCAGCGGCTGCATGGCGATGGGCCTGTTCAGCGCCTTTGCAGGCAGCAGCGTGGGCCTGGTGCCGCCGCTGCCGGCTCCGCAGGCCGGCTGGATGCTGATCGCCGCCTGCCTGGCCATGCTGCTGATGCTGGGCAACTGGGCGCTGCAGTTCGGCGCCGCGCGCCTGCCGGCCGGCGTGACGGCCGTGGTCATGCTGGCCGAAGTGGTGTTCGCCAGCGTCTCCTCGGTGCTGATTGCAGGCGAGGTGCTGACGCCTCGCACGCTGCTCGGCGGCGCCTGCATCATCGCGGCCGCGCTGCTGTCTGCGCTGGCGCATGCACGACGGCGTGGGGCTTGACGCCCTGCCCGCACCAACGCTGCGCAATCAGCCCGTGAGCTGCCCGGCCAGCAGCAGGTAGCCCGGCAGCCAGCCTGTGAGCACGCCCTGCGCAATGCACAGCGTGCCCGTCATGCGGCCGATGTTGCGGCCCAGGGCCAGCAGCATGAAGAACATGGCCCACAGCACGGCCCAGGCCGCCCAGTTGGCGGCCATCCACCAGTCGATGGCAGTGCGGGCGCCGATCAGCGAATCGATGGCCACCGGCACGGCCGTGATCGCCACGAAGAGGCTGAACCAGCCCAGGCCCCGGCCATCGGCCCCCGTGAAGCGGTTGATGGCCACCCACAGGTAGGTGAAGGCGAACAGCAGGGTGAGCGCGCCGGTCTTGACAGAGGCCGCATCAGGCTCGGGCCCGAAGGCCGAGGCCAGGCCGATGATCAGCGAGACCAGGCCCGCGAACACGTTGATGACCCAGATTTCCCGGTCGGCAATGCGCCCCAGCATCCACAGGCCATTCAGGCACAGCACGGCGCCCACGTAGAACAACGACAAACCCAGCCACATCGCAAGTCTCCTTTTGCTTTTTTGCTTTTGAAGTGCCTTGCGCGCCCTTGCCAGACCACGGGAACGAGCGCGCACGGCAAGGCGCCGCCGCCCCGTGGCCGGGTGCAGCGGCGTCCGTGAAACAGTTCATCCCCGGGCCCGCCCCTGGTGGGCATCTGCGTGCTGGCGGAGGGTCCGCTGCAGAGATGCCGCCTGTGATCCAGGGCGGGTTCACCGGCGCGGCCCTTGCCAGGCATGCGGCGGTGGAGTGTGCCGGCAGACGGTGCTACCGGTCTTTGGCGCCGGTCCTTGGTGCCGGTCCTTGGTACCTCAGGCCGCCTGCGTCTGCAGGCGACGGCGGGCGCGTTCCAGCTGCTGCGCCACCTGGCGCGGGTTCATGCCGTACATGTCGGCAAAGCCGGCTTCGGAGGTCTGGCCGCTGGCCTCGAAGGCGCGCAGCAGAGCTTCGTCTCGTGCAGAACGCGCATCGGCTTCGGCCAGGGCCTCGGCCACCAGGGCGTTGGTGGCCTCGTCACGGCCCTGCACGCGCGCCGCATAGTCGTCGCGGGACAGGCCCGAGGCCTCGTAGGCGGCGATGATGCGGTTGCGCAGCTTGGGCGCCAGGTCTTCGGGCGAGCGGTGCTGGCGGCGACGGAAGACTTCGATCAGCGCATGGTGCACATGCTCGGGCGCCATGGGCTCGACCGATTGGCCCTGCAGGTCATGGCGCGCCTGGCCGCTGGCCACCACGGTGAGGTAGCGGCTCGAGCGTGTGTGCTGGGACAGGGCCAGCTTGAGCTGGTCGCGGTCGATGGCTTCGGGATGGGCGGCCAGCAGGTCCTCGAAGATGCCGCGCTTGAGCGGCAGGGGCTGCTCGCCGAACAGGTTCGGATGCCATTGGGCCAGTTGCGCCAGCAGCGGATGCTGGGTGCGCACGGGCCTGGAAGCGTTGGCCTCGGCACTGCCGGCCGCGCCGGATGCGGCGTCGGCGGCAGGCTCGGTGGCCTTGCCCTTGTTGCGGCCACGTCCGCCGCGGCGCGAGCGCTTGCGGCCCTGGCCATCGGCGCTGGCTGCAGCCTGCGGCTCGGTGCCGGCAGCGGCGTCCGCCGGCAGCGCGGCGCTCTGTTCTTGCGGTTCAGACACGGATTCAGTCATGGCGGAGCACGTGGGCTTGGAGAAAACGAAACCCCGCATCATGCCAGCATTGCAAAGGCTTGCGCGGGCATAGGCCCCACGGCGTCGCGCTGGAGGCACAGATGCGCATTCGGTACGCGGCTGGTCTCAGGCCAGCAGGGCCTCGTCCAGCACCTCGATCCAGTGGCGCACGGGCAGGTCCGTGCCGTTTTGCAGGTGGACGATGCAGCCCATGTTGGCCGAGAGGATGGCGGCGGGCCGCTGGGCATCGAAGCCTTCGGTCAGCGCACCGATCTTGCGGTCGCGCAACTGGTGCGAGAGTTCGGGCTGCAGCACCGAGTAGGTTCCCGCCGAGCCGCAGCACAGGTGCGATTCGGTGCGCGCCACGCGCAGCTCGAAGCCCAGCCTGGCCAGATGGGTTTCCACGCCGCCGCGCAGCTTTTGCCCGTGCTGCAACGTGCAGGGCGGGTGGTAGGCCATGGGCGCGGCCGGTGCGCGCACCCTGCCGTGCAGGCGCTCGGCCAGCTCGGGCAGGAGCTCAGGCAGCAGCTCGCTCAGGTCGCGCGTGAGGGCGCTGATGCGCGCGGCCTTGTCCGCGTACTGCGCATCGTCCTTGAGCAGGTGGCCGTACTCCTTGACGGTGACCCCGCAGCCCGAGGCGTTCATGACGATGGCCTCCACCGCGCCGCTGTCCACCTGGGGCCACCAGGCGTCGATGTTGGCGCGCATCTGCGCCTTGCCGCCTTCCTGGTCGTTGAGGTGGAATTTCACGGCACCGCAGCAGCCGGCGTTGGGAGCGATCACGGTCTGTATGCCGGCCGCATCCAGCACGCGCGCCGTGGCGTAGTTGATGCGCGGCATCATCGCGGGCTGCACGCAGCCGGCCAGCAGCAGCACCTTGCGCGCATGCTCGCGCACGGGCCAGCGGCCCGCGTCCTGCGGCTGGGGCACTTTCTCGGCCAGGACTTCGGGCAGCAGGCCGCGCACGGCCTGGCCCAGCTTCAGGGCCGGGGCGAACAGCGGCGAGTTCAGCCCCTCCTTGAGCGCCCAGCGCCTGGCGCGCTCGCCGAAGGGGCGCGGCACCTGCTCCTCGACGATCTTGCGGCCTATGTCCACCAGGTGGCCGTACTGCACGCCGCTGGGGCAGGTACTTTCGCAGTTGCGGCAGGTCAGGCAGCGGTCCAGATGCTGCTGGGTGGCGCGCGTGGGGGTCTCGCCCTCCAGCACCTGCTTGATCAGGTAGATGCGGCCACGCGGCCCGTCCAGCTCGTCGCCCAGCAATTGGTAGGTCGGGCAGGTGGCCGTGCAAAAGCCGCAGTGCACGCACTTGCGCAAAATGGCTTCGGCCTCCTGGCCCTCGGGCGTGGCGCGGTACTGGGGTGCGAGTTGGGTCTGCATGGTGGGGCTCTTGTTGTATGGGTATCCGGGAACGGTCAGGCACGGCAGCCGGACACGGCGGTCATGCGCGAGGCGCGGCCCGCCGGCCCAGCAGCAGGGGCAACCGCGCACGGTCGGCCCACAGCGGCGGCAGGGACAGCAGGCACAGCACCACGGCCAGCGGCACGACGAAGACGAAGCCCAGGTGCCTGAAACCCAGCGCGCCCGCAATGCCGCCCAGCAGGAACATGGACAGCAGCCCTGCGAACAGCCGCAGCCGCACATGGTTGGCGTGGACCCGGTGCTCGGGCGGGCTGCCATGGCGATTCCAGTAGAGGGCTCGACCCAGCTCCATGCCCAGGTCGGTGATCACGCCCGTCATGTGCGTGGTGCGGATCTGCGAGGACGACATCTTGGTCACCGTGGCGTTCTGCAATCCCATGATGAAGGACAGCAGCAGCACGGCCAGCGGCACGGCGAACGGCGTGGGCCAGGCCAGCATGGCCGCGCCCAGCACGCCGAAGAGCAGCATCAGCGCGGCTTCCAGCAGCAGCGGCAGCGCATAGCTGCTGCGCAGCCGGTGGTGGCGCGCCCAGTTAACCAGCAGCGACGTCGCGGCCGCGCCGCACAGAAAGGCCAGCAGCGCGCCGCAGGCACTGAGCACCAGCGCCGTATTGCCCAGCACGAGGTTGTCGGCCAGCAGCGAGACAAAGCCCGTCATGTGCGAGGTATAGGAGTGCACCAGCAAAAAGCCGCCCGCATTCACCGCACCCGCATTGAAGGCCAGCAGCAGGCCCAGCGTGCGGTTGCTGGCCACCGTGCGGTGCCGGTCCGTGAGCAGGTGCAGGTGGTGGCGCATGCGCATGGGCGGAGCCAGGCGTTGGCCCGGCCTACCAGGCGGCGGCCAGCCGGCCGCGGTTGAAGATGCCCGCAGGATCGAAGGCCTGCTTGAGCCGTGCATGCAGCGCGGCCGTGGCATCGGCCGCCTGGGCGTCGAAATCGGGCTCGGCGCCGGGCTGCCCCGTTGCCTCGGAGCGGAACAAGGTGGCCGATCCGCCCGCTGCTTTTGCCAGCGCGCGAAGCGCATGGCCCAGCGCACGCGGCGCCTGTACCCAGCGCAATGCGCCGTGCCATTCGACCAGGGGCCCCTTGCAGCCGTCAGGCAGCGCCAGGGCCGGAGCCGTCTGCGGCACGGACAGGCGCCACAGCGCATGGCCCGGTGCGCGTGCGGTGAACCAGGGCAGCTGGTGCTCCCGGCAGGCCTGCCAGTCGGCCGCAGCGCTGTGCATGCGCTCGCCCCCCAGGCGCCCGCAGGCCGCCTGCACGGCGGCACGCGCACCGCGCAGGCGCAGGTACAGCACGCCCTGGGCCGCGCTGTCTTCCTGCAGCCAGCAGCTGGCATTGAGCGGCAGCGGCTGTCCGCCCCAGGCATTGAGCCAGTCCAGCGCCTGCTGCTGCGTGCATTCGAAGCGCAGCGTGGCCTCGGCCGGCGCCACGGGCAGCACCTTGAGGCTGACCTCGGTGATCAGGCCCAGCGTGCCCCAGGAGCCCGCCATCAGCCGCGAGACGTCGTAGCCCGCCACGTTCTTCATGACCTGGCCGCCATAGCGCAGCAGCTCGCCCTGGCCGTTGATCATCTCCAGCCCCAGCACGAAGTCGCGCACGGCCCCCACGCTGGCGCGCGCCGGCCCGGACAGGCCGCTGGCCACCATGCCACCCACGGTGGCGCGGCCCGCGTCTTGGCCATCGAAATGCGGAGGCTCGAAGGCCAGGCACTGGCCCTGTGCGGCCAGCAGGGCCTCGACCTCGGCCAGCGGCGTGCCGGCGCGTACGGTCACGACCAGCTCGCTGGGCTCATAGCTGACCACGCCGGCCAGCGCCCGCGTGTCCAGCAGCTCGCCCTGCAGGGCCAGGCCGTGAAAATCCTTGGTGCCGCCACCGCGTATGCGCAGCGGCGTGGCGTCGGCCGCCGCGGCGCGCACGCGCTCGGCGATCTGGATGAGTTGGCTTTGGGCTGAATCCATGGCCTGCATGGTAGCGGCTGGGCCCTTTTGCGCCTCGGTGCGGGCCCGTGAATTTTTTGAACGGCGCGCTTGAAGTTCTGCGGGCGGCGCAAAACAGCCGGGACGAAAAGGCAAAGACGCCATCTCTGCAGCGGCTCCAAAGCAAAAAAGGCCCCGGTGCAAGCACCGAGGCCAATCCGCAATGAACTCCCTGGAAACCGATCAGCGGTAGTACGCCACCTCGCCGTGCGTGGTGATGTCCAGGCCCTGGCGCTCGGACTCTTCGCTGACGCGCAGGCCGACGACCAGGTCGCAGATCTTGTAGGAGATGCCAGCCACCACACCGGACCAGACGATGGTCAGCAGCACGCTCTTGACCTGCACCCACACTTGATGGCCCATGTTGAAGTTTGCCGGCTCGATGCCGCCCAGGCTGGAGGCGCAGAACACGCCGGTCAGGATGGCGCCCAGGATGCCGCCCACGCCGTGCACGCCGAACACGTCGCAAACGTCATCGACCTTGAGCAGCTTCTTCAGGCCGGACACACCCCACAGGCAGACGGGACCGGCGATCAGGCCCATGACGATGGCGCCCATGGGGCCCACGAGGCCGGCCGCCGGGGTGATGACCACCAGGCCGCCCACGGCGCCCGAGGCAGCACCCAGCATCGAGGCCTTGCCCTTGTGCAGGGCTTCAGCGGCCAGCCAGGAGATGGTGGCGGCGCCCGTGGCGACGATGGTGTTGATGAAAGCCAGGCCGGCGATGCCGTTGGCAGCACCTGCCGAGCCGGCGTTGAAGCCGAACCAGCCCACCCACAGCAGCGAGGCACCGACCATGGTCAGCGTCAGGCTGTGCGGAGGCAGGGCCTCACGGCCGAAGCCGATGCGCTTGCCCAGCATGTAGGAACCCACCAGTCCAGCGATACCGGCGTTGATGTGCACCACGGTGCCGCCTGCGAAGTCCAGCGCGCCGTCCTTGCCCAGCAGGCCGCCGCCCCAGACCATGTGGGCCATGGGGATGTAGCTGAAGGTGAACCACAGCACCGAGAACAGGATCACGGCAGAGAACTTGATGCGCTCGGCGAAGGCGCCGACGATCAGGGCCACGGTGATGGCGGCGAACGTGGACTGGAAGGCCACGAACACGTACTCGGGAATGGTCGGCAGTGCGCCGGCCAGCGTGTCGGGCGCAATGCCCTTGAGGAAGATCTTGCCGAAGCCGCCGAAGAAGTTGCCTTCGCCCGCAAAGGTCAGCGAGTAGCCGTAGACGGCCCACAGCAGCGTGATCAGCGAGAAGATCACGAACACCTGGCAGAGCACGGACAGCATGTTCTTGGTGCGCACCAGGCCGCCGTAGAACAGTGCCAGGCCCGGGATCACCATCAGGATCACCAGCATGGTCGAGGTCAGCATCCAGGCCGTGTCACCGGCGCTGAGCGCGGGGGCCGGCGCCTCGGCTGCCGCCGCGGCGGCGGGGGCTGCCGCAGCGGCCGCATCGGCAACGGCTGCAGCGGCGGCGGGCTCCTGTGCCAGGGCAGCGGCGCCTGCGGCCAGCAGGCCCAGCCCCAGGCCCATGGAAAGAAGTCGTTTGGTCATGGCAGTCTTTCGGGAAACGTGGGGTTGAAACTCACAGTGCGCTGTCGCCGGTCTCGCCGGTACGGATGCGGACGGCCTGCTCGATGGGCAGCACGAAGATCTTGCCGTCACCGATCTTGCCGGTGCGCGCAGCGGCCTCGATGGCATCGATCACCTGGTCCACCAGTGCGTCGGGCACGGCGGCCTCCAGGCGCAGCTTGGGCAGGAAATCGACCACGTATTCCGCGCCGCGGTACAGCTCGGTATGGCCCTTTTGGCGGCCGAAGCCCTTGACTTCGGTCACGGTGATGCCCTGCACGCCGATGTCGGAGAGCGCCTCGCGCACCTCGTCCAGCTTGAAGGGCTTGATGATGGCGGTCACCAGTTTCATGATGCTTAGCTCCTCAGGTCCGGTTACAGGGTCTTGGTCAGCGTCACGATCAGGCGGGCCTTGTTGACGTCACCAAAGTAAGACTTCTTGTTCGCACCCGTGACGGCCGCGCCCAGCGACACGCCGTCGCCGAAATCGTAGGCACCGCCCACGCTGTAGTCCATATAGTTGGGCACGCCCAGGCCCTTGATGTCGCTGGCAAAGCGCGTAAAGCCCAGCGAGGCCTTCACGGTCACCTTGGGCATGACTTCCTTGCTGAAGCCCAGCCACAGGTAGCCGGTATTGCGGCCCGACAGGCCCGAGCCGGCTTTCTCGCCCGCCCAGCCGAAGTAGTCCTTGGATACGGTGTGCGAATACTTGGCCGTGAACGGGCCGTACGTGGCCGCGCCATACAGCTCGGTGGTGTTGCCGCTGGAGTTGCCCGAGTACAGGTATTGCAGGGCACCGAAGTCCAGGTCCACCTCGCCGGCCTTGAACTTGTAGCCACCGTAGAAGTCGGTTTCCAGGGAGTTGCCCGGCAGCCAGTCCACGCTGGAGTTCCAGTTGCCGATGTACCAGCCGCTGTCGCCGAAGGTGTAGTCGAAGCCGCCTTGCAGGGCAGGCTTGACGGCCTTGTTGCGTCCCGTGTCCTGGTCCTGTCCGCGGAACTTGTAGTTCGTCGTCAGGGACACATTGGCCGTGAGCTGGGCGTGGGCCCAGAGCGGAGCGATGGCGACACAGGCAATGGCGAGCGACTTGAGGCTGGCACGGGACATGGGATCCTCCGGTTTGAAAAATTTCGTGACAACCGGGTTAAGCACGGACCGTGCCAGTCTTTTCTGCTGGGTGGGGCGCCTTCCGGCCCACCAATGCAGCACCGCAGCATCCTCCCATGCACCGGCTTTGTGCAGAAGTTCTGCACCGTTACGGTGATAGCGGTCGCTCACATGGTATCTCACCAAAAATGCACCAAAAAAGTGCAAATGCTTTCATGCCCAGTACAGCACATTCCCAGGTCGCCTGCCACAGCACATGATCAGCCAAGTCTGGATTACCTGATTTTGGAACATGCCTGATTGGATAGCCTGCCATTCAAATACATGCCTGTATCCAAGATGGGAAATTGCTTACATTTACAGGATGTATCTGACCCTGCATTTGATTGCCCTATAGCCATCGGCTTGTCTATGATCCCCGCTCACCAAGAGACGGGAGGCCGCCCCCAGGGCGGTTCATACAATGACACGCCGAGTCACCATCCATACGCCATTGGGCGATGAACTGCATTTCCGTGAATTGCGCGGCCAGGAAAACATCAGCCAGCTCTTCAGCCTCGATGTGGAAATGCTCAGCGAAAACGAAAGCATCGATCCCAAGGCCCTATT
>NZ_WUMG01000065.1:0-29617 GCF_009827015.1 Delftia sp. CH05 | reverse complement strand
CGCCTTGGAGATCTGCACGTCGCGGTAGCTGCCGTCCATGTGGGGCAGCCGGGCCTCCAGCACCATGCGCTGGCCCGAGCGCATCACGACCTGGTTGCTGCGTATCTGCAGCAGGGCATCGTCGCGCGAGTGCAGGCCCTTGATCTCGTGGCCGAGCACGGCATAGCGGCCGCGGCCGAAGAAGTCCTCCCAGGCCTTGTTGACCAGTACCACGCGGTGGTCCGCGTCGGTGACCAGCATGGGCAGGGGCGTGGTCTCGAACAGCAGGTGCTGGAAGGCCAGCTGGGTCTGCAGTTCCTGCTGCGCCTTCCAGCGGGCCGTCACGTCCACGGCGCTGCCCGCGAAGCCCACGAGCCGGCCGTCGCGCAGCAGGGGGACGACGGCGATGTCGCAGAGTATTTCCCGGTGGCCCGGCAGCTGGAACATGGCCTGGCAGTTGCGCGGCGCCAGCCGGGCCAGGGGATCGAGCAGGGCCTGGATCTGCGCGCGGTACGGGCCGTCCACGATGTTCTCCAGCGGCTGCCCTACGGCCTCGGAGCTGGGCTGGCCGGTCAGCTGTTCCCAGCGTGCGTTCACGAAGGTCAGCAGACCCTCGCTGTCGGTGCGAAAGATCAGCTCCTGCACGCTGCGCATGAGCACGGCCATCTCGTGCTCGCTGCGCGCCAGGCGCGCCTGGGCCTGCTCCATGGCCTGCTGTGCCGTCTTCTGCTCCCTGCGCGTCTTGAGCACCGACCAGCTCAGGCCCAGCACCAGGGCCAGCAGGGCCACGCCGGCCACGAAGAAGGCGAAGGCGTCATCCCTCCAGCGCGCCACCAGGGCTGCGTAGGGCTCCTCCACCACCAGCAGCAGGGGCCAGTTGCGCACGGTGCGAAACGACACGATCTCATGGGAGCCGAGCATGCCCGCGCCGATGTAGGAGCCGAATTCGCTGTGCGGCAGCCACTGCCGGAACAGCGGTGTCTGCAGCACGGCGGTCGCCTGCACGCCCGTGCCCGCATTGGTGCTGGCCAGCGGCCGGCCGTCGTAGGTCAGCAGCACGGCCTCGTAGCTGAGGATCTCCAGCGTGGCCTGGTAGAAGTTGGCCACGGCGTCGGGGTTGATCAGGGCCACCAGCACGGCGGGCATGCCGTTGTCCTGGTGAAAGCCCAGCAGCTGCGGCAGAAACGACACGCCGCGCGGCGACGGGTGCGCGCGGGGCGCCAGGGCCGACAGGCCACGGCCGGGCACCAGCCGGCCCAGCAGGGGCTTGCCGGGCACGACGACGGCGCTCTTGTCGTGCAGCAGCTCCTGCATGTCGATCTGCTGGCCGGCCTCGCCCGCCTGGGTGCTGGCCAGGATCAGTCCCTTGTCGTCGAGCAGGGCCATGCTGCGCAGGTAGGGCAGCTGGGCGATCAGCTGGGCCATGGCGGCCTCGCGCGTGCTGCGCGTGCTGCCGGCGGCCAGGATGGCGGGGTGGTGCGCCAGGCTGGACAGGGCCATTTCGGTGTTCTCGAAGGTCTTGGCCGTCTGGTCCTCCAGCACGCGCGCCAGCAGTGCGGCCTGGGACTTGCTCTGGTCGGCCTCGGCGTGCAGCTGGCTCCAGACGAAGAGCACCAGCCCGGCAAGCACGCACAGGGCAAAGGTCAGCACCAGTGCCTTGATGTGGGCGCTGCGTCCGGCACCCAGGAAATGATGCGCGGTAGCTCGATCAGACATGATGAAGATGCTCCATCAGAAATTCCGGGGCGCGACGATGGCGGTCAACCCGTCGTGCGGCACAGGAACGGGCCGGGCCGGCGCGAACGCCTGCATCCAGTGCCAGCCGTCCGCCAGCCTGCGGCTGGACGGGCCGTCTGTCATGGACAGGTCCACGCGGCCGGTCTCCCGTGCGCGCATCATCATCAGTCGCTCCTTTCAAGGCTGGCCAGGATCTGCAGCAGCCGGGTCGGGCTGAAGGGCTTGACCAGGTATTCGTCGGCGCCCGCATTGAAGCCCGCCTCGCGGTCCTCTGCGCTGTCCCGGGCGGTGAGCAGCACCACCAGGGTATGCCGCAGATCGTAGGAGGTCTTGATGCGACAGCACACCTCCAGGCCGTCCAGCGTGCCGGGCATCATCATGTCCAGCAGCACGATATCGGGCTTGTTGCGCTGGGCCACGGCCCAGGCTTCGTCGGCGGTGGGCACCTCCATGACCTCGTAGGCGCCGGACTCCAGCGTCATGCGCAGCAGTTTGCGGATGTCGGCCTGGTCTTCGACGATCAGTATCTTCTTCATGGCGGACCTTTCACAACGCAGTTGAAGGGGGCTGCGTGAGGTTAAATCATAAATATCAAATTCATCAAATTTATATTGAATTTTTCAATCGTATTTGATGCAAAATTGCTGCCATGTCCGAGAACAGCACCCCATCAGGCCAAATTCCGCACTACACGACTGCCGAGGTGGCAAAGCTGCTGGGCATGGCCGTGCGATCGGTCCAGCTCATGGTCGATCGCGGCGAGCTGGAGGCCTGGAAGACGCCCGGAGGCCATCGCCGCATTACGCGCGCTTCCGTGGAGCGCTGGCGCAGCAGGCAGGGCGAGCGCGCAGCGCCCGGGGTGCCCGGCGCACCAGCGGTGGCACAGGCGCCGGCCCTTGCCCAGGCGGGTTCGGGCACCGGGCAGCGGGTGCTGCTGATCGAGGACTCCGTGCACTTCCAGAATCTGGTGCGCATGCTGGTGCAGCGTCACTTTCCCGACGTCCAGCTGCATGTGGCGAACGACGGGATCACGGGCATGGCGCTGTACGGCCAGATCCAGCCCGATGTGCTGCTGGTGGACATCCTGCTGCCCGACATCGACGGCGCCGCACTGATCACCACCTTGCGCACCCATGAGCAGTTCGCGCGCTGCAAGCTGCTGGTGGTCACCTCGCTGGAGGCGTCAGAGCGCGAGGCCTATGCCTTCGCATTGGGCGGCGTGCGCGTGATCCACAAGCCCCAGCTGGTGCAGGAACTGCCCGAAGCGCTGGGCGGGCTGCTGGGCGGGCCGGCGGCGTGAACGCGCCCCTTCCCGCGGTCCTGCTGGTCGAGGACGATGCCTCGATTGCGCGGTTCGTTGCGCTGGCGCTGGAGGGCCTGCCGCTCACGCTGGTGTCCTGCACGAGTGCGGAGCAGGCCCAGCAACTGCTGCAAACCCAGCCCTTTGCCCTGCTGATCACCGATCTGATGCTGCCCGGCGCCTCCGGCGTGGAGCTGATCGAGTGGCTGCGCCGCTCGCCGCAGGCGGGCTGCTGCGCCGTGGTCTTCAGTGCGGGCGTGCGGGCCGATGTTGCGCTGCAGCTGGAGCAGTTGAAGGTGTGGCGCGTGCTGCTCAAGCCGGTGTCGGTGGCGCAACTGGTGGACTGCGTGGAGTCGGTGCTCCAGCAGCATGCGCCGCCTCCCCCTCCCAGGCAGGAGGCCGGGACGGGCGAGGGCGCCGATGCGCAGCCGGATGTGCGACCGGATGTGCAACCGGAGGCGCCGTCGGACGCGCTCGCCATCGCCAATTTCTTTGGTGGCGACGCAGGCCTGTTCCACAGCTACCGTGACATCTGCCTTGCACACTTGCCCGACGATATCGCCCGGATGGAGGTCCTTATCGCGGAGCAGAACGCCATGGCCCTGCGCAGGCAGGCGCACAGCCTGCAGAGCGTGTTGCGCCTGCTGGGACAGGAGCGGGCCAGCGGACTGACCAGGAGCCTGGAGCAGGCCTGCCTGGCCGGCGACTGGGCCGGTGTCACCGATGTCTGGCGGCCACTGGGCGCAGCCTTGCAGCAGCTGCTGGAAAGCGCAGGCCAGCGCGACCGGCGCGACTGAGCGCCGTGCCGGCCTGCCCCGGCTTCAGCCCGGCGGCCTGCGCCGCAGCCATCCATGCCAGATCCCTGCCGCCGTGGGAACGGCCAGGCAGACTCCGGCCAGCATGTCGCCAAGGCCGCCGTCGCTGAACAGGGCCGAGACCAGGCCGATGGCCGTCAGCACGCCCAGCGCGATGGGCCAGCCCCAGAGAGCGAGAAAGCCCCGGTGTTGCGCGCCGCTCATGCCGTGATCTCCTTGCCGCGCGGCGCGGGCTGCGGGGCCGGCACGCTCTTGCCCTTGTTGATCCACAGGTACAGGCCGGTGCCCAGCACGATGATGCTGGCGATGTCCAGCAGCGCCCAGAGGATCTGCATGGCCCGCCCGCCGTAGTCGCCGAAGTGCAGCGGCTGGGACACCAGCAGCGCCGTCAGATACCAGGGCAGGGCGGGCGCGGCCGTGACCTGGGCGGTCCTGGCGTCCACCAGCACGGGCAGGAACAGGCGCGAGGTCAGGGGCTCGTTGCCGCGCAGGAAGAATGTGTGGTGGTGCGGGCTGGAGAACGTGGTGCCGGGGAAGGCGATGAAGTACAGCCTGGTGCCTGGCACCTGCTGCTGGGCGGCCTGCAGCGATTGCTGCAGCGAGGCGCGCTCCGCCACCGGCACCGTGTCCTGGCCCTGGTAGGGCGCCAGCACGCTGCTGAGCTGGTCATGCTGCCAGTACTTGATCAGCAGGTCGGCCCAGGTATTGATCATGCCGGTGGCGCCCACCACGAACAGCCACACCAGGGTGACGATGCCCAGCAGGTTGTGCAGGTCCAGCCACTTCAGGCGGGGCTGGCGCGTGCGGCGCACGGTGCCGAAATCGAGCTTGCGCATGAAGGGCGCGTACAGCACCACGCCGCTGACGATGGCGATCAGCAGCAGCAGCCCCATGAAGCCCAGGAACAGCTTGCCCGGCAGCCCCGCGAACAGGTCCACGTGCAGCTTGAACATGACCCACATGAAGCCCTGGTCGAAGCGCGGCTGGGCCAGCAGCTCTGCCGTGCGCGCATCGATGACCACGGAGCGGAAATCGTCCGTGGGCGCCGGCGTGGGCGTCATGGTGACGAACCAGAGGTCGTCGGTGTCGTCGGACTTGGAGACGAACTGCACCACGCGGTCCGGGTGCTGGGCACGGGCCACCTCCAGCACCTTGTCCAGGCTGGCATGGGGCGTGCCCTGGGGCATGGGCGGGGCCTCCACCTCGGTGCCCAGCAGGTGGCCGATTTCGTGGTGGAAGATCAGCGGAAGGCCGGTCAGGCACAGCAGCAGCATGAAGACGGTGCAGACCAGGCTGCTCCATTTGTGCAACCAGGCCCAGGTTTTGATCGTGTGGCTTTGCATGGGGTGTTTTTTTCTCTGACAGAAGGGGGCCTGCGGCCCCCGCCATCACCGCGCCCCCGGCGCCATGCCGGGGGGCGGGGCGGTTGCCGGGGGCTTAGAAGTCCACTTGTGCCGACAGCATCAGCGTGCGCGGCGCGCCCGTGGTGGTGTAGCCGGCGGCAGTCACCCAGTAGCTCTTGTTGCTGACGTTCTCCAGGCTGGCGCGCAGCACCACCGGCTTGCCGGCCACGTGGGTGCGCAGGCGTGCGCCCAGGTCCAGGCGTGTCCAGCCGGGCATGCGCAGGATGTTGGCCGCGTCGTAGTACATGGACGAGGTGTGGATCACGCGGCCGTTCAGGCTCAGGCCCTCCACCCAGGGCGTATCCCAGTCCAGGCCCAGGTTGAAGGTGCGATCGGGCACGCCGTTGGCATCGTTGCCCTGGTTCACGCCGCCTGCCGTGCGCGAGAGCCTGGCGTTGTTGAAGGCCGCGCTGGCCAGCAGGCGCAGGCCCTTGTGGATCTCGCCGTAGGCGGTCAGCTCCAGGCCGCGGTTGCGCGTCTCGCCGCCGAAGCTGTAGACATTGGTCACCGGGTCCGTCATGGAGCCCGGGCGCTGGATCTGGTAGAGCGCGGCCTGCGTGGTCATGCGGCCCCAGTCCACCTTCACGCCGACCTCGTACTGCTTGGACTTCTGCGGCGCGAACACCTGGCCGGCATTGGCCGTGTTGGGCCCGGCCGTGCCGCCTGCAGACAGGCCCGCCGTGTAGTTGGCGTAGACCGAGACATGGTTCTGCGGCTTGAACACCACGCCGGCCAGCGGCGTCACGGCGCTGGCCTTGTACAGCGTGGTGCCGCTGGCGTTCTTCTGGTCGATGGTCTGGTCGCGCAGGCCCACGGTCACCAGCAGGCGGTCGCTGAACAGCGCCATGGTGTCGGCCAGCGCCAGGCTGTGCTGCGTCAGCTCGGCGTTCTTGGTGGGCGCGCCGCGCACGAAGTCGATGGCAGGCAGGGGCGACGGGTTGTAGATGTTGGAGGGGACGGCTTCGGTGGTCAGCTGGTAGAAGTAGCCGCTCTCGCGGTCCATGTAGTTGGCCGCTGCCACCACGGTGTGGCCGATGGCGCCGGTCTTGAAGCGCGTGCGCAGGCCCACGTCGGCCGAGGTGGTCTTGTTGAACTCGTCGTAGAAGCCGTTGCGCACCGTGAAGTTGCCCAGCGAGTCGATGCGCTGCACGGCCGTGGGGAAGCTCTGGTCGCTGGACACATCGCTGTAGCCCACGCCGCCGTAGACGGAGGTGTTGGCGTTGATGTCGTATTCCACGCGCGAGATCACGGTCTTGGCCTTGTCCAGCAGCTCCGTGCCCGGGTTGAAGTTGATGCGACTGTCGGGCACGGCGGGCACCTGGGTGATGCCGGCCAGGAAGGCGCTTTGCGGGCGGAATTCCGTGGTCTTGCCGCTGGTGGTCAGCGCGTCCAGCGACCAGCGCAGGCCCTGGCCTTCGTAGTCCAGGCCCACCGAGGCCAGGCCCAGGCGCTGGCGGCCGCCGTCGATATTGCCTTCGCCGTTGCGCCACACGCCATTCACGCGCACGCCCCACTGGTTGTCTTCGCCAAAGCGGCGGCCCACGTCCAGGTGGGTGCCGAACTGGGCCTTGCCCATGTAGGTGGCGGTCAGGCGGTTCAGCGGCACGTCGCCCGCGCGCTTGGTCACCACGTTGATGCTGCCGCCGATGCTGCCGCTGGGGCCCACGCCATTGGTCAGCGAGCCGGGGCCCTTGAGCACTTCCACGCGCTCGATCACCTCCAGCGGCAGGCGCGTGGAGGGCGACAGGCCGTACAGGCCGTTCACCGACACATCGCGCATGGACAGGGAAAAGCCCCGCACCTGGAAGTCATCGCCATAGCCGCCGCGCGCCTGCAGGGTGCGCACCGAGGCGTCGTTCATCACCACGTCGGCGATGGTCAGCGCCTGCTGGTTCTCGATCAGCTCCGAGGTGTAGTTGGTCGTGCTGAAGGGCACGTTCATCTGGTCGGTCTTGCCCAGGATGCCCAGGTCGCCGCCGCGCGCGATCTGGCCGCCGGCATAGGTCTTTTGCAGTCCGCCGATGGCCTCGGCCTGGTCGCTCACCGTCACCTCCTTGAGGGCCGGGCCCTCGGCCGTCTGGGCCGCCACGCCCACGGCGGCCAGGGCCAGGCCGGCGCCCAGGCATTGGCGGATCAGGCGCGTGAGGGGATGGGGAGCGAAGCGGAAGTCCGCAGGAGTGCTGTGGTGCGTCATGGCAGTCATGTGCAAAGGTTGGAAAAACCGTGAAGAAAAAGCCGGGGAAGGAGGGCAGGCCGGCCGTGGCCCTAGAAGCGCGCGCGCAGCGACACCGTCACGTTGCGCGGATCGCCGTAGTAGTTGTTGAAGTAGGTGCTGTTGGGCGAGAACTTGGCGTAGTAGCGCTTGTCCAGCAGGTTGCTCACGTTCAGCTGCAGCGCGTAGGTGTCGTCCAGGCGGTAGGCCAGCAGCGCGTCAAAAAGCGCATAGCCACCCTGGCGGGTGGTGACATCGCCCACGCTGGCGTAGGCATCGCTTTGCAGCCGCACGCCGGCGCCTGCGGTCCATCCCTGCAAGGGCCCCTTGAAGCGGTGGCTGGCAAACAGGCGCAGCGCATGGCGCGGGTCCACGGGGCGCAGCGGCTGGCCCACGTTGGCCTCGGAGGCGTCGCGCAGGTACCTGGCCTGGGTGTAGGTGTAGCCGGCCAGCACCTGCCAGCCCGGCGCGGGCTCGCCGGACAGCTCCAGCTCCCAGCCCTGGCTGCGGCTCTTGCCGCCGGCCATGAAGCAGTGGCTGGTCGGGTACCACGGCAGGCAGGGCATGGCCGATGCCGTGTCCTGCATGGCGCTGCCCACGCGCTGGATGCGGAACACCGACACGCTGGCCTGCAGCCGGCCGTCCATGAAACTGCCCTTGAGCCCGGCCTCCAGGTCCTCGCCCCGGGCGGGCGCCAGGATGCTGCCGTCGGCGGCCTTCTTGTCCTGGGGGCTGAAGATCTCGCTGTAGCTGGCATAGGCGTCGAGCGTGTCCGACAGCGCATGCACCAGGCCCGCATAGGGCGTCAGCTCGCGGCGCACGCTGTAGCCGCTTTGGGCATTGCCGGGTTCGAGATAGCTCCACCAGCTCAGGCGCGCGCCGGCAATGGCGGTGAGCGAGTCGGTCAGCGACAGCCGGGCCCGCGCGAATCCGCCGTACTGGTGGATGTGGGACACGGGCGATGAATAGGCGTTGCCGTTGCCCTCGCTGTAGAAGGGCTCGGGGTAGCTGGTGTACGGATTCCAGCCGCGGATGTCCACATTGCGCAGCGGGCTCACGCCCCAGTAGCCCGTGGCGCCCGTGCTGCGGATGCGCTGCAGGTCGGCGCCCAGCGACAGCTCGTGCCTGCGGCCCAGGGCCTCGAAGGGGCCGCTGGCCAGCAGGCTCAGCGCGTTCTGCGTGCTGCCGTCGCCGCCATAGATGGAGGTGCTCACGTCGAACAGGTAGGGATTGCTGTCGCTGGCCCTGGAAAACGAGGTCTGCTTGAACCCGTCCGACCGAAAGCGCGTGTGCGCCGCCTGGGCCTTCAGTTGCCAGCCGCTGTCCAGCCGGTGCTCCAGCTCGGCAAAGGCCTGCTGGTTGTGGCGGTCCCAGGTATTCCAGGGCGTGCCCAGGTAGGTGCTGCGCGGCAGGCCGAGCTGGCTGCCGTCGGCGGCGGCGGGCAGGCCGCCCCAGGAGCCCGTGGCCTGCAGGTCCGTGTGCTGCAGGCCGGCCGTGAGCGTGGTGCGCGGCCCCAGGTCCGCCTCCAGCACGCCGTACAGGCCCAGGCGCTTTTCCTTGCGCGCGGTCTGGAACGATGCCTTGTCGTCCGCCAGCGCCACCAGCCGGCCGCGCAGCGTGCCGGCTGCGTTCAGCGGGCCGGACAGGTCGGCCTCCATGCGCTGGCGGTCCCAGGAGCCCAGCGTCAGCGCGGCCGAGCCCTTCCATTGCGCCGTGGGCCGCTTGCGCACCATGTTCACCATGGCCGAGGGCGAGCCCGCGCCACGCAGCAGGCCCGTGGCGCCGCGCAGCACCTCCACGCGGTCCAGCATGGCCATGTCGGGCTGGATGAAGGTGGAGGCCGAGGCCACCTGGTTCACATTGAGCCCGTCCACCTGCAGCGAATCGATCTGGTAGCCGCGCGAGTAATAGGCGATGCGCTCGCTGTCGATGTACTCCACCGTCACGCCCGGCGTGTGCTGCAGCACGGCATGCAGGTCGGGCAGGGCCTGCTCGTCCAGCCACTGGCGCGTGAGCACGGTCACGGGCTGCGGAATATCGCGCACCGATTGCAGCCCCTTGTAGCCCGTGACCAGGCTGGCCGCGTAGCTGTCCGAGGTTTCGGTCGTGGCACTGGCCGGCGCCGTGGCCCGGACCGTGACCGTGCCCAGCGTCTGCCCGCCGATGCCCGAGGCCGCCGCTGGCAGCGGCCGCAGCGTATAGACGCCGCTGGACTCGCGCACCGCCTGCAGCGCCGTGCCCTGCAGCAGCCTGGCAAAACCGTCTTCCACGCCATAGCTGCCCTGCAGCCCCGGGGACTGCAGCCGGCCCAGCTGCGCGGCATCAAACGACAGCGCAACGCCAGCTTGGTTGGCGTACTGCGCGATCACATGCGTGAGCGGGCCGGCCGCAATCGAAAAGCTGCGCTGGGCTGCCTGGCCGGCCTGGGCGGACGGCGCCGCATGGGCGCAGTCCGCTGCCGTGGCAACCAGCATCGCCACCCCCAGCACCGCTGCCACCCCAGCCATCCCCATGGACGCAGGCCAGCCCCGTGCGGCTGCAAGGCCGTCCTGGGGCTGGTGGGGGAGGGTGCGGGGCATGGGGCTGGGAAAAGTGGTGTGACTCCCCGTATGCCGAACAAGCCCTGCCGATCCTGCAAGTTCGGCTGGACTTTTTTTGCGCCTTGGCCTGGATTCGGACCTTGTTTTTGCCTTCATCGTTAGATAAGGCAAAGACTGGCTGCTATGTTTTTATTTTTCTCTGCCCGGGATTTCGGGGGCCGCGCCCTGGTGACGCCGGTACATGGCTGGAGAAATGCCCAGGTGCTTGGAAAAACTGCGGCGCAGGGTATCCGCGTTGGCAAAGCCGCACTGCGCCGCGATCTGCTTGGGCGCGTCATGGCCGGCCTCCAGCAGTTCACGGGCTGCGGACACGCGCATGGTTTCCACCCAGGCGGCTGGCGTCACGCCGACTTCCGCCTGGAACAGCCGCGCGAAATGCCGCGCGCTGAGACCGGCGCGCTCAGCCAGCGCACGCACCGAGAGGTCCTGCGCGGGATGCGCCACGGCCCAGCGCTGTATTTCCTGCAGCGCAGAGCGGCCAGCCGGTCCCGCATGGCCCTTGCGGCTGAACTGCAGCTGGCCGCCGGGACGCTTGAAGAACATCACCAGCTGCGAAGCCACGCGGGCCGCCACTTCGCGCCCGCAGTCCTCCTCCACCAGCGAAAGGGCCAGGTCCAGGCCTGCCGTGACCCCGGCCGAGGTGCGCAGCTTGCCATCGCGCACATGCAGCGCGTCGTCCAGCACGGTGGTACGTGGATGGGCGTGCCTGAGCGTGTCGGCCACGGCCCAGTGCGTGGTCACCCGCCGGCCGTCGAGCAGGCCGGCGGCCGCCAGGAACAGCGCGCCCGAGCACACCGATCCGAAGCGCCTGGACTGCCTGGCCATGGTGCGCAGCCATTGCAGCGTGGGCTCGCCCAGCAGCATGTCCATGGCATGGGGGGCGCCTGCGACCAGCAGCGTGTCCAGCCGGGGTAGCGCATCTCCCATGGCCCAGTCGGGCACCAGACGCACGCCCGACGAGCTGTGGATGGGCGCATGGTCGCGGCCCACCACCTTCAGCGCATAGAAGGGGCGGCCCAGTTCTGCGTTGGCCTGCGCGAACACGTCCAGCGGCCCCGAGACATCCAGCAGCTGGACGCCTTGCAGCGCAAGGATCGCAATCGTTCTTGTCATGGAAAAGCCCCGGTGTCCGCATCGCGCGTGAAATGGCAGAAATCGACGGTATACGTCGATTGATGACGTGGCAGTGTATCCCCAGAATCGAATCGAGCACTTTGAAAGGAGCCACCCATGCGTCTCGATATCGACGGAATCCGCATCCCCGACAGCCGGCTTGCGCGCGAGGTCACGGAACTGGTCCGTGACACGGCATCGCCGCTGCTGTTCCACCATTCCAGCCGCGTCTACTACTTCGGCGCCCTCGCGGGCGCCAGGCGTGGCCTGGCGTTCGACCCCGAGCTGCTGTACTGCGGCTGCATGTTCCACGACATGGGCCTCACGCACGGGCACAGCAGCGATTGCTGCCGCTTCGAGGTGGATGGTGCCAACGCAGCCCGCGAATTTCTGCGGGGCCACGGAATCGCCGCGCAGGACATCGATCTGGTCTGGACGGCCATTGCCCTGCACACGACGCCCGGCATTCCCGAGTTCATGCATCCCGTCATCGCCCTGGTGACGGCCGGGGTGGAGATGGATGTGCTGGGATTGACCTACGGCGACTACGCCGATGCCCAGCGCGAGGCCATCGTGCAGGCCCATCCGCGCGGTCCGCGCTTCAAGGAGGAGATCATCCAGGCCTTCTACGACGGCATCCGGCACAAGCCCCAGACCACCTTCGGCAACGTGAAGGCCGATGTGCTGGCGGACAAGGAGCCGGCTTTCAGGCCGATGAACTTCTGCAGCGTGATACGCCATTCGGCCTGGCCCGGCTGAGCAGGCGCAGGCCCCGCGTCACAAGCCATCGAGGTCTGCGGCCTGGTCCAGCGTCCACAGCCGCTCGGTCACCTGCCGCAGCCGGTCCGCGCCCAGCACGGGTCCGGCCAGCTCGGCCAGCTTGGCCTGCAGATCGGCGTCGCTGAGCGGCATGTCGGGATCGCCCTTGCGCGTGGGCTGCAGCCAGGCATGCACACTGCCGTCGCGCAGGGTGATGCGGACCTGCGCGGCGCGTTGCGCCGGGAACTGGCGGTCCAGCTCGGGGTGCCGTTCCAGCGTGATGCGCTGCATCAGCGCGCGGGTCTGTGCATCGTCCAGATGGGCATCGTCGAAGGCCGCCAGCCGCACGCTGCCCCGGCGCAGCGCATGGGCCACCACGTAGGGAATGCTGAAGCGTGCCTCGGCTGCCGTGCGTGGTGCGCGGTTGCCAGCCACGGTGAGGGCCGGGCCATAGGTGGCAACCTGCAGTTGTGCGATGTCGTCGGCAGCGAAGCCGTGCACCTTCTGCAGATGCAGGGCGCCGTCGATGGGCGCGAAGGTGTGGCCGCAGCAGGCGTGGTTCTTGAACGTCATGGCAGTGATGTTGAAGACCTGGCCCAGGTCCGCCAGCACGGGCTGCCAATCAGGCGCATCGCTCATGGCCGTGCCCAGGCCCATGGCGCCTTCGAAGACATCGAGCGATCCCGTCACGCCCTGGCCGGCCATCATTGCGGCGGCGACGCCGGCCTCGGCCGCGCGACCGGCGTGCAGCGGCTTGGACATGGAGTCCATCTGGAAGGCCTGCTGCAGTCCCGCCGCAAAGGTGGCCGCCGTGCACAGCGCATGCGTGAAGCGCTGCGCATCCAGCCCCAGCAGACAGGCCGCCGCCGCAGCAGCGCCAAAGCTGCCCACCGTGCCCGTGTTGTGCCAGTAGCGGTAGTGCGCACGTCCCAGTACCTGGCCTATGCGGGTGGAGATCTCGTAGCCCGCAATCACGGCCTGCAGCAATTGCAGGCCGCTGGCCCTTTGCTGCTGCGCCACCGCCAGGGCCGCCGAGATGGTGGGTGCGCCCGGGTGGTAGATGGCGTGCTTGAAGATGTCGTCCACCTCGGCTGCATGCGAGGCCGTACCGTTGATCAGCGCCGCCGCCCGGGCGGTGGCGCGCCGGCCCAGGGCCAGCCGTGCGCCGCCCCGGTCCAGGTCTTCGGCAATGGCGCGTTCCAGCCGGGGCGTGGGGTCCATGCCGTAGCCGGCGATCAGCGCGGCATACCAGTCCACCACGGCGCGTCGGGCATGGTGGAGAACGCTGGCCTCGACAGGCGCTTGCTGGAATCGGGCGCCGAACTGGCCCAGGGTTTCGCTGACATACATGGCGTGGATTTGTTGGGAGTGAGGGTGGCGGGCGGGGCTGGGTGGGGCTGGGTGGTGCAAGGATGCAGGCTTTCACGATAGCGGTGCACCGGTGCGATAGACATTTCCTTTTGTCATGTCTTGAGGCGTGATTGGAAGAACTTGAGCGGCGGGCTGGAGCCAATGATCCAGGCCATCGTCAACCCGCTTTCCGATCACCATGGATTTCACCCTTTCCGAAGAACACCAGGCTTTCGCCGACAGCGTGGCCCGGTTCGCCCAGGACAAGCTGGCGGCCGGCGCACTGGAGCGTGCGCATTCCCCGCATTACCCCTGGGAGACTGCCAGCCTGCTGGCCGAGCAGGGCCTGCTGGGCATTGCCTTTCCCGAGGCCGACGGCGGGCAGGGCGGCTCGCTCATGCATGCCGTGCTTGCCATCGAGCAGGTGGCCCTGGTCTGCCCCAAGAGCGCCGACATCGTGCAGGCCGGCAACTTCGGCCCCATACGCACCTTCGTGGAGTACGCGGACGCCGCGCAGAAGGCGCGCTTCCTGCCGGATCTGCTGGCTGGAAAAAAGCTCATTTCTCTGGGCATGACCGAGCCCGATGCAGGCTCGGCCGTGACCGAGCTGAGGACCATGGCCACGCTGGAGGGCGATCACTATGTGATCAACGGCAGCAAGGTGTTCTCCACGCACAGCCCCGAAGCCGGCCTGTTCCTGGTCTACGTGCGCTTCGGGCCGGGCGTGGACGGCATAGGCTCGGTGCTGGTGGAGCGCGGCACGCCCGGCTTCGAGGTCGGCCAGCCTTCGGCCTTCATGAATGGCGAGCAATGGGCGCAGCTGTATTTCGAGAACTGCCGCATTCCGCGCGAGAACGTGCTGCTGGGCGCGGGTGGATTCAAGAAGCAGATCTCGGGCTTCAACGTGGAGCGCCTGGGCAATGCCTCGCGCGCGCTGGCGCTGGGCCGGCATGCCTTCAATCTGGCGCGCGAGCACGCACGGGTGCGCCGCCAGTTCGGACGCGAGCTGTGCGAGTTCCAGGGCCTGCAGTGGAAGTTCGCCGACATGTGTATGAAGCTGGAGCAGGCCCAGCTGCTGCTCTACAAGGCCGCGCTCGAGGGTGAGCATGGCCTGCCCAGCGCGCAAAGCACGGCCATGGCCAAGCTGGCCTGCAATCTGGCGGGCTGGGAGGTGTCCAACGAGGCCATGCAGGTCATGGGGGGCCTGGGCTTCAGCCAGGAGGCCCTGGTGGAGTACTGCGTGCGCCGCACGCGCGGCTGGATGATCGCCGGCGGCTCCATCGAAGTGCTCAGGAACCGCATCGCCGAGGGCGTTTTCGGGCGGACCTTCTCCCAGAAAGCCTCCCAGCCCGCACCCCGGCAGTAAGACCGGCACCACCCGGCACCACTACAAAAGGAGACAAGGAATGCATCGTCGTACATGGATGGCCGCGCTCGCGGCGGCAGCGGCAATGGGCTGCGCAGGCATGGCAGCGGCCTCGGACAAATATCCGTCGCGGCCCGTGAAGATCATCGTGGGCTTTCAGGCCGGCGGACCCACGGACGTGGTGGCGCGCCTGGTGGCCAAGGCACTGCAGGACGAACTCAAGGGCGCCTTCATCGTGGAGAACAAGCCCGGTGCCACCAGCAACATCGCCTCGGAGACCGTGGCCGTGGCTGCGCCCGACGGCTATACGCTGCTGGTGGCTGCGGCGCCGCTGACCATGAACAGCTTTGTGTTTCCCAGGCAGAAGTTCGACCCGCTCAGGAGCTTCGAGCCCATCTCCAAGATCTCCTCGGCACCCGGCGTGCTGGCGGCCAGCCCCCAACTGCCCGTGCGCAGCTACAAGGAATTCGAGGCGCTGGCGCGGGCCCGGCCCGGTGCGCTCAGCTATGGCACCACGGGCGCGGGCGGCTCCCAGCACATGGCCACGCTGCGGCTGGAGCAACTGGCCGGCCTGCAGATGCTGCATGTGCCCTATTCGGGCGGCTCCAGCGTGCTCACCGACCTGATAGCGGGCGTGGTCGATGTCGCGTTCATGACATCCACTGGCGCCATGCCCAACCTGGAAGCAGGCAAAGTGCGTCCGCTGGCCGTGGCCGGCCCTGTGCGCCTGCCGGGCCTGCCCGCCGTGCCCACGTTTGCCGAGCTGGGCCTGCCGGGCATGGTCTCCGATTCGTGGAACGGGCTGCTGGCGCCAGCGGGCACGCCCCAACCCATCGTCGACCGGCTGGCCGCCGCCGTGGCCAGGGCCGTGAAGTCCCGCGAGTTCAAGGAGGCCCTGGTCCCGCAGGGCGCGGTGCTGATTGGCAATTCGCCCGCCGAATTCAAGGCGCAGTTGCAGGCCGAGGTGGTCCACTGGTCCGAGCAGTTCAAGAAAGTCAAGATAGAGAAGTAAGCCGAACCATGAACGCCTCCACTTCCATTGCCGCCGCCGCTGTCTCTGGCGCCACGCAGTCCTCCCGCCGGTCCTTGCGCCAGGTCCTGCTGGAGCCTGCAAGCATCGCCCTGGTGGGTGCCTCCGACGACGTCGGCAAGACCGGCGGGCGGCCGCTGCAGTTCCTGCGGCGCGCGGGCTTTGCCGGCACCATCTACCCCATCAATCCGCACCGCAGCCAGGTCCAGGGCGAGCCCGCCTGGCCCAGCCTGGCCGCCTTGCCCGAGGTGCCAGACCATGTCTTCGTGCTCTCGCCCACAGGGACCGTACTGGAGACCGTGCGCGAATGCGCGCGGCTGGGAGTGGGCGTGGTCACCATTTTGGCCAGCGGCTTTTCCGAGTCGGGCCCCGAAGGCGCGCAACGCGAGCAGCAGCTGCGGCAGATCGCCCGTTCCACGGGCCTGCGCATCCTGGGGCCCAGCAGCCTGGGCGTGGTCCATCCGCGCAACGGCCTGGTGCTCACGGCCAACGCGGCCTTTGCCGAGCCCGATGTGCCCAGCGGCAAGGTCTTCGTGGCATCGCACAGCGGCAGCATGATCGGCGCCCTGGTCTCGCGCGGCAAGGCGCGCGGCGTGGGGTTCGCGGGCCTGGTCTCTGTGGGCAGCGAGGTGGACCTGAGCGTGGGCGAGATCTGCGCGGCCACGCTGGACGATCCAGGCATAGAAGGCTATGTGCTGTTCCTGGAGAGCCTGCGCCATGGCGATGCGCTGCAGGCCTTCGCGCGCGAGGCCGCGTTGCGCGGCAAGCCCGTCATCGCCTACAAGCTGGGCCGCTCCAGCGCCGCTGCCGAGATGGCGGCCACGCACACGGGCGCGCTGGCGGGCGAGGACGATATCGCCGATGCCTTCCTCAAGGGCCTGGGCGTGGCGCGCGTGGACATGCTGGAGACGCTGTTCGAGGTGTTCCCGCTGGCGCGCAAGCTTCCCCTGGCCGGCGCCAGCCCTGCCTGCGGCCAGCGCGTGGCCGTAGTCACCACCACGGGTGGCGGTGCGGCCATGGTGGTGGACCAGCTGGGCCTGCGCGGCATCACCGTGCAGCCCGTGGCCGGAGAGACGCTGGCCCGCCTCAAGGAGGCCGGCATCCCCGGCAGCGCAGGCCGCGTGCTGGACCTGACCCTGGCCGGCACGCGCTACGAAGTGATGAAGAAGGCGCTGGACATCCTGCTGCAGGCCCCCGAGATCGACATGGTGGTGGCCGTCGTCGGCTCGTCCGCCCGCTATCAGCCGGACCTGGCGGTGCGTCCCATCATGGACAGCGCCAGCCATGCCAAGCCCCTGGTGGCCATGCTCGTGCCCGACGCGCCGCAGGCCCTGGCCGCGCTGACCGAGGCACAGATTCCCTGCTTTCGCACGCCGGAGAGCTGCGCCGACGCCATTGCCAGCGTGCTGGCACGGCGCGTTCCGGGTCCGGTGGCCGCTGTCCCTGCGCTGCGGGGCGCGGGCCGTGCGCTCAGCGAGGCCCAGGCCTATGCGCTGTTCGACGCGCTGCAGATGCCGCATGCGCCCTTTGCCTGCATGCCTTTGCAGGGGCCGGTCGGGGACCTGCCGTTTGACTACCCCGTGGTGGCCAAGCTGTGCTCGCCGGCCATTGCGCACAAGACCGAGGTCGGTGGCGTGGTGCTGGGCGTTGGCACGGCGCAGGAGCTGGACGGTGCCCTTGCCACCCTGCGCTCCAACCTGGCGCGCAATGCGCCGGGCACGGCCTGCGACCAGGCGCTGGTGCAGCCCCTGTGCAAGGGCCTGGCCGAGGTGCTGGTGGGCTACCGCATCGACCCCGATGCAGGCCCCGTCATCATGCTGGCCGCTGGCGGCATCTGGGCCGAGGTGCTGCGCGACCGCAGCATCCGCATGGCCCCCGTGTCCGTGGAAACCGCCCGGGAAATGGTCGCCGAGGTCCGGCTGCTGCAGACCGTCTCCGGCTTGCGCGGCAAGCCCCGGGGTGACCTGGAGGCGCTGGCCCATGCCATCGCCGCCCTGTCCCGCCTCGCCCTGCGTCCCGAGCTGGGCGTGCTGGAGGCCGAGGCCAACCCGCTCATGGTCCTGCCCGAAGGGCAGGGCGTGGTGGCCGTCGATGCACTGGTGCTGCAGGCGTGCTGAACCCGCGCCACAGCCTCCTGCAGGCGCTGGACTCCACGGCGCGTCACCATGTGCTTGCCGCCACCTGGGGGGACGAGGGCGTGGACCTGCACTGGCGTGAATGGGGGCAGGGCCGCCCCCTGGTGCTGCTGCACGGCGGCCACGGGTCGTGGATGCACTGGGTGCGCAACATCGAAGCGCTGTCGCGCCAGTTCCGCGTGCTGGTGCCTGATCTGCCGGGCTTCGGTGATTCGCAGGACTTCGCACTGCCCGCCCATGACCCCGCACGCCTGCCGGCCCTGGTGCAATCGCTGGAGCAATGTCTGGACCTGCTGGTGCCCGAGCAGGGCGTTCTCCTGGCGGGCTTTTCCTTCGGCGCAGCGATGGCAGCCCAGCTGGCAGCGCGCGCGCAGCGGGTGGAGCGCCTGGTGCTGCTGGGCACGGCCGGCCACGGCGGCAGGCGCCGCGAGATGGCCCCGCTGCTGGACTGGCGCGTGGACGACCTCGCCGCGCGCGAGGCCGCGTGGCGGCAGAACCTGGCGGCCTTCATGCTGTCGGGACCGGAGGCCGTGGATGCGCTGGCCCTGTGCGTGCATGGCCTGTCCTGCGAAGCCACGCGCTTTCGCAGCAAATCCATTTCGCGCGGCAGCGCGCTGCAGGCATTGCTGCAGGACTACCGGCGCCCCGTGCTGCTGGTCTGGGGCGAGGCCGACGTCACGGCCGAGCCCATGGAGGCCGCCGAATCCCTGGCGCAGGGACGCGCCGAGCGCGACTGGACCATCGTGCCGCGTGCCGGCCACTGGGTGCAGTACGAATGCGCACCGGAGGTGAACCTGCTCATGGCCCGCTGGCTGCAGGCGCAATCCTAGAATCCGCGCATGCATGGAAGAATCCCGCCGCTCAACCCCCTGAAGGTCTTCGAAGTGGTGGCGCGCACCCGCAATCTCACCCAGGCGGCGCGGGAGCTGCACATCAGCCAGTCCGCCGTGAGCAAGCAGCTGAACGTGCTGCAGACCTATCTGGGCGTGGAACTGTTCCGGCGCGAGCGCCACGGCATCAGCCTGACCCTGGCCGGCCAGCGCTATGGCGAGGCCGTGGCCCCTGCCTTCGAGGGCATTGGCCGCGCCACGGACGAGATCATGCGCAGCGGCTCCGACAACACGCTGCGCCTGCAGACCTACACCACCTTCGCCGCCAAGTGGCTGATTCCGCGGCTGCAGGACTTCAACGCCCGCCATGGCGACATCGCCGTGGTCATCACCAACTCGGTCAAGGACGTGGACTTCGATCGCGACCATGTGGACCTGGCCATACAGATGGGCCATGGCGCCTGGCAGGGCGTGGACACTGAATTCCTGTTCGAGGACGTGATCGAGCCCGTGTGCAGCCCCGCCTTCCTGCATGCCAATGCCCCCGAGATCGCCTATCCCCAGGCCCTGCTGCGCAAGCGGCTGCTGGTCTCGCACTACCGCAAGGCCGACTGGCAGACCTGGGCCCGGCTGTGCCGCTACGAGGACGAGATCGACGGCGTGGAGACCATGCGTTTCAGCAGCTCGGTGCTGACCTGGCAGGCCGCCGCCGATGGCCTGGGCATCGCCATTGGCCAGACCGCGCTGCTGGTCGACGACATCAACGGCGGCCGCTTGGTCGCGCCCTTCGGACTGCCCGTGCGCACCGGCGCCTCCTACTACCTGGTCACGCCCAGGCTGCAGCGCCAGTCGAGGAAGGTGCAACTGTTCAGCGACTGGCTCAAGGAGCAGATCTAGGCCGTGCACAGGCCACCGGCCTGGGCTGGCGCGTCCCCGCCAGCGCCAGGCCCGCGAACAGCATCAGCATCAGGCCGTAGGCATAGGTGACCGGCAACAGGCCGAAGCGCGCGGCGGCCATGCCCGCCGCGATGGCCGGCACGCTGAACGCCAGGTAGCTGGCGATGTAGATGGCCGAGATCAGGGCGCCGCGCTCGTGCGGCTCGGCCAGCGGGATCACGCTGCGCAGCGCGCCCTGGAAGCCCACGCCGAAGCCCGCGCCCGCCACCACCGAGGCGCCCAGCACCAGGGGCAGGCTTTGCAGATGGGCGCCGACCAGCAGCAGGGCCACCCCGGCCAGCAGGCCGCTGCCGCCGAACTGCAGCATGGCGCGCGGCGCGCGGCTGCGCAGCGTCCAGATGGCGGCGGCGGCGCTCAGCGTGTTGATGCACACGGCAAAGCTGGCGGCGACCTCCGAGCCCGTGACCGAGCGGATCATCGACGGGCCCAGCGACAGGTAAAAGCCCCCCAGCGCCCACACCGTGATGCTCATGGGCAGCACGCGCATGAAGTCGGCCCGGGCCTGGCCCGGAATACGCACGCGGGGGCGCATGGCGGCCAGTGCGCCGGGGCGGCGCGCGCCCGTCTCGGGCAGCACGGCCATGGCGGCGGCCACGGCCACGAAGATCAGCGCCATGAGCCAGAACACCAGGCCCAGCTGCTGGCGCCACAGCTGCGCGAACTCGCCCGCCACGACAATGCCCGCCGCCATGCCGACCATGGGCGCCATGGTGCTCACCAGCGTGCCGCGCTCGCGGTGCAGGTCCAGCAGCGCCGCGCCCATGGCCGCACTGGCCATGCCGGTGGCAAAGCCCTGCAGCACGCGCGCCAGCACCAGGGCCTGCACGTCGCCCGCGCGGGCGAACACCGCCAGCGAGACGATCTCCAGCACCAGCGCCGCCAGGATCACGGGCTTGCGGCCCAGGTGGTCCGACAGCGCGCCCGTGGTGAGCAGGGCCAGCAGCAGGCTCAGCGCATAGACCGCGAAGACCAGGGTCAGCATGCCGGAGGAAAAGCCCCAGTCCTGCTGGTAGAGCCGGTACAGCGGCGTGGGCGCGCTGGAGGCGGCGAAGAAGCTGCCCAGGCCGAAGGCCAGGACGGCCAGGCTGCGCCCGGGCCGGGCAGCGGGAGTGGTGTTGGATGGTTGCAGTACCGACATGGTTAAGAGCCCTGCTGCACAATTAATGCAAAGTTTTTGCGTTAGCGAATTCTGCGCTTGTGCGCTGCTAATGCAAATTTTTAGCTTTAATAACCATGAGCACGCAAGTCCCATCCCTTTCCAAAACAGGCGGTCCCGCCCGTCCCGGCGGACGCAGCGCGCGCATCCAGGCCACGGTCTACCAGACCGTCAAGGGCCTGCTGGAAACCATGCCGCGCGAGGAATTGAGCTTTCCGCTCATCGCCGCCCAGGCGGGCGTGACGCCGTCCACCCTCTACCGGCGCTGGGGCGACATACAGCAGCTGCTGGCCGATGTGGCCGTGGAAATCATCCGGCCCACGGCGCCGCCGCTGGACACGGGCACGCTGGAGGGCGACCTGCTGGCCTGGGCCGAGCAGTTCCTGGAGGAATCGGCCTCGCCGCTGGGCCGCACCATGCTGCGCGACATGGCCGCCGCAGCGGGCAACGAGCACACGCCCTGCGCCTGCGTGGAAATCCTGCGCGGGCAACTGGCGCACATCGGCGAGCGCGCAGCGCGGCGTGGCGAGGCGATGCCCGCTGCGGACACCCTGATCGACGCGCTGGCCGCGCCCATCGTCTACCGCGTGCTGTTCGACCTGCCGCCGTCCCTGGAACACGTGCAGGCGCGGGTGCGCGGCCTGCTGCAGGCTGAAACGGCCTAGCCCGTCAGCGCCCGCGCCAGCACCTCGAAGATCCGCGCATCCGAGCACTGCGCCACATTGAAGCGCAGGAAGTCGCCCGCGCTCTGCGACTGGCTGAAGGCATTGCCGGGCGCCAGCACCACGCCATCCTCCAGGCAGGTGCGCGCAAGCGCCGTGGCATCCATGCCCCCGGGCAACTGGCACCACAGGAACATGCCGGCCTGCGGCACCAGCCAGGGCTTCATGCCCAGGGCCTGCAGCCGCGCGGCCGTGCGTTCCATCTCCTGCGCCAGCCGCAGCCGCACGGACTCCATGTGCCTGCGGTAGCCGCTGTCGGTCAGCGTGCGCAGCACGATGTCGGCGGCCATGCGCCCGCCGCCGAAGTTGGTGGCGATCTTCAGGTCCGCCAGGTCCTGCGTCCAGTCGGGCCGCGCCGCGATGAAGCCGCAGCGCAGCGAGGCCGACACCGTCTTGGAGAAGCTGCCGATCTGGATCACGCGCGACAGGCCGTCGAAGGCCGCCAGCCGGGGCGCCGCATGGGTCTCCAGGTCGCAGAAGATGTCGTCCTCCACGATCACCAGGTCCGAGCTGTCGGCCAGCTTCAGGATGCGGTGCGCCACCAGTGGCGACAGCGTGGCGCCCGTCGGGTTGTGGATGGCCGAATTGGTGATGTACAGGCGTGGCGAATGCGCCTGCAGCGCGTCGGCGAACCGGGCCACGTCGGGCCCCTGCGGCGTGTAGGGCACGCTCACGGCCTGCACGCGGTGCGCCTTGAGGAGCGCATGGAAATTGAAATAGCAGGGGTCGTCGATCAGCACCGTATCGCCGGGCTCCAGCAGGAAACGGCAGACCAGGTCGATGGAGTGCGTGCCAGACTCCGTCAGCAGGATCTGCTCGGGCGAGGTCTCCAGCCCCATGGCGGCCATGCGCCGCGCCAGCAGGCGGCGCAGTGCCGGGTGGCCCAGCGGCGTTGCGTACTCCGTCAGCTCCAGCGTGCCCGAGCGCGCCAGGGAGCGCAGCGCGCGGCGCACGCCTTCCTCGTACAGCCATGAAGGCGGCAGCCAGCCGCAGCCCGGCTTGAGCGCGTGGGCATCTGCCTGCAGCGACTGGCGGGCCAGCCACAGGGGGTCGACCTCCCTGTCCACGCGCGGCCCGATACCGCCCAGCGCCAGCGGCGCCACCGGCCCCGCCACATAAAAGCCCGAGCCCGGGCGCGAGGCGATCACCCCCTCGGCCGCCAGCCGCTCATAGGCCTCCACCACCGTGGACACCGACACCTGCATGGCCTGCGCCTGCGCGCGCACCGAGGGCAGGCGCGTGCCGGGCAGGTAGGTGCGCGCGGCGATGCGCGACTGGATCTCTTCCATCACCGCCTGGATGCGTGTGCCGCTGCGCATGGCTGCTCTCTCTTCTGTAGTGGATTTGTGTGCATAACAGTTCTTTTGAATTGTATTGGACTGTCTATGGAAGATCCGGCCGTGCAATGGCCCACTTCCCGCTGCAAACCAAGGAGTTTTTTGATGGACAAGACAAGCAGCGGGTGGATCAACGGATTCATCGGCGTGGCGATCTTTGCGGGATCGCTGCCGGCCACCCGCGTGGCGGTCGCCGACCTGGACCCCACCTTCCTGACCTGTGCGCGCGCCAGCATCGCGGCATTGCTGGCCCTGGCCATGCTGCTGGCGCTGCGCCAGCCCCGGCCCGCGCGTGCCGACATGCCTTCGCTGGCGCTGAGCGCGCTGGGCGGCGTGGTGGGCTTTCCGCTGCTGACCGCGCTGGCGCTGCAGTACGTCACCTCGGCGCATTCCATCGTCTTCGTGGGCCTGCTGCCCCTGTCCACAGCCGTGTTCGCCGTGCTGCGCGGCGGCGAGCGCCCGCGCCCGGCCTTCTGGCTGTTCTCGCTGGCGGGCGCGGCCTTCGTGGCCGGCTATGCGGCCGTGGGCGGGGCCGGGGGCTCGCTGCGCGGCGACCTGCTCATGCTGGCCGCCATCATCGTCTGCGGCCTGGGCTATGCCGAGGGCGCGCGCCTGTCGCGCACGCTGGGCGGCTGGCAGGTCATCAGCTGGTCGCTGGTGCTGGCCCTGCCCGTCATGCTGCCGGCCGCCCTGATCAGCATGCCGGCATCGCTGGCCGATGTGGGCCGGCCCGCATGGCTGGGCCTGGCCTATGTCTCGCTGTTCAGCATGCTGATCGGATTCGTGTTCTGGTACCGGGGCCTGGCGCAGGGCGGCATTGCGGCCGTGGGCCAGATCCAGCTGCTGCAGCCCTTCATGGGCCTGGGCCTGGCGGCCCTGCTGCTGCACGAGCAGGTGAGCTGGGGCATGGTGCTGGTCACCATGGCCGCCGTGGTCTGCGTGGCCGGGGCCAAGAAGTACGCGCGCTGAGCCAGTCCGGCGTGGTGCAGGGCGTGGTGCGGGGGGAGCGATGCAGGGCGGTCAGCGCCCGGCCTCGCGCATCACCTGCTGCGCGAACTCTGCGGCCGAACCGTCGAACGGCTGGTTGCTGGCCGCCTCCAGCCGGCTGCGGATGGCCGGCGCGCGCAGCGCCTGGGCCACCGCAGCATTGATGCGCTGGGCCAGCGCTGGCGCCATCTGCGGCGGCGCGAACAGGCCGAACAGCGAATCCAGGTTGGCCTGCGCATGGCCCAGCTGCGCCAGCGTGGGCACATCGGGCAGGGCCGCCAGCCGCTGCGGCGCGCCCACGGCCAGGGCCTTGAGGCGGCCCGCGCGCAGCGCCTGCAGCTGCAGCGGCGCCACATTGGTGGACAGCAGCTCGAAATGCCCGGCCAGCGCATCGTTGAGCTGCTGGCCCCCGCCCTTGTAGGGCACATGCACGATGGGAATGCGCGTGGCCTGCTCTATGCGCTGCAGGACGGCGTGGCCCGTCGTGCCCTCGCCCGTGGTGGCCCAGCGTATGCCGCCGGGCATGCCGCGCGCCTCGGCCAGCATGCCTTCGAAATCTGCGGCCTTCAGCGCCGGCGTGCCCACCAGCAGCATGGGCGTGCGCATCACGCCAGCCACGGGCGTCACGGAGGCTGCGGCCAGGCCCACGGCGGTGGCGGCGGCAAAGACCAGGGTGCGGCCGTCGGGCGCGCTGCGCGCCAGCAGCTCCAGCGCCACGGTGCCGCTGGCGCCGGGGCGGTTGTCCACGATCACGGCCGTGCCCCATTGCTGCGCCAGTTGCTCGGCCAGGGCGCGGGCCACCATGTCGCTGACACCGCCTGCGGGGTAGGCCACCACGATCCGCACGCTGGCGCCCGGCCAGGCAGGCCGGGCCGGCCATGCCTGGGCGGGCCAGGCCAGCGCGCAGGCGCCCGCCGCCAGCAGGGCGCGCCGGCCGGTATCGGTGCCTTGCGGTGCCCGCATGCCTCAGCCGCCCGGCGCCTGGTGGCGCTGCGCCAGCTCGCGCGCCAGGGCGATGAAGGTGGCCGCGGGTCCTGCGCCGCCGGTTTCCGTGCCGGCCTCGCGGTGCACCAGGGTGAGCGGGGCGCTCAGCCGCACGGCGGGCTCGAAGGCGCGGTAGACCACCGCCTCGGGATGGGCGCCGCGCACCGAGGCCGGCACGATGGACAGGCCCACGCCCGCCGCCACCAGGTTCACATTGGTCATCATGCGTTCCACCTCGGCGGCCACCTCCACCTGTACCTTGTGCCGGGCGCACAGCGCCAGCAGGTTCGCGTACAGCCCCGGCGCGCCCGTGCGCCGCACAAGGATCAGGCGCTCGCCATCGAGCTGCCTGAGCGCCACGGGCCGCGATGCATCGCGCGCCAGCCTATGGTCCACGGGAATGGCCAGCAGCGCGGGCTCCTGCAGCAGCGTCTCGAACACCAGGCCTTCGGGCCGGGCCACCGGCACGCGCAGAAAGCCGCAGTGCATGCGCCCGGCCTGCACGGCCTCGGTGATCTCGGCGGCATTGTTCTCGCTCACATCCAGCGCAATGTCGGGATGGCGGCCACGGCACAGGCGCAGCACCTCGGGCGTGAAGGCATGGGCCGCCGCCGAGCTGGTGAAGCCCACATGGATGCGCCCGCGCTCGCCGCGCGCAAAGGCCTGCATGCGGTCGCGCATGGCGGTGAAGTCGGCCAGCAGCCGCGTGGCCTCGCCCTGCAGCTCCAGGCCCGCGTCGGTCAGGTCCACGCCCTTGGGGTGGCGCCGGAACAGGGCAATGCCCAGCTCCTCCTCCAGCGCGCGGATCTGCTGCGACAGCGGCGGCTGCTGCATGCCCAGCAGCTCGGCCGCGCGCGTGATGTGGCCGGTATCGGCCACGGCCAGGAAGTAACGGAGATGGCGCAGTTCCATATATGTGAAAAGTATCCAGCCGATATCCTAAAAATCTTTGAAATATTGGACAAGCCTCTACAAAATCCCATCCAGTCACCGATGAGACCGCTTGCCGCGGCGCGGCAGGTGACTTCCAACAAGAAGCCAAGACAGGAGACAAGGCATGCAAGCATCCGCGTATTTCCCCCTGCGTCCCGCCAGCGCCTCGCTGCTGGCCGCGCTCGCCCTGGCCGGCTGCGGCGGCGGCTCGGCCGTGCTGCACGGGCCGGTCACCTCCATCGAGACCGCTCCCAAGAGCACGGCCTGCCCTGCCGAGATTCCTGCGGGCATCAGCTGCTGGGCCGGGCAGGACTCCAAGGGCGCCTACTACCTGATCGCCAAGCCCGCGCAGTGGAACGGCACCCTGGTGCTGCACGCCCACGGCGGCCCCGACCTGGCCGCGCCCACCGCCGCCCGTGCGGCCGAAGACCTGGTGCGCTGGTCCATCATGGTGCGCGCAGGCTACGCCTGGGCCGGCTCCACCTACCGCCAGGGCGGCGTGGAAGTGCGGGCCGCCGCAGAGGACACGGAGCGCCTGCGCGGCATCTTCCGCCAGCATGTGGCCAAGCCGCAGCGCACCATCCTGCACGGCCAGTCCTGGGGGGCGGGCGTGGCCGCCAAGGGCGCGGAAATGTTCAACGAGCAGACCGTGGGCGAGCGCCCCTACGACGGCGTGCTGCTCACCAGCGGGGTGCTGGGCGGCGGCACCCATGCCTATGACTTCCGCACCGACCTGCGCGTGGTCTACCAGTACCTGTGCGGCAACCACCCGCGCCCCAATGAGCCGCAGTACGCGCTCAACCTGGGCCTGCCCGCAGATGCCAAGATGCGCCAGGCCGACGTGGCCCTGCGCGTGAACGAATGCCTGGCGCTGGACAAGCCCGCCGCCCAGCGCACGGCCGCGCAGCAGGCGAAGATCGACACCATCACCAAGGTCATCAAGATCCCCGAAAGCGCCATCCAGTCGCACATGAACTGGGGCACCATGCACTTCCAGGACATCTCGGCCAAGCGCACGGGCGGCGCCAGCCCCTTCGGCAACGAGGGTGCGGTCTATGCCGGCTCGGCCGACGATGCCGCGCTCAATGCCGGCGTGCTGCGCTACCGCGCCGACCCTGCGGCCTACCGCAAGTTCGCCGATGACACCGACCCCGTGGGCAGGATTGGCGTGCCGGTCCTCTCGGCCAAGTGGATCAGCGACCCTACGGCCTTCGTGGAGCTGGATGCGCGGTTTCGTGCGGTGATGCAGCAGGGCGGCAGCGGGGACCGGCTGGTGCAGACCTTCACGCGGCAGGGGACGCACAGCTATATCAGCGATGCGACCTATCCCACCTTGATGACTGCGTTGATGCAGTGGGTGGAGGCGGGGGTGAAGCCGACTGCTGCGGGGATTGCTGCTGCTTGTGTGGGGAATGAGGCCAAGTTTGGGGTGGGGTGTAGTTTTGATGCGGCTTATGTGCCGGCTTCTTTGAGTACTCGGGTGCCTGAGAGGCAGCGGCCTTCTTTGCAGTGAGCGGGTTTTTGACCCTGCCGGGGGGTGTTTTTTCGAGGCCGGGTTTCGGCCCGGCGGCCGACCTCCTTTTCTTTGATTCGTCACCGGTACGCCCGCCGAAGAAAAGGAGGCAAAAGAAAGACGACCCGGATGTCCGCGACCCCTTCGCTGCGCTGCGGGGCAACCTGCGTCGGGCCGCCTGCGGGGTTCGCCGCAGAACTCACTGCGCGCTGCGCGCTCCGTTCAGACAACTGCGGCGAGTCAGTTGACGAAGCAGTCCTGTCCTTCGGCAGGACTGCAACCCCGCAGGCGGCCCGACGCAGGCGCTGACATACGGGGAGTTTGCTCGGGCCTTTGCTTCGCTCGGCCTGGTGTTTTTTTAGCGGGGCATGTTGGTTCTTGTGGCGGGGGCCAGTTGCGCCGCGAACTCGCGCGCGGCCGCACTGTAGCTGGCGCCTCGGCGCCACAGAAGGCCTGCCGTGCGGATGAGCTGGGGGGCGACCAGGTGGATGGCCACCATGTCCGTGGCCTGCTGGGCGGCGCGCTCGGGGACGATGGTGGCCATGTCGCCCCAGCGGCACAGCGCGATCAGCGATTCCACCGAGCCCATTTCCGCGCGCAGCAAGGGCGTGACGCCTGCGGTGCGCAGCCCGTCCTCGATCAGGCTGCGCGTGTAGAACGTGCGCGGCAGCAGGGCCAGGGGCACGCCGGTCAGCGACTTGACGGACAGCGTGCGGCGCCCGGCCAGCGGATGCGAGGGGTTGACCAGCAGCATCATGCGTTCGTCGAACAGCGGCAGCGCGTCCAGCTCGGCGCGCTGGGGCGGGTGAAAGCTCACGCCCAGGTCCAGGCTGCCGTCCAGCAATCCCTGCTCCACGGGCGGGGCCAGCAGCTCGATCACCACCACGTTGACCTTGGGATAGGCGCGCATGAAAGCCGCCACGGCCGGGGCGACCAGGGTGTTGAGGAAGGTGGGAATCACACCGATGGTCAGCGTGCCGGTCTGCAGCTCGCTGAGGTCGGCCAGCGCCATGCGCCCGGCCTCCACCTCATGCAGCGCGCGCTCCGCATAGTTGCGGAACACCACGCCGGCCTGCGACAGCTTCAGCCCCCGGCCAATGCGCTCGAACAGCGCCATGCCCAGCTCCTCTTCCAGCTGGCGCAGCCCATGCGAGAGCGTGGACTGCGTGACATAGAGGTTCCTGGCCGATGTCGTCAGGTGCTCGGTCTTGGCGATATCGACAAAGTAGCGCAGCTGGCGCAGTTCCATGGGTGAAGGCAAGGGGGTGTTCGGCGGGCCAGTTTCTCACAGAGATACGGGCGCGCCGCACAGTTCACTCGCCGTCGTCCTGGTCCACGAACTCCACCAGCTCCGGCAGCATCTCCAGCTGCTGGATGGCGTCCTTGAGCCGCAGGCCAAAGCGTGATTCCGGCCGCCCGAAGGCGCCCTGCGCCAGCCGCAGCGCCGCCGTTGCCTTGATCCACTCCACCTCGAAGGCATAGCGGTCCGCATGCTGCTGGACACCCATGCGCTTGATGTGCTCCAGCGCCAGCTCCACGGCGCAGTCCACATCGACTTCGCTGTCGTCCCTGTCAGGATTGTCGGTCATCAGTTCGATCAACTGCTGCAGCGTGCTCTGCACCAGGCCCAGCGAGGCGTGCATGGCCTGCCGCCAGGTGGGAAGAAAAGGTGGTTGGGGAGGGGCCGCCTGAGCGGCGGTGAGAGGGTGCATGTCTTGGTTCCTGTATGAATCAAGAGAACCACACGCCACCGTACGACGGGCAACGGGTGGACGGGATGTTCGTAACACGTATACAGACGTGCGGCCATCCTTGCGGGTAAGCCCATCCCGTCCAAAACCGTTGGAGACGGACGCGCGACGACGCATCTGCCCCAGGAATCTGGACATGACAAAGCCCCCTTCAAGGTGGGGGCCGCACCTCTGTATTGGTGTTACGACACACCAAGCCTTTCGGCCTGCCGCAAGTTTAACGGCTGCGTATCAAGAAACCAGGCCGAGCGCAGCGAAGGCCCGAGCAAGCTCCCCGTATGTCAGCGCCTGCGTCGGGCCGCCTGCGGGGTTGCAGTCCTGCCGAAGGACAGGACTGCTTCGTGATCTGACTCGCTGCGGTTGTCTGAGCGGAGTTCACGCAGTGAACGCAGCGAGTTCCGCAGCGAACCCCGCAGGTGGCCCGACGCAGGTTGCCCCGCAGCGAAGCGAAGGGGTCGCGGACATCCGGGTCGCCTTTGCTTTGCCTACTTTCCTTCGGCCGGCGTACCGGTGGCGAAACAAAGGAAAGTAGGTCGGCCGCCGGGCCGAGACCCGGCCTCGAAAAGAAACCCCCCGGCAGGGACAAAAAACAGCACCAGACCAAGACCAGACCAAGACCCCCCTCACCTGTCACACCCCTGTAAACCC